>JAUVEU010000037.1 GCA_030594645.1 Candidatus Aegiribacteria sp.
GAAGCAATGATGGGGAACGGCTGGGCTCTTCAGAGCGGTACAAGCCACTATCTGGGTACAAACTTCGCAAAAGCTTTCAATACCATGTATCTGGACAGCAGCAACGAGCAGAAATACGTGCACCAAAGCAGCTGGGGCGTATCAACCAGACTGATTGGCGGTGTGATCATGGTCCATGGTGATAAGAATGGACTCCGCCTGCCGCCAAGGCTTGCACCCGTCCAGGTCGTGATCGTGCCAATACTCAAGGATGCTACGAGGGAAGAGACTATGGCAGTATCGGAAAAGATAGCGTCTGAACTCAGAAGCAGGGATATCAGAGTGAAACTGGACGACCGTGAAGGGATGAGTCCAGGTTTCAAATTCAATTACTGGGAAGTAAGAGGTGTTCCTCTCAGACTTGAAATCGGCCCACGGGATATTGAAGAGGGATATGTAATGCTCAGCCCCAGGAACAATCCAGGAAGAGATGGCAAATTCAAGATATCACTGAATAGTGTTTCCAGCGAACTCCCCGGATTGCTGGATAAAATACAGGAAGAAATGCTCAATGAAGCAACAACGAAATTGAACGAAAGAACATATACGGCAGAATCCTTTGAAGAATTCGCGAAAGCGATCAATGAAAAACCGGGTTTCTACAGTGTATGGTGGGATGGCGACACTGATGATGAAATAAGACTCCAGCAGGAGACAAAAGCCACAGTCAGATGTATCCCCCTTGATCAGACCGGAGGTTCCGGCAAATGCATCATGACCGGAAGGAATACAAAAGTTAAAGCTATTCTCGCCAGAGCATACTAGCAGCTCTTTGGGAGAGGTAAATAATGAATACACTGCTTCTGCTTGCCCTTCTTGTTCAGACACCCGTTCCGGTGGGATCGGCGCAGCGCTCAATGGCACAGGTTGAGCCATCTCCGCTTTCAATTCTTCCGGCAGATTTTCACAGATCGGTTTCCGTCTCTCCTGACAGAGGTGATTCGGATATAATCATCGTAATCGCAGAAGGGCTTGAGATCCCTCTTGCTTCAGAGCTTGCACAGTTCGAATCCGATCTGTCAGCGGAGGGCTGGAATGTTACTCCCTGGATCATGAGCGGCGGATCAGCAGCTGATCTCAGGACGTTCCTCCAGATGCATTCAGATATCAGCGGAGCGGTACTCGTCGGAAACCTTCCGCGAGCGTGGTATGAGATGGATGAGTTCGAAGATAAACACGAGGAATTTCCGATGGATCTCTATCTGATGGACCTGGATGGAATATGGCTAGACATGGACGAAGATGGCTTGCTGGATAGTCTTTCCGGTGATAAGGCCCCGGAGATCTGGGTGGGGAGAATCGATGCTCATGCGATGGAGTTCGGAAATGAGATAAGTCTTTTGAAGGATTACTTCACAGCAAATCACCTTTACAGAACCGGAAGCCTGTCGGTACCGGCGAGGGCGCTTGCCTTCAACGATGATGACTGGAGTTATTATGGCAGCTCCGGCCTGGAAAGTATTTACACAACAGTCACTGTTGTGAACAATAATTCTCAGACTACCGCAGACAACTACAAGGCAGAGCTGACAGAAGGTTACGAATTCGTTCATCTTATGTCCCACTCATCACCATGGGGACATACTTTCAAAGTGTCATCAGGTTACGGCGGCACTGTCATGGCTCCCGAGATTTCCTGCATAAACCCGCAGACTGTATTCGTTCAGCTCTTCGCGTGCTCCAACTGCAGATGGACGGAACCGAACTGTCTTGGAAACTGGTATCTCTTTGGAACGGATTATGGCCTTCTTGCTATCGGATCAACCAAGACAGGGGCTATGCTGGATTTCAGTGAATTCTATGAACCTATCGGCTCAGGCAAAATACCAGGAGTCGCATTCAGAACCTGGTTCACGAACGTAGGAATTTATAATGAGGACTGGCACTACGGATGCGTGCTGCTTGGCGATCCTACAATTATGCCGCTCTCAAGCAGAGATCGCTTATCATCAACATTCCCGGTATCGGATGAAACAGATGATTACATTCAGGTTTCAACCAGCAGTTTTTCTGACTGTTATCCTGTTACAGCATCTTCTGGAAACAATACCTGGATTGCCTGGCTCACAGCCGAAAACGGAAGATTGGATATAGCCGCAAGAAACTGGGATGGCAATGTATGGAGTTCTGTTTACTACGTTGACGCCGACGAATACTGGGATGTTACGCCTGACATGGCGCTGGACGGAAACGGTGAGCCCTGGCTTGCATGGAGCGATTTCGATGTTTCGACATATGGATACAACGTGAAGACCGCTTCAGGATCGTTTTTCAACAATGTAACCATAGCGGCAAACGGTGATGGCTATGACGGTTCTCCACAACTGGTTTTTACGGACAGGATGTGGCTTATCTGGCAGGTATGGAGGCGCGGTGAAGGTGATATAATGGTTAAAGCGCTTGATGGATCATTCCCGGAAACTTACATATCCGACATCGATACAGGAGACATATCACCAACCGCAGCAGCTGACACTTCCGGTTATCTTCATGCGGCATGGGTCGAGGGAACCACATCAGGTGAGAGAATAATGTGGACCATGGGAAGTGAAACAGGATTCTCAGCTCCTGTGGAAGTATCCTCCGGTAATTTTTGCCGCTCACCTGAACTCGTACTTATAGGAAGCACACTTCTCCTTCTCTGGCAGGAAGATGACGACAATTCAAGAATTATTGCGCGATTCTGGAACGGAACCGGATGGGACGCTGAGGAAGAGTTATTCTCATCCTCAACTGTTCAGGTATTCGCGCCGACAGCCGGACTCTCTCCAGCAGAAAATATCTTCGCCGCATGGCAGGTTGGAAATGGTGCTGACGCTCAAATATGGCAGAGCACTCTTGAAGGCACGGAATGGTCCAGCCCCTCTCAGCTGGTGAATCCAGCAGGGGAGGCATGGCTGCCTGCACTATCTGACGGCGTTATTACGTGGGCCGGTACGGGAGGAAGCAGCTCCTGGAACATATACGCCTCGCTTGACGGAGGGGTCGGGATTTCAGGTGATGGGGAATTACCTGCTGCCTTCATGTTCGATATTCTCTGTAACCCTGTTAATCAGGCTGTAAGACTCTCGGTTCCCGCCTTAAATCCTGCTTCTGCACCTGCAAACGTATGGATATATGATCTTACCGGAAGATGCGTATTCAGACAGGAACTCCCCGCCGGACCGGAAACAGTTCTCACCATTCCCTGCACACATCTTCCACCTGCGGTATACTGCCTCAGAGTCTCAGATTCTCAGAACAGCTGGTCTTCACTGTTCACCATCATAAGATAATCGCACTGAAGAAGAACCGGGAGCATGGATACCCATGCCCCCGGTATTGCTTCCTGAAAGTATCTATCTCACTTCAGCAGTTGAATTAGGAATTTCTTCGAACAGCTGACACTCAACACCACGTACATGATTGTGAAGGAATTCCTCAATTCTTCCGGCGAATTCGAGCCTGTTCGCTTCAATCGCGAATCCGTGTCCCTCGTTACCGTAAACAATGTAGTAAACCTCGTTACCGTTGTTTCTGAGAGCTTCGACCATCTGATCTGATTCAGCCTGAACTACTCTAGGGTCATTGGCTCCCTGTACTACCAGCATGGGAACGGAAATATTCTCAACATGATTTAGAGGGGATCTGTCCTGAAGCATCTCCGCATCTTCTTCAAGATCACCGATCCTGATATCCATTATGGCATCAAGAGGTCTCCAGTAAGGAGGCACAGTCTCTCTGAAAGTAACCAGATTTGATGGCCCGAAGAAATCCACACCGGCGCAGTAAAGGTCAGGTGTGAATACTACACCCGCAAGTGTGGCATACCCTCCGTAAGAACCGCCCATGATCACAACTCTGGCAGGATCTGCGATACCTTCAGTTATGGCCCACCTGACAGCATCGGTCAGGTCATCCTGCATCAGTCCGCCCCACTCTTTATTACCTGCATTCATGTGTTCCTTGCCAAAACCGGTTGATGCCCTGAAGTTAACCTGCAGTACTGCGAACCCTCTGTTGGCAAGCAACTGCGCGAAAGGATCATAACCATAATAGTCCCTGGCCCATGGACCGCCATGAACATAAAGAATCATTGGCAGCGGTTCATCTGCTGCATTAACAGGAAGGGTTAGATAACTCGGAAGCTCCCACCCATCACTTGCGGGTATGAGAAGCGGTTTAATATCCGCAATCTGATAATCCTCCAGAGCCGGAATAGCTGTGAAAAGGAAGGTCATTTCTTTAGAAGTACGGTCGTAAACGTAATAAGAAGCTGGATTCTGCGGTGTGAAGTAAGCTACAATCCAGGTACTGTCAGCGTTATCTCTCGAAACCATGGCGAAATCTCCGGGATTATAGCTTCCCAGAAAATCGTAATCATCCTGTATTGATGCATCAAGCACTTCTACATTCCGTCTTAGATAATGGATACTGACCGCTCTGGGTTCTCCGGTGAACGGATCAAAAGATACTCCGCCAAGATCGGCAAGCGAATCGTGTGCGATCTCGGTTATCTCTCCTGTGTCGAGATCCTGATAAAGAAGTTTTGTAGTATTCGACTCAAGATTGGACTGGTAGTAGAGACCCCTGCCGTCATTGCTGAACCTCTCGGGAGAAACACTGTCAAGAGCCGAGAAAGATATGAATTCCACCCATTCTTCAGCACCGACATCCCTAAGGTAAATGACTATCGTTCCGTCCTCAGGATCAATCGTTCCCATTCCACGTACATTGAGATTCTCATCAGTCATATATCCCAGCACCATGTCGCCGTCTTCAGTTGTTCCGGGATTCTCCTGCAGGAGGGTAAGTTCACCGGTTTCCAGATCACATGAATAGACGTCGAAGAACATTGGATTGATCTGATTCGTTTCCACAAGTACTGTATTCGGCTGATCTTCGTCAGTAGCACTGACATAAGCCTTAACTTCCTCATAAGAAGTCATATCGAGCACATCACCTGTAGCAACATCCAGCCTGTAAACATGAGTGTTTTCCTCGCCGGCAAGATCCTGCATATAAAGAATATGAGTGTTATTCTCTGCCCAGAAGTAATTTATAACACCTCTGTTTGTGTCGAAGGTAAGCTGCGTTGGCTCGCTGCCATCAATATTCATCACCCACAGGTTAAGAACACTGTCAACCGGAGCGATGTAGGCTATCATATCACCGGCAGGTGAAAGCTGAGGTCTGATTCTCTCGGGATTACCGAAGAGAACTGCTCGAGGAATCAGATCAGCAGCGCCCTCCGATTCAATATGATCTATAGCGACATCAGAAGGAGAAGAATCATCCTGAGGAGCAGGACTCCCTTCCTCTCCACAGGCAGTCAGCACAAGCATACCCGACATCAGCACAAGAAACATAAATTGTAAACCGCGATTCATCTCTACTTCCTTTCGGATATCAGTTAGGCGCAAAGTTTCATACTCATAACAGTATACCTATCATACTCTGATTGAAGCTTTTATACAATTTTCCCATAACATTAGTAGGTTATTTGTAATCTCAACCCTTTCCCAACTGACGATTTCTATCTATCATTGCGTTATTGAGAATGGTATTAATAAACATATCGAAAGGGGCATTTCATGCCTGGAAGCATGTTTGATGACAAAGGAAGATTAAAGATTCCCGAGATGAGCCACGATAAAAACGAGAAGGAAAAGACCGAGGTTGTTGTAAATGCAGTCTACTGCCCCAAAGGACACAATCTGATTTCATTGGATCATCTTGTTTCAGAATATCCGGCGATAGTAGTCAAATTCTCAGGCAGGAGAAGTGGAGATGGCCTGGTGGCCCTTTCAGCTGTGCTCGGAGATTCAGCTTACCAGGTACTGGAAGGCGACGCGAATCCGGATGAGATACTTGATTTGTCATGCCCTCATTGCGGCACTTCACTTGATGTTCTTGGCAGCTGTCCATGCAACACAGATGCTCTTACTGTAATGGCGTATCTTTATCCGAAAAAGGATCCGCACCAGGCTATTGCCTTCTGCAATGTTCTTTCATGCCCCAATTCGGCACTGTTCAGATCAGGTGAAATAATCCGAATGTACTCTTAGAATGAGCGAGGCGGACGTGACAGGTTGATGATAGTCAGTATGCCATAGAGTCCAACCTGTCCCACAACACACATAAGCCAGCCCCATCCAAATAAGAAACTTGTTCCATTCCATACAAGTATACTTATGAGAAATAGAAGTATACCTTTATGATATTCCGTTTTACCGATGTGATAGAATGTTGCAGCACATGCAAGCATAATCACTGAGCCGAAATACATACTTACTCTCTCTCCTGAAGCGGGTGGGGTCGGACGCCACTTGCGGCACTTATGAATCAGATACAAACTGAGAGAATAATGATATAAGTAGAATGATTCACAAATAGTATATATAATTGTTATTTATATTATTGTTTATTAGCGTATACTAATATCACAAGTGTACGATGTTATGTCCGACCCCGCTAATTGACTACCGCCACCGGTGCATCGTGAGCAAGGGAATAGTGTCCAGAAGTAATTACCTGCTCGCCTTCTTCCACACCTTCCAGATCACTCTCCAGCACCGCAACATAACCTCTCCCCTTCGGCCCTAGCGTAAGTTGTCGCCATTTAGCATGACCATCTTCGACAACGAAGACCATATCTCGGTCATCTCTTATAAGAACCGCTTCCTCAGGAATAATCAGTTGATCTGAATAGACCGCTATTACTATCTCGACCCTTGTCGTGGCTCCTGATCGGAGACCTGGAATAACCGGAAGATCAATAACTACTCTGCCGGCTCTGAGAGAGGGATCAATTATCGGAGAAACGGATGCAACCGTTCCGATAATAGTCGTATCTCTTAATGAGGGAATAGTCACATATACCCTTTGTCCCTGCATACATTGAACAAGTGCTCTCTCATCAAGATTGACTTCAACCTGAAGACTCCAGGGATCGATAATCTCACCCAATACAGTTCCTGGATAGACTACCATCCCCTCCCTCGCGGAAATATCTGAAATGACTCCATTGAAACTCGCTGTTATCGCGGAGTTGCTATACTGTGTCTGAGCTCCTGCGAGATTTGTCTGCGCATCGGCCAACCCTGTTGTCTGGCGCAGCATACTCTGTATCTCCGGCGTGAGATCACCTCTGTAATTCTCACACTCGAATTCGTAGATAGCCTGCGCGTTCCGGTATGAACTGCTTGCACTCGAAAGCCTGGAAGCACTTTCACCTGAGGCAATCCTGAATACTATTTCACCGTCTCTCACTTCTTCGCCTGCATACGCGGGTGCCTGTACTACCTCTCCCTGTATCATTGCGGACAGGGACTGAGTTCTGGCAGAGGTTATCCTGCCGGTTGAATTAACGACTTCGAAAAGGGTATCCACCGAAGCTGCTTCCGCTGTTACCGGAAGAGGAGAAGGCTCAAGTGTTTCCATCTCAATTTCTTCTTCCTCACCACCGCATGCTGCAATCATGAGAAACACTATCAGAAATCCTGATATTACTTTTTGTATCACTTCTTCATCCTCCCTTTCCGGGAAGTTAACTGTATTAGTGCCGGCAGCGAAATGAGAACCAGAGGTGTTGAGATTACCATTCCGCATACAACTGTAAATGACAATGTACTCCAGAGGTCTTGAACCTCTTTCATTGGCCAGAGAACCAGAGGCAGCAATCCGAGAATAGTAGTAGCGCTGGTTTGAAGGATAGGCCGCAGCCGTTCGGAGACAACCATGTCAGCGGCCTTTTTTGTATCCATTCCGGCTCTCTTCTTTTTCTGATAACTGTCAACAAGGAGTATGGAATTGTTCACCGCAATGCCAACTAGGAACACGCTCCCAACGTAAGCCTGCGGCGTAAATACCTTATCAAATATCCAGAATCCGGCGACAACTCCAACCATAGCCATCGGGATGACTGCCAGAATATATAAAGGCGCCTTGAATGATTCGAACACAATAGCTGTCACGGCGAACACGGCAATTATCGCAAGAATTACCAGAAGGTTCATATCGGTGTCATCGTCCTGCAGCCAGAACGGGATATACTCAGCCTCATGTACCCTGTATCCGGATGGAAGAACAAGATTGTCCAGCAGAGTGACCCTGAAACGGGCTGCCATTCTCTCCGCTCCCATAAAGGAATACGCAACTGTTCTTATGTACTCCCCGTTCTCCCTTTCAATGGAACCCTGAACTTCGAGTGTATCGATCTGAATGATGTCCCCAAGCTCCATGGTTCCGCCAATGGTCAATATCCTGCTTTCCAGAACATCAGACAATTCCGGATTATCCATCCCGTCAGTCCTGAAGGTCATGTCGAGGCTTTCATCACCTATCTGAACCTCCGCGCCATAGCCACCGGCAAGATTGTATCTGAACGCCTGAAGTATCTGGAAAGGATTGATTCCAAGATCAGCCAGTTCCTGTCTGTCAAAGACAATAGCAAGCTGACTGCGTTCAGGATTTCTGGGATCGAAGTTGATATTAACCTCTCCAACCCTCGGGTGCCGTTCAAGCATTGTCTGCATCGAGAGCGCTATATTCTTGAGCCCCTGGTAATCGAATCCGCGCAGCTCTATGGTCTGCATCATCCCTGCGCTTCTTGTGCTTCGCCAGTATGGTTCAGGATTCATACCGCGTACATAGATGGAACGCACTCCTCCCAGCGTCGTGGCGCGAGCTCTAGCTTCGGCTTCGATCTGCAGACCGTAACCGGTCTGTACAGCCTCATCGGTCAATACTGAATAAATGCTGGCACTCTCACCCATCACTCGGGTTCTGGTAGAAACAATACCTTCCCTGTTGGCCAGTATATCCTCAAATCCCTGTGCGGCTGTATCGACAATATCCTGAGGAGTACCCGGCGGGAACTGCAGCCAGACCATGACGTAGTCCGGATCGAAGTTGAAAGCCCATTCACGCCCCTTCTCGACTTTTGTGATAAATACCCATACCGCTCCAGACACGAGAAGAAATGCTATCATAACCGCTATAAGAGGTCTGTGATGGAGAACCGCGATACCCCTTGCCAGATGTCTGTCCCATCTTCTTTCCCTGAACCAGTTCCTGGACTTCCATCTCGCGGCTATTGAGGGAACCAGAGTAAGGCAGATACAGAATGAAGCCGTAAGTGTGGCGGCAATTGTAAACGCAAATGGACGATAATAAAGCTTCAGGATTCCTTCACTTGCAAGAAGCGGTACGAGAGCAACCATGGTAGTCAGTATGCCTCCCAGGATCGGCATAGCTACTTCTTTCGCACCTATCCTTGCCGCCTCCATTGGTGAGAGACCCTGCCTTCGCCTGAATCCAACAGCTTCCAGAACAACAACAGCCCCGTCAACCAGCAGTCCGAACGCTATCGCGAGTGCACTGAGCGTAAGAACATTGATACTGTAACCGGCCAGATATACAGCAGTAACAGCCATCGCGGCCGAGAAAAGTATGGAACTTATGATAAGAGGTGTGGAAAGCGGGCTGCGATTGAGAAACAGAAGAATAAGGACTATCGCAGCCAGAGCGATCAGGGCTCTCCAGGACAGATCTTTCAAATCATCTGTAATACTCTCTGTTCCATCCTCTGTAAGACTAAGCTCTATTCCAGCGGGCAGCTCCTTAATCAGTTCCTCGACTCTGGATTTGACTGAAGAAGCTACTCGAATAGCGTTGCTGGACGCATTCCTGTCGATCTGAAGGATAACCTGATCCATTCCATTGTACCTGAATATGAAGGTTTCATTCGAATTAAAATCAACAAGTATCCTGTTTGTGATATCGGAGAGAGTGATGAATCTCCCGCCCCGATTCGAGATAACAAGTTCTCTCAATTCGGCTACCGATCCTGGAACTGTGGATATCCTTAGAACTGCTTCCAGCCCGGAACTGTCAACCACGACACCTGTATTCCGATCAACGATTCCTGAATGGACAGCACTCGCAACCTGTGAAAGGGTCAGATTAAGAGAGTTAAGCGCATCCCTGTCAATATCTGCTACGATTTCCTGCTGACCAAGACCTTCAACGATGACTGAACTTACTCCGTCTATCCGTTCAAGCCTCGGAACAATCTCATCATCGGCTAACTGCTTAAGGACAGAGGATTCAGCACCGGTGAGGGCATATAAAAGAAAACCCTCACTGTCGAGTTCCTGTGGCACAGCCTGTGTCACGCTACCGGTTCTGACTGCCTGCGGAAGTTCTTCCCGGAGGAATGAAACCCGCTCCGTCAGTTCCATTGCCGCAACATCCATATCAGTGCCTTTTTCGAATGAGACACTTACAAAACTGCTTCCATTCCTGGATGTTGAAGATATCTCTACAACACCTTCAATCTCTCGCGCGGCTTCTTCTATGGGACGTGTAACCTGTTCACAGATGGCTTCAGGGTCGGCCCCTGACCAGTAAGCTGAAACATGAAGTGTAGGCAGAGTAGTATCCGGTGTTCCCTCTATCGGTATTCTATTGAAGGAGACCCAGGCCAGAATGAGAAGAGCAATATAAATTACAGCTGTTCCCCGCGGTCTGTGAAGAACCAGATCAACGACCGACAATGGAACCCCTCCTGCTCGAAAGTAATCTGTACAGAATCGGAACTACCACGAGAGTGAGTGCTGTAGCAATGGTGATTCCGCCAATGACCGCGATAGCAAGCGGCTGACGAAGGCTTGCTCCGGAACCGAATCCTATGGCCATCGGGGTTAGACCGAGAACTGTTGTTACCGTAGTCATCAGAACAGGTCTGAATCTATCTCTGCCTGCCTGGATGATAGCATTATTTCTGTCAAATCCCTCCTGCCTGAGCTGACCGATCCGTTCAACAAGAAGAATACCGTCGTTCACCACGATTCCACACAGAACTACAAGACCTATTCCAGAGAGAGCATTCCAGCTCTGTCCGAAAAGCGCCAGGCCGAGAACAACACCAATAACACCAAGCGGTACAGTAAACATTATTACAAAAGGCTCACGGAAAGATTCGAACTGTGCGGCAAGCAGAACGTAGACCAGACCAATAGCAAGAAGAGCAGCAAGTACAAGGTTGGATGTGGTTCTGTTCATTTCCTCAATCTCGTCTCCCGTTCGAAGACGGACGGGAATTTCCCTCAGAAGTGTATCCGCTGTTGTGGATACGCTGCTGGATATTTTTGCCAGATTACTACCGGATCCCTGTATCTGTACGGCAACTGCTCTGTTCCCCTGGTTATGCTCTATGAAGCCGGGGGTCTGTCGTCTTACCGGTTCGCTTATTCTATCAATGGAAAGTAATCCTGATGATGTAGGTATGGATCTGAGAAACAGTGAATCAATTGAAATACCCTCGCCGCTTCCGGCCAGCAGAACCACATCAACCCGTTCATCCTGCCTGTAATAGGTTGTGGCCGTGATTCCCCTGGAGAGGCTTCCTACAAAATCAGCCACATCAGACGCGGATACTCCAAACAGATTGATCAGTTCCTGATCCAGATCAAGAACCATCTCCGGTTTACCGGGAAGGTACTGCAAATTAGCGGACTCAACTCCCTCTAATCCAGATAGTATCTGCACAAGCCCTTGTGCTGCTTCAAGATCTGCATCAATGCTTTCACCCTCGAGATAGACTGTAAAGGAGCTGCCGCCACCCAGAATCTCTCCCAGCAGTGATTGCCTTTTCTCAACTGTTATCGGAAATCTGAATACCGAGTTCCATGCGTCTCTCAGTGGCTGCATAGCACTGGTGGCATCCCGGGGAGTTGGGTATGATGCAGTTAAAACTGCGTCAACACCTTCCTCCGAACGGACTCCGCTTCGGCCTGAAACCCAGTCCGAACCTGAGGACAGCGCAAGATCAGTCACACTTTCTGAAAGCTCAACCATCTGAGCCATGGATGTTCCCCTTGGAGCGGAATAGGATATCTCCAGCTGGTCTACCGGTGTACTGGGAAGGAGCTGCATCGGGAGCCCCATACCGATTAGAACAGCAATTGCAAAAGCTGCTATAACACCTAATAGAATCTTTACCGGGTGCCTGAGAGCTTTCTGCATGAGTCTGACATATCGATCCTTCATCCTCGTAGTAACATCCGTACTCTTCTTAAGATTCTTTATCCTCGCGGACAGGGTTGGTATAATCGTAACCGCAACCAGAAGGCTTGCTATCAATGCAAATCCGACTGCCAGAGCCTGATCTCTGAAAAGCTGACTGGTGATTCCCTCCATATAGACTACAGGGAAAAAGACTATGAGTGTTGTAAGAGTACTGGCTGTGATTGCTTTTCCGACTTCAGTGGTACCGGAATTGGCTCCCTCAATCGCCTTTTCTCCGTTTTCTCTTCTTCTGTAAATAGCTTCGAGCACCACGACGGCATTATCCACAAGGAGACCGGTTCCAAGAGCAAGACCTCCAAGAGACATAATGTTAAGTGTAACTCCTGAAATGAACAGGAAGAACAGTGCGATTGCTATGCTGAGAGGTAATGAGAGGCCAAGGATCAGAGGACTTCTCCAGTCTCTCAGAAAGAAGAACAGAACTCCAAATGCTAATAAGCCACCAAGAATCAGGGCTTCTATCACTTCACCAATGGATTCCTCAATAAAGTCCGCATCGTTCTGAATAATCTGAAGATCAAGAGCTTCGTATTCCTCCCCGAGTTCGGATGCAAGCTCGCTGACTTCCCTTGCAACTTCAACGGTATTGGCCTCAGCCATCTTGCGGACTCTTATGATAAGACATCTCTCACCATTGAAGCTGGCCCACTCAGTTACCGGTTTCTCTCCTATTGATACTTCCGCAATATCTTTTAACAGCAGCGGTGTAACACCTCTGACTCCAACAACAGTGTTCTCAACATCCTCAAGAGTTGAAAACTCTCCTTCAAGTGAGAGGAAATACTCTCGCTGCCCATCACGCACCAGCCCGCCCGACATGGATACATTTGCGCCCTGAAGAGCAAGCGCGATTGTCTCAGGATTAATGTTCAGCTCTTCAACCACACCATCTCTCAAACGTACGAAGACAGCAGGATCGGCCTCGCCCTGAATTTCACATCCCGCGACACCTTCAGCTTGATCAATCCGCGTCGTTACCAGTCTTCTCGCGAAATCAGTGACATCGGTCCAGTCACTGGATTCCATTGTCATAAGTATTTCCATGAAAGGTCTGCGGGAAGGATCGTAATCAACTATCGTCGGTCTTCCTGCCTCATCCGGCAGCGACCATCCGGCTACATCCAGTTTTTCCCTTACCTCGAGCCTTGTGAAGTCCATCCGCGCGCCCCAGTCAAACTCAAGGGTTATGCGGCTTCTGTCTCCATAAGACCTGGATGTATAGCTTCTGAGCCCTCTGACACCGGCAACAGCATTCTCGAGAGGATCGGTTACAAGCCGTTCAACCTCGTAAGGGCTGGACGATGGATAAGTAGTTTCGATGGTCAACCTTGGATATTCCACTGATGGAAGAAGATCCACCGGCATTTTCATAACGGCAACAGTACCGAGAAGCGCGGCAACAATTGAAAGTACAGTAACGGCAACAGGTCTTGAAACAGCAGTTTTCGTAAGCTTCACCGGGTTAATCCCCCGTTCATTCTAATATCATTTATCCGTAAATAATACTTCAGAAAGAGGTAATGTGCAATTATTTAAGCTGAATACATTGTTATCTATATAGAATACATTGTGTTATAGCGTCAGAGATATGTTTTCTTCAAAGCCCCAGCACAGCACAACGTTGATGCAGCAGTTCAGAATAGAGCATCTTCATGGGATCGGACAGGAAGCTCGTTTTGATAAGGTCGTACCACACTGGAATTGTTGTTTCTAATACCTGCAGGCAGCCATCAATCACTTTTACAGTGAGCTGAAGCCTCTCCCGGCCGAAGTAGTCAATCAGGTCCTTTCGAGTCAGGTTCTGCTTTTTACCTCTTAATGGCAAAGCAAGCTCCTCAATCTCCTCAATTGGTTTCCCTATTGCCTGAAGCGCGATTGTCGTATTCAGGTAGTCGTACATTGGTGACAGCTTAATCATGCAATCGCGACGGATGAGGGAAAAATTTTTCAGGTGCATGTCCTCATTGCCAATCAGGAAGCTGAAGAGAGATCTTCGGAATAGTTTTGCTCGCTCAACAGCAGGAAACGTGCAGTACTTTTCAAGAAGTGCACTTACCTTTTCCATGCTGAAGTTGTACTTCGTGTCCCGGTCTTTACCGCTGATTTGCGCGAAGTCCTCCGTCGCAATCTTCGTGCCTTTGCCGACTCGGTCAAATCGCCTGATGAAGTATGTGAGAGAGCCATCCCTTGAATACACCAGCCCGTTCAACGGAACATCCATACCTGCAAGGTCAGCCAGATGCATAGTGAGACCCTCGTTCTCCGGCAACTCGGGGTATATGCTGTGTTGCGGTTTGAGAATGTAGTGACCACCCTTATCCACTATTTCAAAAACGGATTTCTTTACGCTGAGTCGTGCGCTAAGTTTCGGCTGGATACCTTGAATCGATATTTTTCCAGCTCGAACAAGAGCTTCCTTCCGCTGCTCTGAGGCAGTCAGTGGAAAATGATTCAGATCTGAAAGGTTTTTATTCATCAAGCGCAATCCACGTTGTGAGTACAAGCTTACACCGCACTCATCATATGTGATAGGACAACGATTCATAGGATTTCCTCAACGGTGACTGCACCAATCAGCTCGCTCCCGACAGCCATGAGTTGCGCAAAACAGTCGTTCCGGTCTACCTTCCGCTGACGGAGAAGACCTTCAAGCATCTCCCCTTCCGGCAAAAGTCCGTCGAAGAAGGCAGGGAACCTTGAGAACTCATGGTTTTTCTCCCCGACAGGCATAGTGAGTGATATCGGAGGACCTTCGTAGTTATCACGATAAACGAACCTGTATTTCCTGTTGATCTCCCACTCCTCCAGAATACCAGCCCATTGACCGTGCATGAACACTTTTGCCTGTCTTATCGGTTCCGACATGATAGAACTCCTGAAATCCTGATATTCCGGATATGACACCGAATTATCATTTTATCCAGCCCCTCATTTATCTGATGATTGATCTGCGGACCATTTTTCGAATGCAGCGCTCAGCGGTCCTGAGAATTTGACATCAATATTCATTATGGCAAGTACAGCAAAGAGACTATTGATCTGAACAGTAGACTTTCCCTTCTCGATATCGTAGACAGTGGATTTCCCAACCCCGGCCAGGTCGGCCAGTTGAATCTGCGTCAAACCAGCCTTCTTACGATGAAACCACACTAGTTTACCGAGTCTTCCAATGATCTGTACAATATTAGTCATTATGATCCCCTCGAATTTACTGCCTTAACAGTAAAATGTGCTATTTCAAGTTCAAGTCAAGGGCTGCAAAAAGATAGCCCATGAATTTTTACTGTCTGAGCAGTAATTATCATGGGTTTGGGACTTGATTGCATGATATGTACTTGAATAGCTGCAAGTTTTACTGCTGTAGCAACGAATAGTGTATCCCTGGGTTTACAGTGCTGAATATGTGTTTTGATTAATCTGGATACTCCAGACTCTATAGAATCAGATAGCTTTCAATATGCTCTGTCAGAAGAGTGCATATCCTTTCAGTAATTTCAGGAAGGTTTGGAAGATTATCTGATCCGTAATTCGATTGATGCTCCTGAATCATTATTCGGAGTTTCAGCAGTTCATCAGATAGTTTCCGCTGGCATTCCGATTTCGGATCAATTGTTTCTATTGCCGCACGGAGATCAAGCGCAATCGGTTTAATCAAGCTGTAAACACGTTCCATGAAAGTTTCATACGACAGATCAGCAGAACTGTTGATTTCTTCATTGAAAGCATTCATTCTATTCCGGAATACTGTAACAGACTCTCTGCTTCTTCTGAGATAATCCGACATATCCGGTCCCTGTTCCGGTTCCACTGCTCTATGCCAGCCAATCAGAAAGCTCCTGCCTGGTTTCTGCTCCAGCCCTTTCCTGAGATTATCAGAGGTTATCCTGAACTGAACTTTATCTTTAACCGAATCGAATTGATAGAGCCTGCTTCGATCAAGCCCTCCATCCGGATCAAGTCCATGAAAGCCTTCTTCATCACAGCCGAAGATGACAACAGCATGTCCATGCGATTCAACACCCGATTTCCTGAATTTGTCGTACGCAGGCAGAGGAATGAACTCAACCGCAATACTTGTCATGAATGGAATACCTTCTTGCAGCAGATGCATGGCTTTCTTCCGATATGCAGCCCAATCTGAAAAACGCTTATCAATATGCTCCAGCCCATAAGGCTGAGTGATGCTGTTGAATACATCGGTATGCTGGACCAGCATTCCCGCTCTGAAGGATTTGTCTATAGTGCTGTATTCAATCAGATATGGAATAATGCTTTCAGCAATGAGCTGTTCAGTTTCAATATCGATGCCCCATCTGCTGAGGAGCATCGCAAGACATGTCCAGGCACATCCATTATTCAGCCGCTGATGTTTCCACCGTATTTTACCGGAACTGTTCATCACATTTTTCTGAATACAGTGATTCTCTTTATTGCCCTCGTACCTTCGAGAGCTTCTGTACTGATAACTCTGAAACCGGTTTTCTCCGCTGCGCTTATGAACTGCTCATGCCCGGCATAAAGATCCGCTGCCAGAGCGAATTTTCTGAGATCGGAAACAGGCAGGATATCAAACGTAACAGGGTCTTCCGAATAGAGAGCTACGTAGTAACCATCCTGCTTGAGGACTCTATACGCTTCCCTCAGGAATCCGCTGATTCCATGCAGTTCAGTAAGCCCCTGCAGGGTCATCGCAGTATCAAAACTCTCCGATCCTATAGGAAGACGCCGTACATCACCTCCGATTGCTTCGCTGATTGAACTTCGCCTGATATGTTTGAACCGGTACTGAATGTTCCACAGGCATTTCATATCCCGTTCAACCGCTGCAATCCGCCTCAGCTCCCTGTTCTGAAAAGCCTGATGCGTTACTCCGTATCCCCCTCCTGAAAGAAGATCAATAAGATCCCTCGTTTTTGTGCTTTGCACCGTGTTCATAAACTCTCTGAAGATGTCATAATTGACTCCACCCTCAGCCGGAAACGTGAGTAATCGTTTCGCTCTTCCTTTGTGTTTGAACCATTCCCCCGAATCCAGGTACCTTGCCTTTCCAAGCATTTCTTTTGTGACCGCATTCGGATCCGATTCAATCATTTCTGATTTGATACACCGACTGCCTGATTGTTCGATTGCCCTGTCAATCCCGATCTCCTTCAGCCTGTTGAGGGAAAGCAATCCATTAACCGGTGTGCCTGGCATCACTCCCAGAGCTTCATCCACAGGAGCCTGCCAGGTATTGACTGCAGCATTCGGCAGCAGTACCGGTCTGCCCATTATTACCGGATATTGATTGCTGCATTCGGTACATTTCATAGTACCAGATCTGATGTCACCATTTCGCTTTGCCGCAAGGTGAATTGAAAGATGTCCTCTGCATTCCGGGCATCTGATATATTCAAGAGCTGAACTTTGCATTGAAATTCCTCCTCATATTTTTCGTATCTGTAAGTACTAATGTATCAATAAGATAGCTATATTGTCAAGATTTGACAGACAAGATGTTTATTCGTATATAGAATGTAGATAATGTACGGATCGTTGCATGTCGGAATTATGTTAACCAGTTATTACAAACTCTGTTACTTCTCTTTCAAGTTACTATTTACTAGCCTGATCATTCTGTGCGGCCAGTACGCCGGTGGAAAATGAAACTCTATTTAGTATGGAGAATGAAATGAAATACCTTTTCTGTTTTATCATATCTGTGCTGGTTCTCATCGCCTGCGGTGGGGAACAATCCCCTGTCATTGAAGAGCCAACCGGTCCAGAAATTGACACACTCATAGTTACCGATTCCATCGGTGTTCTCATGGGTGACAGCTGTTACATGATCGGCTCCATCATAAAAGCTGAGGCTTTGCCCGGTGGGAATGTTATCCTCTTTGATCGATCAACGGGATTCATTTCAACATACGATAGAAACGGAGATTTCGTCTCTTCCTTTGGAGGTATTGGTGAAGCTCCGGGAGAATTTACCCTTCCCGGTACAATGACAGTCCTGGGCGATGGCAGAATAGCAGTATTTGACTGGATGGGTATGGAAGTATGTTTCTTCTCAGCTGAGGGTGAATACCTTGGCAGCAGACCCAACCTGGTTTTTGAAATGCCCTTGAACATGGCGGCTGCAAGTGATTCCTGCTTCGTTATATACTCCTGCCCCACGCGCCAGGTGGAGGGAACCTACAGGATGGGATACGAGCTTAATATCTGGGAGGGAATATCTGAGGAGCCAAGGGCTACACCGTTCACTCACCTTTTCGATTTCAGCGAGGAAGGTTACGATTTCAGACCCGGATACATTGCTTTTGCAGCGGCAAACAACGGTAATGTCTACATATACAGAATGAACTCGACAAATTATCTCATAGAAGTATACGACCTTGATGGGCAACCTGTTGACACCATATCATCGGAACCGGTTCTTGTACCCCTGGGAGATATCGCAAGATATACGAATATTCCACAGGCTTCCTTCAGGGTAACGATCGATGACAACACCCAGCAGATAAGCGGTGAGCTTCCTGAATACGCGCCACAAATAGAAAAACTGGGTATTGATTCTCTTGGCAACCTCTGGGCACAGCAGGGCACTTCGAAGGGGCTGGTCTGGGATGTGTTTTCACCTGAAGGAGAGAAAATCCGCGAAGTGTACCTTACGGCCTTCCCTGATTCCCTGTATATCCGTGTTGAAGTCAATGAGCATGGTATTGTAGCATGGAATCTTGCTCCTGAAGACTATCCAAGGCTGTACCGTCTGCAGTTCAAATAAAATCATTCGGTTTTTTGAGTTCCTGCATCTGAATACTATTCGGGATTTTTGGATTGTATTCCAAAATTATCATGATATATTTGGAATGTACTCCATAATTACCGAAAGGATAATATGAGAATGCGATATCCGTAAATAGTTTCCTGATGTCGCTGATCTAATCCTATTCCTTCATTGTTGCGGTCCAGATAGAGTAGGCGACAGCGCTTCCGCCGAAAACACCTGCTCCTATCCATGGCCATGAAACACCGTCGGTTGTGCCGCCTATGGCTGCGAAAATCACTGCTATCAGCAGGAAGATAATATCGAAGACGGTTGCTTTTGCCCATTTACCTACAGGTGCCTCACCTGAGAGTACTTCCTGACGACTTGCATCCACAAGTATGTGGTAGTTCTTATCCTTATACGCATATTCAAGCTCCCAGATGGGAACGTAAACAAGGTCAACGCCCTGGACATCTATTGTTGTATCTACGTCAGTAATTTTTGTGGCTTTACCCTCGGCCTTCTGCTGATGCAGTTCAATTATCCTGTTCCTTGCGGACACCTCGGCCTTTTCCTGAATAATCTGTCCGTTGATGATATGCTCCTGCATATTGAGTTTCTTGAGTTCATCAATTGAGAAATCCATTTTACCTTCAAGAAGATCTTTATTAGGGGCTCTTTTTGAACCTCCTATCCTGAAGATGAATTTTCCCCAGTCCGGGAATACACATTGCTTGCCGGGTTCGATATTCCGAATTCCCCAGAATTCTGAAGTATCCTCCCTGGCATATACAGGCCATGTATAATCATCGGTGATACGCCCCTGTACAGGCTCCCAGTAGGTTTCTGATGTTTTATTCTTTCCCTCACCCGTAGTTTTTGTCCGTTTCTGCATGCCGCTCCAGCGGGTGTTACCGGTGCATCTGACTATCCAGTAGGGAAGAACCCTGGCTTCTGTTTTCTTCCAGCTAACCTTGTTGGGAAGATCCTTCGACTTGTAAAAACCTTTTTTCAGCCATCCTGAAGCAATCCCGATGGCTTCATCACGCCCGACTTTTGGAGGGAGAAGATAGTGCGATTCAACCGTTACGATATTATCATAACCTGCAAGCATTGTTGTGGTCCCGCAGTATTCGCAGGTGATGACAGCTTCACCCTCAATGTAAGAAAGTGGAGCGCCGCAGTTGCTGCAGCTTATTTCATGGATAGCCACCTTCTTGTCATCGTGTTCTGCATTGCTGATCTCTTCAGTCGGACCATTACCGTTATTTATCTCTTCAGGCATCATTCTCTCCTCCCGGGCATACTAACGATATATTTTACAACAGTTATATTTACTTGTTTCTATACTTATCGAAAACTAATGAAAGAAGATAATGCAAATTATTCTTGGAGCCATACTGATTCTAACTGCTCAGGGCTCTCTTGATTCATATCATCTTCAAATGGATCCACAACTCCTTGACAGTTTGTACTCCGATCCGTTTGCGGACTACCAGCTTCCCGCATATGTCGAAATGGAGGCAGGGGCATGCAGCTGCCTTGCCGGATTCAGAGGGGGGTCTTCTTTATGGTCGCCAAAGCTCAGCTGGAAAATCGAGCTGTTCGATACATCAATTGAAAACGCTTCTCATATCCTGCTTGACGCTCATTACAGAGATCTTTCACTTATGCGAAACGCTCTCGGACTCCTGCTGTCCAGAAAACTTGGACGCCCCACTCCCCTCACCGAGCATGTGGAATTCTATGTGAATGGCGATTACTACGGTGTGTATGTGCAGGTGGAAAGAATCGACGAGTATTTCTTCCACCGGACAGGCACCGGTAATGGACCTGTTTTCAAATCCGTTGATGACCTTGGAAGGTTTGCCTGGCAGCCGTGTGATACCCTTGGAACCACCGGATTCGAATCTAAAAGGGGCAATGAAGAATACCTGTATCTTGTTCGGCAGCTTATTGACGCCGTTAACCTTTTCTCCCCGCTTTCATTCAGCTTCGAGGATTTTATTGCTAACGCCGCGGTCAGTCTGGCTATTTACGACACTGATGCCATAAGCAAGAACTACTACCTGCATTTGAATCCCTTGAATGAGTGGCGATACTACCCATGGGACAGGGATGCTTCATTTGGCAATTCATGGGAAGGTGTATACGATCCGGACTGGATTGAATTCACTTCGATGAACTGTTTCCGTATTTCAGCCATGGCTTCGCGTCTATTACAGCAGAATGAGTACAGAGACATGTTTGAGGATTATATCCTTCAGACAGGTGAAATTATGCGGTATGAATTACCTGATATTATCGACTCGATCTACGCTGAAATAAGGGAAAGCGTATACGCTGATCCGTTCAAGCAGGGTTCAAACGGGGATTTCGACGAAGCAGTAGCAATTTTAAGAGAAGCTGTATCCGAACGTGGAGCATTTCTTCCTGGAATAGCCAGGGGGCATTTATCGCTTGAAGTAATATCCATGACCCTTTCAGAATGGGAATTCGAACCGGGAGGATACCCGGATTCTGTAGAGGTCAGTATCGAGTACGCACAGCCGGTCGATAACATATCTCTTGTCTGGTGGAGCGATGGTGAGGAAAAACACTTGACAGCAATGTATCCGGATGATGCGTCCATGTGCAGATGGAGCCGGACAATCAGCTTCCCTGAGGAATATGGACATATCAAGTTCTCTGTAAAAGCGGGGTCTGAAGCCGAAGGCGGAGCCTGTTATACTGCTTTCTATTATCCTTTATACGCACCTCCCACATCATTCTCTCCCCGCAGAGTATGCGCTCCAACTGCAAGGCGGAGCATCTATTCGTTCGATCCTGAAGTATTCGAAGTGCTTGCCCCTGTACGGTACACCGTTTTCCTGTGGAGTCTTCCTGTTATTAATACATCTAATTCTCCCCAGGATGTTTCCTTTTGCGGCTTCCAGGCGGGAAATCCGCCAGCCAGACTGTTTGCATCGGAACAGACAGTCATTGAACCCGGTGATACGCTGTACCTAACCAACAATTCGGAACTTCTCAGTGACATGATGCCTTACAACACTGTTCTGGGTAATCTTGCGCTGACCTCCCCTTCGAATACGGAGCTTCTCCTGATGGATCCCTCGTGGCAGACTGTTCTGACTGTGACAGTTGAAGAGGAAGTGAACTGTAATGAATCAAGTTCTTCGGTCATTCTATCCGAAATATGTTTCGATGGGGATTCCGGAGACTGGATCGAACTGTTCAATACAGGTCTGTTCAGAGCGGATATTTCCGGATACATACTTATCGATGGACAGAATAACGAAATCACGCTTCCGCCAAACACTATGATCAATCCTGGAAGTTTCCTTGTAGTCTGTGAGGATGAACAATCCTTCCATTCGGTGAATGGATATAACATTGAAGTAATCGAGGGAATGAATTTCGGACTCAATAATGAAAAAGATGGAGTCACTCTGCTTGAAAACGACAGACTGATTTTTTCAGTGATGTATGATGCCGTGTCCTGGCCCCTTGAAAACAACCATGTGCTTTCGCTGAGTTCACCTGAGCTTCCACCGGAGAATTCCATAAGCTGGCAGGCGATTGAACTGCCTGGAACACCCGGCAGATCAAATCCGGGATGGCCTGATATCATTCTCAAACCGCTCATCGAAACTCTGTGGCCTAATCCGGTATCAACATATTTCAACTTGAATTATGTAATTCCGAGTGTTCCTGCAGAATTGCTTCTTTATGATATTTCAGGCAGACTTGTTCTTCAACCTCAATCACTTACAGGTCTGGAAGGAAGTTTGTCATGCAGTTTACCTCCTTCTCTTGCTCCGGGGATTTACTTCGCGGTTATACGATCATGCGGTACATCAGCATCGCGCAAGTTTGTCCTTCTGCCGTAGAAGTGAACAGACAATTGATTTTTGAAGCTTTATTCTGAAGGCTCTTACAGTTATACTATATGTTCTAACGTAAAAAACAACAGAACAGGAAAAAATAATGAGATACTCTACTGCACTTACACTGGTTTTAACAATACTCATGGCGGTAACTGCTTCAGCGAACGTTGATGTGGAAAACGCCAACGCTAATACCTTCATACTTTCAGCTTACGCCAGAGTAAGATACAGCCTGTTCGGAGGAGCTCTGACCATACCGAACAGATCATTTACGATTGAATCAGCAGGGCTGACAGCGGATTTTGATATAGGTAATAATCTTGATGGACAGCTCCAGCTGGAGATAAAACCTGACGAGATATTCCTGAAGGATTGCTACATCCTCTGGGAACCGTTCAACGCGATCGAGTTGCAGGCAGGACAATTCAAGAAACCATTCTGCCTTAACACGATAACAAGTACATGGGACCTCCAGGCGATAGACCATTCAATAACCCACAGAGAACTGACAAATCTGCTGTACTCAGGAAGAGATATTGGAGTAACCGGAATACTGAATCCGGATCCTGTCTGGCTTCCCGACCTTTCATTGGGAATCTTCAATGGTTCTCCGGACGCACTGAACCAGGACAACGAGATACAGTATGTGGGAAGGGCTGAATTTGATCTGCCTCTGGGTATCATTGTTGGAGGCGACCTGTCAGCTCTACGGTTCGGCAAAGAGAATCCTGAATCGGTAGATGGTTATACCTGTTCGGCAAGACAAAAAGCAATTGGAGTGGATCTTCAATTAAACATTGAAATCAACAAGGATTTCTCATTCCTTCTTCGCAGTGAATATCTCAGGGGTGATAACTGGCAAATGGTGAATGTAATAGAAGGCGCTGATCCTCCGGAATTCCAGACATGGTGGGCAACCGGAGGTATTATGTGGGAAACGGATAAACCCGCTCTCGAAAGCATAAGCGCATCTTTAAGCATGGCCTCATGGCAGCCCGACAGATCAACTGACTCCAGGGAAGATGAACTGACCATTACAGTAAATATTGATACAGGAACTCCCGTGTGTGTCAGAGCTGCTGCCGTGAATCATCGACCGCATAATATGCCCTTCGAGGAAAAACACTCGGACTACATTCTGGAAGTGACCCTCGATATCTGATGTTATCTCCTGAAGCTCCCCGCCTGCATTTTCACAGGTACGAATTCAAATACCTGATATCCGGAAGTGTGCTTGCGGGTATAATGCGTGAGCTCGAACTCAGACTTGAGCGTGATATCCATTCGGATATAAATGGAAGCTACTTCATCAGAAGTCATTATTTCGATACTGACAAATTTGACCTGTTTTATGAGAAACTCGCGGGATTGCGGAAACGGTACAAATTCCGTTTCAGAAATTACTGTTCTACTCCAGCTTATACCAACCCGCTCTTCCTGGAACTGAAAGGCAGAGACGACAGCCTTGTTTTTAAGCACAGGCTCCTGCTTGATCCGGAGGGCACTGAATACTCAATGAGCAAGGGGACAAATTCGTTTTCAGGATTCCTGCTGGATTCCGGGAGTATTAACGGCACCGGGAAAAGATTTGTGTTCGATGCTTTCAGGAAGAAGCTATCTCCCAGCGTTGTTGTGGACTACAGAAGAACCGCGTTCGAGAATAGAGCCAATCCTGATTTCAGAGTAACTCTTGACAGTCAGGTCGTTGCTTACAGAGCGGGTTCCGACGGGCATCCTGTCGGCAGATCCCATAACATTGCGAATGGATTTCAGGTGCTTGAAATCAAGTTCCGTTATCATCTTCCTAACTGGTTTCACAGACTGATTCAGGAGTTTGAACTGAAGCGTGTTTCTTTTTCCAAGTTTGCACATGCTACTGATGTTATATATATGAAATCATATGATTCATATCTCGATAAAGTTTTAGAGAGGAGACCGGCTTGTCTGAGTTGAACGAGTGGTTTACAGCAACCTCCGAGCAGGTTGGTTACAGTCCGCAGTCCATTGTCATAAATCTTCTTATTGCGCTGGCTGCCGGACTGATCATCGGGTTTATCTACAAGAAAACGCATAAGGGGCTTTCCTACTCTCAGTCATTCGTTATAACCCTCGTCCTTATGTGTATTACGGTGAGCGCTGTGATGATGGTAATCGGCAGCAATCTCGCCAGGGCTTTCGCGCTTGTCGGAGCGCTGACCATCGTCCGGTTCAGAACAGTGGTAAAGGACACAAAGGATACGGCATTTATCTTCTTCGCACTTACCGAAGGTATAGCATCCGGAACGGGTAATTACATTCTGGCAGCCTATTCAACTTTCTTTATCGGTATGGTTGCCATGATACTCTCGAAAACCAATTACGGTTCAATGCACAGAAGCGAATTCATTCTGAGATTCCGCTTCAACAGGGAATCAGGTGATGAAGAAGGATACGTGAATTTCATTGCTGAGAGGGCAAAGCAAAGCACGATAATACATATAGAACCATCGGAAGACGGTATCTATCTTACCCTGACGTACGATCTTATATTGAAATCCGGTCTGACATCGCAGGAAATCGTAACAGGTTTGAACAGCATCCCTGGAATCGACAACATCAACCTGATAACAGCAAGCAACGATATCGATTATTGAGGGACATGCACGCTCTGGTGCGTGTCCCGGATAATTACTCTACGCTGTTAGCCTCTCCTGGAGTTCCCCAGCAGACAGGATCACCTGTATCCGGATCAACATCCGGGTTGGCGTAATCGATGGATGGCGCCCAGTTACTCTCGGTGTTTGCACCCCAGAGGTTAATCTTCTCAAGGGATGATCCAGTACCGTCAGCCGCGCTTCGTGAAGAGATCTCCTCATCGACTCCCCAGGTGTCAAAGTATGCAATTTCATCAAGAACTCCGCCTGAAGCGGAATAAAGCAGAAGCATATCAGCAGAATTAGAAAGCTTCGTCCAGACCCCATCCCATGGAACAGTCAGGATACCGCTGCCATAAGCCGAGTTGAATGACGATTCGTTTGCAGGTACAATCGCGAAGGTCATGGGTTCGAGAATAAAGTTTTCCAGGAACAGCTGGTTGCCCCCGTCACTCAACATCATGCCTTCAAGCTGTATCGGCTCCGCACCAAGATTGCACAGCTCCACCCATTCGAACAGATCATCATCCCCCAGTGTAGGTCCATCCGGATTATACATTATCTCGGTTATCACGATTTCACCGGGTGCAACCATGACAATCGACAGCACCATTGTAATAAGCAGCACGTTAACCTCCTGTATTTACATATACCTTCAAGAATCACAATTTCTAAAGGGCAGCCTGTCAATCCTCCACTGTAACCTTTATCATGACATCACCCTGTTTGATCGCATCCACAACATCCTGTCCCTTCAATACCTTTCCGAAAACAGTGTGCCTTCCATCAAGATGCGCCTGAGGACAGTGTGTGATGAAGAACTGGCTCCCGTTTGTATCAGGTCCGGCATTGGCCATTGAGAGGGCTCCAGTTTCGTGGCTCAATATGTCCCCGGTCAGCTCATCCTCGAACTTATATCCGGGGCCACCCCTGCCGGTTCCAGTGGGGTCTCCCCCCTGGATCATGAAGTTAGGAATAACTCTGTGAAATATAATTCCATCGTAGAATCCGTCTCTGGCGAGACATACGAAGTTATTCACGGTTTTCGGAGCATACTCCGGAAACAGGTCAAGTTCTATGGTGCCTCGGTCCGTTTCAATCGTAGCGGCATAAGTTCTGTCGGTTTCTATCTTCATCTTCGGTGGCGCGTTGTACTTCTCACTCATTGAAGTTCCCTTCTGTTGTTATTATTAATTTGGTTAAGTTAAACTTAATGGACGGAATGAAAATGTCACCAGCCAAATTTCTCCCGTATTTCAGAAAACACCTGATCCCCTGGAACTGCAGTTACGTGACCTGAGCGAATTTCATTCAATCTCTGTTTCGCTAACTTAATCCATTTCTGATCAATTTGCTTTTCTGGTGAATTCAGAGTCTTAAGGAGTAGATCAATAACGAATGCCCGTTCCTCAACCGGTAATGATTCAGCTTCTTTTACTATTTCTCGAGCACCAAGCATTATTCACCTCCAGATATTGCTGCTTATAGTCTAACGGTTTTATTGTTCATCTGCAATTTCAAAAGGATATTGAATATATAGATAACGTTGATAGCTGCACACCGGGATTCAGTGGATCACGTCCTGTTTTGCTGTGAATTAAGAAAGGTCGTTCAGCAGGGATAGTCTTCATCGCCTCAGTTAACTGTCACTCATTGATAGCTAGAAATTTAAATACTCCCTGTCACTATTTGTTTTGCGGGAGTTACCACCACCACCAGAAACTCTTTGTAAGATAGCGGCTTACCAGAAGCAGAGAGAATACAATCATCGGTAGAAATGCTCTCTTCTGAAACCATACCTCTCTGACTCTTATGGGTTTCAAATCCCACATTCCCAGAAGTGGAACAAGGATGTACGCAAGCAGCGCATAGTTAAAAATGCCGTCTATATAAGCATTTGTTGATGAGTACCAACCAAATCCGAGCTCTATCATCTTCCGCCAGCCAATTATACTTCGCAGAATATTCTCAAAAACCAACGCTATACTGCTGTATTGCCAAATACAAACCACCATGACCAGAAGCATCAGCCTGGTTATCCAGCTTTCCCTGCCTACAAGACCTAGAATGAATCCGCAGATCTGAATGAAAATCAGAAGAAAGATCAAGTTGTTAAAACCAAGGAACCAGTTCAGAAAAAATCCAAACGCCACCCCGTTTGTCTCAGCAAATTCGTATACAAGCATCCCTGATACAAGAAGAGGGATTAGAACAATCACCCTGGGTGTTAATTTATTCAGAAACAGCGACCATCGACTGACAGGAAGAGACAGAAGGTACTCCTTCGCGCCATCTTCTTCCTCAGCCTTGAACATGTTATATCCAACATACATAGCAGTTATCAGAATGAATAGGTCGAGGCCGTTCGATATGTATTCTGAGAAGTTCATCCCTGTATTGTAGAAAGTATGATCTATAAGATACAGGACAGGTACGAGAATGAAGAATGCCATGATGAAACCGGTCTGTCTGAGAGTATCTTTCAGTTCTTTAAA
>JAUVEU010000012.1 GCA_030594645.1 Candidatus Aegiribacteria sp.
CTATACGAAGGCTGAGAAGCGTTTCTATGGCCAACTCTGACGAGGGTTAAATGAAGTATCTATTTCTGATTGCTGCAGTTATTTTCCTGGTCTTTGGTTGCGCCAGAGATTCAACCCGTATAATTGATCAGGAAGAAATGAATGAGATGAGAAACGAGCTTGACATCAGAAGATGCGAATCCAGGATGGATTCTCTTGGATTCGAGATTGAGGGAATGATCTATCATGCATCTCTGACTGATGATGGATACACTACTCTTGAAGAACTCCTTCCCGATTCGATTCCAGGATGTCCTGTTTCGAAACAGCCCTATGTCATTGATGAAACTGAATCCGGTTTTACTATTACATGCCCCGTCGGACATGGTTCTGTTAACGTACTGAAGTAAACTTCCCTCTGTTTGGATTATTCCATTTGTCGAAGTATAGTTGCATGCTCTGTATTGTAGAGTATTTGTGTGTTATTTATCTATATGGTCTAACCCACAAATTTCACCAGCTTTTCTGTAGATTTCTCCAGGAACCACAGGTTTCTGGCTAGGCGGTTAGGTTACGAAGCGTCGCAGAGAGCTGTGGATATGAGGCTTGCGAGTACAGACTCCGCAGTCGTACTTTATAACAGTACGTCGAGGACGGATGTGCGAGCAATAACGAAGTAGACGCGACTTTATGCGTCGCTGAAGTAGAATGCTGGTGAGATTTGCGGGTTATAGGAGGGCAGACTTGTTCGACAGGTTGACAGACGGTCTCTCAGATGCTTTCAGGAAACTGACAAGCAGAGGCGTCATTAACGAATCCAACATCAGGGAAGCTATGCGGCTGGTTCGCAGGGCATTGCTGGAAGCTGACGTCAACTTCAAAGTGGCGAAACAGTTTGTCAGTACTGTCAGCGAAAAAGCTCTGGGTGAGAGTATCCTGAAAAGCCTTTCGCCGGGACAGCAGGTAATAAAGGTTGTCAATGAAGAACTGATTGAGCTGCTCGGTTCTGAAAGGACCTCTCTCGAATTTTCAGGTAAACCTCCAATAGTCTATCTTCTTGTTGGTTTGCAGGGATCGGGGAAAACGACAACAGCAGGCAGACTGGCATACTGGCTCAAGGAAAAAAAGGGTAAGAGATCTCTTCTGGCAGCATGTGATCTACAGAGACCCGCGGCTATTGAGCAGCTGGAAAAGATCGCAAAGGATTCTGGTGCAGGTTTCTACGCAAGGAGAGATACGAAGAATCCAGTTGAGGTTCTTCGGGAAGCAATGCATGAAGCACGAATGAACAGTTATGACATAGTCATAGCAGATACCGCAGGAAGACTGCATGTGAACGATGAACTGATGGAGGAACTGGAGGAAATCAGTGAAGTTGCGAATCCAGCTGAAACATTGCTGGTGCTCGATGGTCTGTCGGGTCAGGACGCTGTGAACGTTGCTGTTGAATTCCAGGAAAGAATTGGATTTACCGGTTCCGTAATTACAAAGATGGATGGCGACTCACGAGGAGGTGCTGCTTTATCTTTCAGAGCGGTAACCGGAAAACCCATTAAGTTCATCGGGGTAGGAGAGGGTGTCAGTGGCCTTGAACCGATGGATCCGACTCGAATGGCTGGAAGGATCCTTGGTATGGGTGATGTGGTCGGTCTTGCGGAAAAAGCTCAGAGCACATGGGACATAAAGGAAGCTGAGAAACTGGAGAAAAAGCTTATCTCCAATTCCTTCACGCTTGAGGACTTTGCGGGAGAACTGCGTCGCATAAGAAAGATGGGTTCTCTCGGTGACCTGATGGCTATGCTTCCGAAGAGCATGAAACCCGCAGGTATGAACCTGGACACTTCTCAATTTACAAAGATGGAAGCCATCATCAGTTCAATGACAAGAAAGGAAAGAACTCATCCGGAGATAATCAACGGAAACAGACGAAGGAGAATATCACAGGGCAGCGGTACAAAAGTGAATGATGTAAACAGACTGCTGCGCGAATTTGGATCAATGAAGAAAATGATGAAGCAGATGAAATCCGGGAGATTCAAGCTCCCCGGCATAATCCGCTGACCTGGAGGTGAAACTTGGTAGTTATTCGCTTAAAAAGAATCGGATGTAAAGGTCAACCATTCTACAGAATTGTAGCCGCTGACAGAAGGAAAGCCACCGATGGCAGATTTCTTGATAGTTTCGGGTACTACGATCCCCTGCGCAAACCAATGGAAGTTAAAGTAGACGAGGAAAGAGTATTTCACTGGCTGGATAAGGGAGCACAGGTCTCCGATACGGTCAGAAACCTGCTTAAGCGCACAGGCACCTGGAGTAAATGGTCCAGGCACAACGGCGGTGAAGAAGGCATACCGCTGGAAGTGGTTCTAATAAAAGGGAAGAGCAGAACCTCGTAATGGATAACTGGTGCGATTTACTGTCTGAATAACCACCTGAACTGGAGGACCCTCATGAAGGAACTTATCGAAATCATGGCCAGAACGCTCGTTGAAGATCCTGAAGCGGTTTCTGTGGAAGAAACAATGGAAGAAGACGTAATTGTCTTTGAATTGAGAGTTGCGGAGAGCGATCTCGGAAGAGTAATAGGCCGCGAGGGAAAAATCGCGAAAGCTATGAGACTTATCATCAGATCAGCTGCTGCCCGCCTTGAGCAGAAGGCTACAGTAAGAATCATTGACTGATATTTCGGTGATAGCTCCCGGTGATATTGTATATCTCGGGTATGTGGAGAAACCTCATGGATTAAAGGGAGGATTCTCAGTTCGTGTTTTCTCCGGGATCGGTCATGCGGTTATTCCTCCGGGAACAGGAATCATTCTGGAAGAGAGCACATCCATGACTGTATCCCGCTGTACTGTCAGGGGTGACTCCAGGATTAATCTCACGCTGAAGGAGATTCGTAACAGGGAGGACGCAGACAGATACAAAGGCTGCTCGATCTTCATAAGGCGGGATGAAGCGGAGAAAATGCTGGAATTCTTCCCTCTTTACGGTTTTATTGGCATGGAGATTAAATCAGAGGGGAAAACGTTTCCAGTTGTGGATATTGAACCATCAGAATCCAATCCGCTTCTTCTTGTTGAGGATGCGGAAACAGAATTTCATGTACCGCTTGCGCTGGTCCTGAATGAGGGAAATATCAGATGGAAGGATAAGATCATAGAACTTGTGCTTCCAGTTGGTCTGAATGAACTGTCTCCGCGATGAATGGAGTCTCCAGCATGAAAACAGCTGTAGCAACGCTGTTTCCAGATCTGCTTATTCCATTCACGGAACATGGAATAATTGGAAAAGCGATTGAAACCGGCAGAGTTGAACTGACGGTTCTTGATATACGGAAAAAGGCTGTAGACAGCCGAGGTTCAGTTGACGATTATCAGTTCGGGGGTGGCGCAGGAATGCTGCTCAGACCCGAACCGCTGTTTGAAACACTTGAGGAGATACCCTGGAGAGAGGGTGCCAGGACAATATTCATGACTCCTCAGGGAAGAAAACTGGATCATGATCTGGCGCGAGAGTTAGCTGAGTGCGGGAAATTGATAGTATTCTGTGGCAGATATGGCGGAATTGATCAAAGATTCAGAGAATACGCTGTTACAGATGAGATCAGTATTGGCGATGCTGTGGTTTCCGGCGGCGAGATTCCTGCCATGTTTCTTATGGAAGCTGTTTTCAGATGGCTTCCGGGGGTGCTTGGTCGAATGGAATCCGCGCAATCGGACAGTTTTGCGACGGGATTGCTTGATTATCCCAGGTATACCCGACCTGCTGAATACAGGGGCATGAAAGTTCCCGATATTCTGATTTCTGGTAATCATGCTGAGATAGAGAAGTGGAGATTCAAGAAAGCACTGGAGCTTACCGGCAAGCAGCGTCCTGACCTGCTTGACTCGGAAAGCCGGGACTGTGTAAAAGAACGATTTGTTCAGGCGATAAGACTGGCAGATCGACAGAAGGAGCAGAAAAATGGATGATATTATCCGGAGTGTTGAAGCATCACATATCAAAGAAAGTCTGCCGGAATTTAAACCGGGGGATACAGTCAAAGTGCACTTCCAGGTTGTGGAAGGTAACAAAGTTCGTGTACAGGTTTTCCAGGGTGTTGTAATATCCCGCAGAGGCGGAGGAACATCTGAATCCTTTACAGTAAGGAAAATTTCGGGCGGAGTGAGCGTCGAAAGAATATTCCCTCTGAACACTCCTCTCATTGAGCGGATTGAAGTGACCAGGGTCGGTAAAGTGCGCAGAGCGAAGCTTTTTTACCTTCGAGACAAGACGGGTAAATCAGCCAGGATAAAAGAGAAGAAGACATACGGTTCCAGGAAGAAATCCTGACCCATACTCCTTTATTCGAGTTCGACGGAAGTTACCGGCTGGATTACCCTGTTCTGATAGGGATGGACGAAGCCGGTCGGGGTCCTCTTGCCGGGCCCCTTGTGGCTGCAGCCGTATCTCTCCCACCGGATGCGTATCTGCATGGAGTAACTGACAGCAAGAAACTGTCCGATAAAAAGCGCAGGACTCTATTCCCTTTGATCATCAGGAATGCAATCGGATATTCCACTGGAATCGTAGAGCATTCAGAAATTGATAAAGCGGGAATGACAGAATCTGTCCGTCTGGCCTTTTTCAGAGCGGCTCAGGCTATTGATATACAGGACGCGCTCTACCTTGTGGACGGCCTGCCGATAAGGAATCTTAATCTGCAATCCAGATTTATCATAAAAGGCGACTCAAAGAGCCTGTCCATAGCTGCCGCCAGTATAATCGCTAAAGTAACCAGAGATGACATAATGATCAGAGCCGACAGAGAATTTCCGGGGTACGGTTTTGCGTCCAACAAGGGGTATGGATCAAGACAGCATATGGAGGCCATTGAGAAACTCGGTCCGTCCCCGATTCACAGAATGTCTTTTGCCCCTATGAAATATGAGAAACAGATTCGGATGCATTTTGAGTGAAATTTCCAGGAAAGCCGAGGGGTTTGCCTGTGAATGGTTACAGGCACGTGGATGGACTGTAGTCGCCCGTAATTACCGGACCCGCAGAGCTGAAATTGATATCATCGCGAGAAACAACGGAATTCTTGCTTTTGTTGAAGTGAAATTCGCCAGTGATGGAAGCAAAACAATGCCGCTAGAGAAGATCGATTTGAAAAAGCAGGCCAGGATAATCCACGCAGCCGCATTCTACCTTGTAAAACACGATCCTCAGGATCAGATCAGATTCGATGTTGCCGTAGTTCGCGGTTCACTTTCCGAATTCAGGATGGCCACCTACCTCGAGGACGCTTTCCGTCCCGAATCCATGTAGTGACTTGTATATGAGTCCGTGGTTTTTCTACAATTCCGGATTCATCCGGAAAAATAGAACGCTATTCTCTCCCTGGTTTTTTTGTCCATGTCATTTCCGTAGAACCTCAGAAACAATTCTTTTCTTAGATCACAAAGCGGGATATCACCGTTCTTCTGCATAATCGAGGATCGGACTATTGCTTTGGCGAAAGTAAACATTGAACATCCAATTATTAACCGTTCCTCAGAAGACTTTTTCATCATCAATGCCCTTGTCTTCGATTCGATAACCGGATCTGTATCAATCATCAATTGCCTTCCTGTAAATATCCTGCAGACCCATTTCTGCTACCCATCTGTCTATGTAAGCAATATCATTTTCCTGGAACTCAATAACTATATCTATATCTCGCGTCATTCTTGGAAAAGCGTAATAATTCATAGCGACAGATCCGGTGATCATGTATGCGATACCAGCATCATGTAGATCATGCGTTACAGTTTTCAGAACTTCTAACTCTTCATTCATGCGATTTTCTTTGCTGTGTGTAACTGAATTCGCATTCTATACACGATTGACTCATATTGATCAAACTACCGTTAAGAGAATATCCCGGACGAGTGCAGATGTCAATTAACTAATAGGTAACTTTATCATTCAGCTTCTTCCTTAATTAAGAACATCGTGCAGTTTCCCGCTGAATCCCATACTTCCAGTTGCCAGAATTGAATATACCCACATTTAACAAGGTTCAACCTTTATCGGAAACCATAAAGTCAGAGTTATTGCACTTGACAACATATCACTTAATGGATTAGTCTCCTTCTATAATGCTGCAAACACAATCAGAAAAAGGAGGTGCTTAATTTCAGAAAAGATATCTTTAGGAATGGTCTTTTTCGGAAATCAGCAAGCGAAAGGATGATGGTAAAATGAAACCTGTCTTAATAAAGTGTGTTCCTGTTCTTCTGGTCCTGTTCATGATGATTGGTTGTGATGATCCAAATGAATCGGGAATAGAGGATTGTAAGGATTTCAAAGATGCAACCGTGACTTATTCCGGCGTTAATCTGAATACTGAAGTTGAGTTCTACGATGATATGTGCCTGAGCGAATTTTACTATTACTTCAATACAGATACAGATCCGGAGGCGGATTTTCTGGTTCGCTGCCATTCGACAGAATTTACCGTTTCAAAGGAATCGGCAACTTCACCCGGTCTGTACGATGATTTAAAGTTCACAGGCATTCCGGTTATCACTGGTGTGTACTATCGGCTGGAATTTCCTTTCATTGTTCTGGAAAGTATGCCTACGGTTGCTCCGGTTACACTGGGTTACTGGTTCTATGCGATGGACGGCGAAGACAGAATGCCCGATGAGGGCAGGGAGACTATAACAGTTCCTTAGTACGCATATTTTACCTTAGTAAGTTGTTCGAAGCCGGAATTGAACATATCTTACAGCCCGGAGGTACATATGCATTTCCTTTCTCTCTTCACTACGGTCCTGTGTTCAATTACAGGCGTCTGGAGCGCCTGGCAATACAATAATGGGAATTGGGATGAGATCGCCCGGCTCTTGTCCTTGAACGGCTACGACACGGTCTTCTACTGTGCCGCCTATGGGCCGGAAACGGATACGGAAGGTCTTCAGGAATGTCTTGACGCCTGCACCCCCCTTGGGATCGATGTTCATGCATGGGTTGTTCTGTGGAAAACAGGCAAGTGTTCGGTGGAGGATCAGAATCGATTCGAGCTGGAAGGAAGATTTCAGATCTCAAGTGATGGAACGGTAGAGAACTGGCTCTGTCCTACCGATCCTCAGAATGTCAATGATATGGCGCAGTTATGTCTCGGGCTGGCAGAAGAGTATCCTGTTGCCGGAATACATCTCGACTATATAAGGTTTTCAACCAACCGTGTCTGTTTCTGCGACGGATGCCGTGAACGTTTCCGCAGGGATGCCGGAATCCGTTCTATTGACTGGCCGGCATATTGCGTCAGCGGCGGGAGACTGCACGACAGTTTCATGGAGTGGCGTGCTTCAATGATAACCGATGTTGTGCAGGCTGTGAGGGATTCCCTCTCCCGAATCAACAGGATCGTACTGCTTTCCGTGGCCGGTACACCCCGCGAACAGGAGATGCGGTATTTCAGCCAGCCGTGGGATGTTTGGCTTCGCAGCGGCATTGTGGACTTTGTGGTTCCGATGAACTACACTGAATCCGACTCGGAGTTTGTGTACTGGGGCGAACAGCAATTGGAAATGGCTGAAGGGAGACCGCTCAGCTGTGGAATAGGTCCATTCTCGACCCGTTCAACTCTCACACTATCGGAGACTGAAGACCAGGCGGCTTTATCGGAGGAGATGGGATTTGATGGATGGGTCATATTTCATCTATCAGATGTTTTCATTGAGAGACTGCGCGAAACCGCTCAATCGCGGGGTTGCAGACCGCATCCGATCCGATCCCGACAATAACTGCCCCTTGAAAGTTGCTTAATTAATGCGTACACTCTAAGAAGAAGCGCATTTTCGGGGGGTGTTTATTGCTTGCTCATACCAGAAGCCTGGCTGTGTTCGGTATCGATTCATATCCCGTAGATATCGAAGCCGATATGTCTATGGGACTGCCGACTTTCACTATTGTAGGATTGCCTGACAGCGCTGTTCGGGAATCACGACAACGAGTTACAGCTGCCATAGCCAATCTTGGTTTCAGGCTTCCGGGCAAAAAGATAACGATCAATATGGCTCCTGCCGGAAGAAAAAAAGAAGGGCCAGGATTCGACCTTCCCATAGCTATCAGTATTCTCGCAGCTTCCGGTATAATTCCCGCGGAGACTATTGAAGACTATTTCTTTGTTGGTGAACTCGCTCTTGATGGAGCGCTGCGTCCTGTTCCGGGAGTGCTCTCAATGGCTGACAGAGCAAGAAAAGAAAGGCATTCAGGGCTTATCGTACCTGCCTCCAATTCAGCTGAAGCAGGTGTGGTCTCCGGACAGAAAGTATTCCCAATCAAGGATCTCAATCATGTAATTGACTTTTTGTTAGATAAAGCAACTATAGAGCCTGTTTCCTATTCACATGCGCTTTCTGATAACGGTGGAAAAGAGGAACCTGACTTCAGCGATGTTCGAGGCCAGGAATTCGCGAAAAGAGCTCTCGAGGTTGCCGCTGCGGGCGGGCACAATATTTTGCTGATTGGTCCTCCCGGCTCCGGTAAAACTATGCTGGCAAGACGACTTCCATCAATTCTCCCTTCTCTTCATCCTGACGAGGCGATTGAAACTACTAAAATCCACAGTGTTGCGGGACTTCTCCGGAGCGGTGGATCTCTTCTGAAAACCCGTCCGTTCCGGTCGCCTCACCATACTGTTTCCGACGCCGGGTTGATAGGAGGGGGTACCATTCCCCGGCCCGGCGAGGTGAGTCTGGCTCATAACGGAGTACTGTTTCTGGATGAGCTGCCCGAATTCAGAAGGAATGTTCTGGAGGTTCTCAGACAGCCTCTGGAGGATGGCACAGTTACAATTACACGAGCATCCATGTCGATGACCTTCCCAGCGAGATTTACTCTTGTTGCCGCAATGAATCCATGCCCCTGCGGGTATTTCACTGACCCCGGTCATTCCTGCAACTGCACCGGTCCGCAGATACAGAGATACCTTCAGAAGATATCAGGCCCGCTCATGGATAGAATTGACATTCATATTGATGTCGCTCCGGTTAAGTACCGTGATCTGTCATCCGATCTCCCCACAGGAGAGAAGTCTCAGGCGATCAGAAAGCGCGTAATAGAAGCCGGGAAAATCCAGTTCGATCGATTCGGAAAGATTGACGGCCTGTACTGCAACGCCGGGATGACCTCTCCCATGGTGAGAAAGTACTGCCATCTCAGCAGCGAAGTCAGTAAACTCCTGAAATCCGCAATGGAGATGTACGGATTTTCTGCCAGAGCTTACGACCGGATAGTGAAGGTATCAAGGACGATTGCCGACCTGGCAGGTGCGGAAGAGATACGAACGGAACACATCGCTGAAGCGGTGCAGTACCGCTCCCTCAGCGGACAGGCTTACCTGTAGGGTCAGGTCTTGCATTCAAGCATTCTTATTATTTTATATATAAAAATTGTGTGTAATTCTTATTTTCTAAGAATTCGATAGATCGTTGAATTATGTACACCGAGGAATCCTGCAATATCACTTTGTGTGTAACCGAACTCATTATATGCTTTCCTTACAGCTACGTTCCTTGTCTCTTTCATTGAGACAGTAAGAGGATCAAGCAGTTCCTCAAGATCAGGACGGCATGCTGTTCTCTGGTACTTGGGGTAGTCGAGGTTATTCTTTTCCTTTTTAATTATGTCCTTCACGGATTCAACGAATTCTCTGTCTCCGAGAATAAGATCTCCCCTGATTTCGCCAAGAGCAATATCCTTTTCGAGGCTATAGGTCACAAACTGTGAATATGCCGCTCTTGCAGAAATTACAGATTCATCTTCCTCTGCGAATCGGGAAATTACTGCAATTCTGTCAATACAGGTTTTCATATTATCTAATCCTGCTGTGGCTCTATAACTGCTCCAGTGATATTCTTCGGGAGAAGATACTATTCCAGCTCTTACAGGGTTTAGTACTATGTACCTGCATAGTTCCAGAAAATAGTTTTCCCGATCGACAAGTATAGCCCTGAATCTGCTCTGAAAGAGAGGTCCTACACGGTCATGCTTCCAGTTGAAATACTGGGCATACACACCGTTCAACTGACGCATTCCACGGGATGTGTCTCCGTCTGCAGATTCTATCAGGATATGATAGTGATTGTTCATGAGACAGTAGGCATAGCACTTCCAGTCTGAATCACTGATACTGTTTTCCAGGATATCCAGAAATTTTTCCCTGTCGCTGTCATCTTTGAAAATGTCTCTTCGGTCGATACCACGAGTATAAATGTGGTATAGTCCACCAGGGATTTTAATGCGTAAATGCCTAGTCATTGATGTATCATATGATAATAATGCTCAAATGCAAGACCTGACCCTAATTGATGTGAAGTATGCTATTGCGGCCAGCAGGATTATTACGGCGCCTGGGGGTAGATCAAGAATCCAGGCCAGCCAGAGACCGCCGAGGCTGAAGAGAGCTGCAAGAATTGAAGCCAGAACCATCATCTTCCGGAGACTCGAAGTGAACATCTCGGCGATAGCAGCGGGAATCGTGAGCATGGCTATAACCATGATAAGCCCCGTTACCTTCATAAGCATAACTGCTGTGAGCGCGGCAAGAACCAGAAACAGTCCTTTTATGAACCCTGTCGGGACGCCCTGCAGACTGCTGTATTCCTGATCGTATGAAACCGCAAGGAATTCCTTGTACAGGCCGGCAATGATAATCAGAATCAGAATATCGAGAATTCCCATAAGGAGAATATCTGATCCTGATACTGCAAGCAGGCTTCCGAAAAGCCAGCTCATGAGATCGGTTGAGTAAGTTCCGGAGATCTTGATAAATACCAGTCCCGCTGCCATGCCTGTTGCCCAGAAAGCCGCCATGGCAGTGTCGGACCTGTTCCGTGCTTTTGAAGAAATCGCGCCAATTCCGATTGCTGAGCCGATTGCAAAACCGGTTGCTCCGATTAATGGATGTATGCCGATAAGGTATGCAAGCCCCAGACCTCCGAATGATGCATGCGCGATGCTTCCCGCAAGAGCGGACATCCTGTTGACCGTAACCAGTGTCCCGATTATTCCACATGCAATTGAAGCAAGGATTGAAATCGCTATAGCGTGCTGCATGAAAGTATATCCGAGCGCATCAATCACTGGTTGTTTCCTCCATCAGAGGTGTTTTCGGTGCTGCTGTCTCCCTGGTGCTTCTTGCCGATGACGCGATGGGGTACTCCATGAGAGATCAGTTCGAAGGGGCATCCGTAGGCACGGGATACCGCATCCGCTGAAAGTGTTTCTCCGTGACTTATCAGAGTTCTGTTGATACAGGCAATGTTCTTGACATGGGCTGAGACAGCTCCCACATCGTGAGTGACAAGCACAATAGTGATACTGTCGTTCAATTCGGCAAGCAGGTTGAAGAAACTCTCCTGAGTTTCATGGTCAACACTCGCAACCGGTTCATCAAGAAGGAGGATATCGGGTTCTCCCGCAAGAGCTCTGGCAATTAGCACTCTCTGTTTCTGGCCTCCTGAAAGTGAATCCATATTGGTGTTTGAAAGATGAACAATACCAAGTCTTAGAAGGTTTTTCTCTGCTGCAGACCTGTCAGTATCGGTGAAGTTTCTGAAGAACCCGGAATTTCCAAGCCTTCCCATCAGAACTACATCCATGACAGTTACAGGAAAGGACTTACCTGGAATCAGCTGTGGAACGTAACCAATATCCGCTCTGACATTCCTGGATATCAAGGGATCGCCGAAGATATCTATCCTTCCGCTCCATGGCTTGATAAGTCCCAGGATAACTTTAAGGAGAGTTGTCTTTCCACCTCCGTTGGGTCCTATGATCGCAATGAAATCATTCCGCAGCACTGTCAGGTTTATGTTCTTCAGAACAGGCTGACCTGTTCTGTAGCCTGCTGACAGATTTCTGATTTCTATTGCCGGAATCATCTTGTATCCATAGTGTCTGAAAATTCTTCAGCGACGCGAATGAGATTCGAATTCCAGTTATCCGCAAGTGGATCTATGTAGATGATTCTCGCGTTTACCTCCGATGCAATTGTTTCCGCTGATGAAGTGCTGAACTGTGGAGATACGAATATTGCCTGTACGTTCTGATCCTTCGCGAAATCCACAAGTCTGGACATTTCTCCTGGAGACGGATCATTTCCGGATTCCTCTACAGGTATCTGTACAAGATCGAATTCGTCTGCGAAATATCCCCATGCCGGATGGAAGACCATGAAGCATCTGCCCCGCATTGGATCAAGCATGGCATGAATACTTTTCTGGAGAGAGTCGATTTCAAGAGTGAAGCTTTCCAGATTAGTGTGATAATACCTTTCCATTTCCGGATCAAGATCGGAGAGACATTCTGCTATTGCTGCAGCCTGTTTTCGCACGAGTTCCGGTGAAAGCCATACATGAGGATCTTCAGAACTGTTGGCATGGTTATGTTCGTTGTCCTCAAATGCGGGTGATGGTTCGATTCCGTCCGGAATGCTGTAGCGGTCAATGGGAAGCCTGTCAATATCCCTGATCGTGCTTACGATGGTCATATTCGGATTTGAACCCGCAAATCTCGGAATCCATGCTCTTTCAAAACCGACTCCGATTGTGAACCATACATCAGCCTGTGAGATGTTCCTCATGTCCGAAGGTGATGGCTCATATACTGCAGGGCTGGCTCCCGGTGGAACAACCACGATGATATTTAATTCAGAGGATGCTATTCTCTCAACGAAATATTTCTGGGGAAGGATGCTTACCACTACTGTATACTCACCGGTTATGCTGCCGGATTCCTCTGTCCGCGAACAGCCCGTGCCGATCAGAATAAGTGATACTGCAAACAGAACCGATCCGTATGGAATCAGGATTCTTTTGAACAGCGTTTGCATCTTCCCTCCAGAAAGAAATCGGCATTTCCGATCTCGAATCCCCCTGTTTTTTCCAGTTCCTGAAGAAATTCCTCCGGAAGATTGAAAGAGAAAGGAATCCGTTTGCCGCATTCCTGACAGCTGAAGTGACCGTGATCAGGGTAGAACATCCTGGAACAGCGATATCTCAGTAATCCGTCAGGGTTGCGGTCAGGTCTGAGAAAACCGGCATCTTCAAGTGAACAAAGACAACGATGTACGGTAGATATGTGAGGAGAGGAAGGAATGCTGTCCAGAATTTCCCTGGCGGACAGCCCGCATCCCCCTTCAAGGAAGAGTTTGACAATATGCTTTTTCAGTGGAGTTATCCTCAATCCGCAGTCACGAAGTTCATTCCAGATGCTCTCGATTTCCATGTTTCTCCATTATTGCAAATGATTTGCATTAACATAATATGTTTCTCGTATGACAGCAACAGGTACTTTGTCCATATTCGCATGATGGGGGAGTATTTTTATGGAGGTGATATTGGACTACTCAATTGAGAGCATAAAGAATAATCTCCACCGCGCGGAGGAAATGATTGCTGAAGCTTTGAATACTGTGCATCATTCACCGCGATTGGTTAAGATAATGGCCGTAACGAAAACGCATCCGGTTGAGCTGGTGCGAATGTCCATAGAAGCGGGCATAAGGATAATTGGTGAGAACCGGGTCAGCGAAGGCGGGCGCAAGATAAATGCACTTGGGAAAGAAGCCGCTGAATTTCACATGATAGGTCCCATCCATACGGGGGAAGTAAGGCAGGCTGTCAGAGATTTCCACTGGATTGATTCCATCTGCAGAATGAAGATCGCGGAGGAGATAGCAAAACGAACTACATCCATGAATAAGAAACAGCCTGGAATACTTGTTGAAGTCAACACCTCAGGTGAGGAATCAAAACATGGCCTCGCACCTGAATATTCACTTCTTGAGGAAGTGCTTGGCCGGATGCGGGAGCTTGGTCTGGTTGTTTCGGGATTACTGACAATCGGGCCGCTGGGAGGAACCGCGCAGGATACAAGAAAAGCATTTGCTGCTCTTCGGAATCTCAGAGACGATCTTTCCGGCAGAGGCGGTTTTGAGCTTCCCGAGCTTTCCATGGGCATGAGTGACGATTTCCAGCTTGCTGTGATGGAGGGTTCTACTATCGTCAGGCTTGGTCGGTTCCTTTTCGGCAGGAGACAAAATTGACTTCTGATTATTCAGCAATATTATTCATTTGTGCGAATATACACTTACCAGCTTCCCGGCTCATCAGGGTGGCAGAACAGGAAACGGAGAAGCATCGTGCGTATTACACCGCTTGATATAAGAAGACAGCATTTCCGGAAAACAATGAGAGGTTACGATAACGCTGAGGTGGAGGCTTTTCTTGAGATGGTTGCTTCCGCCTGGGAGGAACTTGTTGAGAATCTGGAAAAGGTCGAGAGAGAACTTACTGTTCTCAGGGCGAGGGCGTCTGATTTCGATCGGATGGAAGGTGCTGTCAGGGAAGTGCTTGTACAGCAGCAGCAGAGTGCAGCTAAAGCCAGAAAAGAGGCTGACAAAGAAGCAGAGCTTATTATTATGGACGCAGAAATCAAGGCTTCAAATCTTGTAACTGAAGCAAGAGACCGTGTCCGCGTTCTTACCGAGACCATCCGTGAGCTGCAGGATAGAAGGCTCTCAGTGCTTGCTCAGATAAGATCATTCATCGATGCGCAGGGGAAAGTAATCAATGTCGAGGAAGAACGTATAAGGGCAGAGCTGATTCCTGATGAAGAGAAGCTTCCCGGTGAAGAAGACGGTGACTCGCCGATGCTTGAACTTACTGAACTCTGATGTCATATATCATCTGTCTTATCCTTGCTTCGACTTCACTGTTCACGCCTGCTGAACGAATGGTTCCATCGCAGGTTCATGTAGAAGCCGGTTCCACCGAGTTTGTGTGGGAATGTCCGACAATACATGAGATTAAGAGTCTGCCTGATAATCTGACAGGATACATTGCTGATGGATGCGGTTATTCAGGCAGTGACGGCTCAGTTCTTCTTCCTCAGGCAAATCTGCTTCTTGCTGTTCCTTCAGGAGTAGAACCTTTACTTGAAATCATTCCAGAAGGGGTCCATTTTCTATCTGTCGGTACTGTGGCTGGAACATCTGTTTCCCAGGATGGATTCGACTCTTTCTTTTCAGCTGTTCCTGAGGATATCCCCCGAACCTGGGGTTCGATCAAGTATACGGGTTCTTTCAGGAGAGCCGGCGTAACTCTCCTTGAACTTCATCCGATTGTCTTTCGAGACGGCGTTCTATACGTTGCTGAGAGATTTAGAATTATCATCAGTTATCCTGACACAGGTCCACCCGAAGCGGTATCGGGCATATCCGGATCGATATTCAATGCCCTTCTTGAAGGAGGGAACAGAGTCTGGACCGATTCCGAAAACCGTTCTGGATACAGCCCGTTCTGGGGACTGCCGTGGTATTCGCTGGATGTAGATACTGCCGGCATCTACTGCATAACCGCTGCTGAAATACCATCCGCTGTAGGTGTTCCTTCGATAACTCTCTCGATGTTCTGCGGATCCGGCAGGGAAATGGGAAACAATCCATGGGAAACAGCTTACAGACCAATTGCTGTGCCAATTCTGGTCGAGGATGGCGGTGACGGTGTTTTTGATTCCGGTGACAGACTGTACTTCTTCGGAAGAGGGCTGGCCTGGTGGGAGTGCACTGGCGACAGCATGCCGCCGCATTTCAATCACAGATATTCCAGCATAAATACATACTGGTTGACATGGGGCGGAGAAAACGGTGCCAGAATGGATATGATAGATGGTAGCTTAACAGGCGCCCCGTCCATGCCTGATGTGTTCTTATCCAGACAGCATATCGAGGAGAATACTATCAGAGCGGCGGCTTATGTCCCCCTGCCTGACGATTGGGCATGGGATCGATCAACTGGAAGTACGGACACATGGAACTATTACAGTTTCAATGCTCCCGCAACCACCGGCGAAGGATTCTTGAGGCTGCATCTGATCTCAAATGATTATCTTGAGCATCATATAAGGCTTACAATGAACGGTTCTCAATTCTGTGATACAACCTGGAGTAACGCAGACGATTTCATTCTGCAGGTTCAGTGTTCCATGTTACAGTCTTCCGGAAACAGTCTGGGAATACAGATAATCAGAGACTCAGGGGAGGATACTATTTTCTTCGATTGGTTCGAGGTATTCTCCTGGACGGAACCAGATCTTTCAGGGCAGGCTCAGGTTCCGCTTGATTGGTGGCAGGTTCCCGGCCGACAGAAATTTACGTGGAATAATGATTTATCGAACGCGTATGTATTTCTGATCGGAGGAGATAATCTTGCCGCTTTCGTAACGGTGGATGATCCTGATTCGTTCGAATATGAAGTTCCCGATTACTGGGTTTCAAGAGAGTTCTGGATATCGGAAACTGGGGACATGGTTTCACCGGTCAGCATTCATGAAGAGTCACCCGGAAGAATTATCAGCGGAATGAACGGTGCGGACAAGATCTATATTGCTGCTGATGAATTTTACACTGACATCCTTCCACTTCAGCAAACCGGTGAGCAGGTTCAGATAATTGCCGCGTCTGAGATTTACAATGAATTCAACGGGGGGGTGAGAGACCCGCAGGCTATCAGGGCAATGATATACAATGTTGTTGACACCTGGAATCCCATCCCGATGGATCTGATCCTTGTTGGAGGAGGAAACTGGGATCCGCTGCATTTCATATCGGCCAGAACATCCTATATCGATATTCTGCGCAGAGAATCATCCGAGACCGTTGCTGATGATCAATTCGCGATTGTGGGCGACAGCATTCTGCCCCAGATCGCTGTTTCTCGAATAGGGATCACCAACAGATCCGATCTTCAGCTGATTGTTGACCGGACTCTTTCTTACGGTAATGTGGAAAATCAGGGTGAGTGGCAGACGGTTGTTCTTGGCGCAGCGGATGATGAGCGATCTCCTTTGCATGACGGTGATGAAAGATTCCATACTCAGGAAATGGAGCGATTGCTGACGGATCACCTTCCTGATGTGCTCCGTCCCGAGAAGTTGTATATGATCTTCTATGACTGGGACGATCTCTGGAAGAAGCCCCAGGCAAGAGAGGATTATATCAATCTGTGGAATAAAGGATCACTTGTTTCTTTGTATCTCGGACATGGCGGGTACGATCAGCTGGCTGATGAAGGGCTTCTGTACCTTGAGGATGTAGGTTTGCTTGCATGCGAAAAGAGGCTTCCGGTAGCTCTATTCGGTTCCTGTGACGTCGGCGCGTTCCAGAACCCCGCATCTGAATGTATAGCTCAGCAGATAACCGCATCTCACTCAGGTGGCGCAATAATTGCGAGTGGTGCTACAGGAGTTACTACCGGACCAGGCAATGAGATTCTTCTGGGAGAGATTATCGATCGGATGTTTACCGAACCCGATCTCTCAGTGGGAATGTGTTTCATGCTCGGTAAGATTGCTGCTGGATACGGCAGTAACAATGCTTCCAACATACTGTTTGGAGATGGAAGTCTCAGGCTAGCCTATCCATGGACTTCCTTCGATGTGAATGATGACACCCTTTTCACAGGTGAAGCAGCCATTCTCAATGGTTCCGCTCCAAACGATGGAATTATTCTTATTGAATCGTTTGAATCCTGTCAGCCCGACACCTATTATACGTTCAGAGATCATGATCCAATTGAATACCTCTCACTGGCCCGATCATTTTTCAGAGGAGCTGCAGTTGCCTCCCCTGATTACTCTGCTGACATGTTCGTTCCGATTGACAGCGATACCGGTTCTCTTGCCAGGACTCAACTGGTATTTCTCAGTGACTATTCCATGGCTGCAGTGTCCACATATCCTGCACGAATGGAAACGGGGAATCCACTATCAGATACGACAGGACCTGAAATAGAACTCTGGATAAAGGGTTACAGAAATGTAGATGAGCCGCTTGTCTCAGGTTCAATTACAGTTCGTGCATTGCTGTCCGATGATTCGGGGATAAACCTGCTTGGCAATACCGGCAGACAGCTTGCTCTTTATACGGATGGTTCTCCTCAGGATGTATCCGGATACTTCCGTTATCACCAGGGCTCCGGCACAACGGGTGAACTGGAAGTTGAGATAGGATCTTTTGAACAGGGAGATCATCAGATTCAGCTGAGAGCAAGTGACGGTCTTCTGAATACATCCAATGCTCAGAAGGATTTTGTCGTGACCTCAGCAGGTGAGTTCAGTATCGGGAATGTATTTCCCTATCCGAATCCGTGCAGCGATGGAGTGTCGCTGAACTGGACCCAGACATCAGCCGGTACTGTTGATATTTCCATTTTTACACTCGCTGGCAGGAGAATAGTAGAGTTCGGGAACATTGAAGGAGATGCAGGATATAACCAGTGCTGGTGGGACTGCAGGGATGCTGATGGTGACTCCGTTGCCAGTGGGTCTTACATTTTTCTTGTTTCATGTACATCCACAGCAAATGCAGGTGAATTCTCAGAGGTTGCCGGTGTAATAGCGGTTGTACGGGAATCCCGTTGAAGTATATTTCATGTTCATTATAAATGTCTGAAATTAGTGATATGGATCTGTCTGATAGATGATGAAGTTAAATACCGGGGCAGTATTTATTGCACGGTTGAGTGGAGGAATAATGATTCGAAGAGTACTCTTTCTTTTTGCCATTCTGTCTTTTGCATCAGTATCATTTGCATCGACAGCAAGTGTTGTCTGGATGACAATTACACCGGGAGCACGTCCCAATGGAATGGGTGAGGCTTTCACCGCTCTGGCTGACGACGCTACAGCGTCATACTGGAATCCTGCCGGACTGGCTTTTATCGATTCCACAAGGCAGGAGATTACCCTGCAGCACAGTAACTGGCTTCCGCAGCTGGCGGATGATCTTTACTATGAATTTCTGGGTTATGCCAAGTATCTCGAAGGATGGGGCGGTATCGGCGGCAACATAACATTCATGTCCATGGGCGAGCAGCTGGAGACAACTTCCGAAGGCATTGAACTGGGAACTTTCTATTCGTACGGAGTTGCCCTGACCGGTTCGTTCGGAACCGAAGTCGCACCAGGTGTTTCTGTAGGATTAGGGTTGAAGTTCATATATGATCACCTTTATTACAAGGACGAAGGCAAGGGAACATCATTTGCGGCGGATCTGGGTGTTCTTTATCATGTTCCTATGGATGAAATGGGTCTTGGGAATATCGGGCAGCTGAACCTCGCGGCCTGTCTTTCGAATCTTGGACCTAACGTAAGCTACGGTGGCAATACAGATAACAACCCCCTGCCAAGAACGATAAGAACCGGACTCGCATACATTCCGTTTGATTCTCACCTGACCCGCCTTAGAGTAACCGCGGACTACAGTAAACTTCTGACAAATGTTGACGATGGATTCGGTACCGAGTTCAAGGAAAACAAATGGGGTGCCGGCGCTGAATTCTGGTATTACGACCTTCTCGCTCTGAGAGCGGGTTACATCCATGATACTGAGGGAATATCCACGATTCAGGGACCTACCTTCGGAGCAGGGCTCCAATACAGCGGTTTCCAGCTCGACATGGCTTTCATACCGGTTGAGGAGAATCTTCAGGGATCAGGCAAATACAATTCCAAATACTCACTGTCTGTCAGATTCTAGGTTTTTAATGAAACTTTTCCTCTTTGTTCTGTCTATCACTTTGACAGGCATATTGTCGGCTGCTCCTCCCATTATCCACGGGGCTATGCCTCCTCTTCACGAAAGGCCTTCAGAAGGCCCTGCTATTTCAGGTCCGGGGAAAGTCGAGCTTTTCGATGATTCCATGTCAGTATGCATGATCAGAGTCGAATTCCTTGAGGACTTTACAGAAGAGACATCTGGAAACGGCAAGTTCGACCTGAATGCTGACCCTCCTCATGACAGTGTCTATTTCTCAGGCATTGCCGATGGGATAAGCAACTACTACGAAGGCATAAGCGGGGGGAATCTTCTCATTTCCTTTGATATTTATCCATTATCCAATGACGGAGCATACCAGCTTTCCCATCAGATGATTTACTATGGAAGTGATGATAAATTCATTGAGGGAGCCTGCGAGCTTCTTCATGACGCAGTTGTTGTTTCCGATACTGATATTGATTTCAGCCTGTATGACGCTGTAATGGTGGTGCATGCCGGATCAGGTCAGGAAGCTGATATTTTCCTTAACAGCCCTGGTGATATCGGTTCGGTATTCCTGACCCTGACGGATCTGATCTACTATCTGCCCGGAGCGGGAATGTATTACACGGGTATTCCTACGAATGACGGAGTCAAAGTAAAAGAAGGAATCATCGTTCCGGAACAGGAAACCCAGGACGGTTTCGGTCTTGGGGTTCTCGGAACCATGTGCCATGAGTTTGCTCATCAGCTTGGTCTCCCTGACCTGTACGACACGATGACCGGACATGTGGGAGTCGGCGGCTGGGACATCATGGGATATGGACAATGGCTCATGAGCGGTTACTGGCCTTCATCACCGAGCGCCTGGTCCAGGATGTACCTGGGATGGGCTCCAGTTATCGAATTCACAGATGATGGAACCTATTCGTTGACTCAGGGTGATTCCATACTTCGTATTCCTCTTAACAGTTCTGAATACCTCCTTATTGAGAACAGACAACGAGATCCTGACGGTAATGGCATGTGCGGAATTCATGAATACGATTTCGGTCTTCCCGGTTCCGGAATACTCATCTGGCATATTGATGAAACCCGGCTTGGCGAGTACATGAGCGCCAATATGGTTAATATCGATCCCGATCATAAAGGAGTTGATCTGGAAGAGGCCGACGGCATACAGGATTTCGATTACTCACTGCCGGATATTTACGGTTACGAGGGCAGCGAATACGATCCCTGGTTCCAGGGTGGTTACGCCTGGACATTTTCACCTTCATCAGAACCATCAAGCGACGCAAGCTGGGGCGGACAGACATTCGTTACGGTAGAGGTGCTGGATGAACCTGCTAATGTAATGGACGTCTCTGTTACAAGATCAACTGTCTGTGACGGCTGGCCTGTTTACATGAACCCCGTGAAATGGGGCCCGGTAATCTGGAGCGATCCTGATGGAAACGGAGACAGACTTGTTGTAACCACGTCCACCGGATACACCCGAGCTTTCCTTCCGGATGGTTCCGGACCCGAACAAATGGGTATGGGTGTTTCCGTGCCTCCTGTTGTCGGCAGACCCGATGAAGGACCACCGCTTCTGCTTGTGTGCAATGATATCGGTGAGATACACCTGAGAGATCCGGAATGGAATGAACCTGACGGCTGGCCTGTTACTCTGCCGGGCTTCGGAGTTGCAGTCGCTTCTTTCATAAGTTCAAGACTGGGAGCTGTTGTCGTAGCTGATAACAGCCATAGTGTTATGCTTTTCGACGCTGCCGGTGAACAGATGGATGGATGGCCTGTGAGAACACAGGCTCCTGTCACAGGATTAGCCATGTATCCTGACGAGGACGAACCCGGGATTATCGCAGTTTCTGCTGACAGCCGAATCTATTTATGGAATGTGGACGGATCGCTGGTCAGCGGATGGCCTGTAGCGCCGGGAAATGAGGATACAAGTTTGCCGATTGCCGCCGATTTGAACAGAAATGGCTCGGCTGATATTGTTGTTGTCAGCGGAGACAATGTATTTGCATATGACAGATCCGGTAATGTTCTTCCGGGATTTCCCGCAAAACTCAGAAGTACTCCACTGTCTTCACCCTGTTTTGGTGATATCAATTCTAACGGTATGCTGGAGATAATTCTTACCATGACAGAAGGTATTGCCGCAATAGGAGCGTCCGGAGCTGTAATAAATGACTGGCCGGTCCTGCTTGAACAGGACAGCCTCGTATATGGTTACAGCAGGAATAGAAGAGGTATCGGCGGAGAAGGATTCGCAATGCTTTCCATGGATGATGGCAGAATCTGTGCGTTTGATGAAGGCGGCAATCAGAGAGGGATATTTCCCGTGTCAGTCGGCGACAGGCCTGTTGGCCGGCCATTATTATGGGATCCCGACGGCAGCGGTAACTGGAGAGTAGCGGCTGCCGATTCAAGCGGAGCTATTTATTGCTGGAACAGCACTCTCGTTCCTGACGGGTGGTTCACAGGCATGCAGATGTCCGGAGAGAACTGCTGGTGGGGTGATGATCTTCCCACTGTTTCAGTTTCCGGTAACGTTCTTGAAACCGGTTCATTCTACGTTTATCCAAACCCTGTAAGGTCAGGGAATGGGGTTATCCGATTCCAACCAGGTAAAGACAGCAACTGGGAGATCAGAATATTCAACATGGGTGGTGATCTGGTCTGGTACGAATCCGGATCAGCTCCGGGAGGAGCTTCCTGGGAAGTCAGCTGGGATACGAAGAATCTCGCCCCGGGTGTGTATTTTGTAAACCTTTATCTATCGAACGACGAGGGCTCTACAGAGGCTCTCTTTCATGCGGCGGTGGTGCATTGATGAGAATAAGAGCAGCGATTCTGTTTTCCGTACTCCTTATAATGCCCGGCCTGGCTGATGCTGTATCAACCTCCAGAAAGGGTGCTATGCTTCGCTCTGCTCTGCTTCCCGGCTGGGGACAGATGCATATGGGACATTCCACGCGGGGTGTCGTATTCATGGGCGTGGAAGCCGTAACCTGGATTGGCGCGGGTCTGTCATACCTTGAAGGTACATTTAACAGAAACGATTACAGATGGCTGGCAATGGAAGAAGCCGGAATATCGATATCAGGAAGATCAAGCGAGTTCATGGACGATGTCGGTGATTTCTCCTCCAGTGCTGAATACAACGACTATATCCACAGACTGGCAAGGTATTACTACCCTGATGATCCTGATGCTCAGAGAGATTATTATGAATCTCACGCAAGGTATGGCAGTGATGGCTGGTACTGGACATCAGAAGCTTCGAGACTGGATTACGCTGATCATCTGAGTAAGAGCAAGCAGTGGTTCAGACGAAGCATGTACATCGCTGCATTCGCGCTTGTGAACAGGGTGGTGAGTGTTATCGATACCGCTCTTCTTGATGAGACCGAACCGGGGATATATACATCTCTTGCTTTTCCTGAAAGACATGATTTTTCATCTGTCAGGTTTACGATTGGAGCCAGATTCTGATGCTTTTACTTCTCCTGGCAATTGCATTGCAAAGCGCGAATCCCGCTGCATGGGGAATTGACGGAACTCCGCTTGTCCCCCGTATTATGGAGATAGACAGGCGTCATGATCCATCTTTCAGACCTTCCGGTCCTTTGCAGACCGATTCAGGACATGAGATCGGTGATACGATTAATTTCTGGTCCATCGATCACAGTACGGAGTATCCTGTTTTTTACCTTACTGCCGCAACCTGCAGGTATGTTGGAGAACAGACCTATATCTTTGTTGAGGATACCCAGTGGGATATTCATTACGATCAGAACCATGTGGATATATTCGCCGCAGCTCTTGAAGACAGCACTCCTTCAGGGCCAGGCGGTATTGTCGAAACGGATATCGATGTCTTCGGACAGCCTCCTGACGCGATTGACGGAGATCCGAAAATTTACTTCCTGGTGCTTGATATCCGTGACGGTTTCGTGGATGAAGGAGCATATATCGCAGGATTTTTCAGCCCGTACAATCAGTTCACTGAAACTGAGGCCTATCTTTACTACGGTGGTCATTCCAACGAAGTGGAAATGCTGTATATCGACTGTCACCCCAGCGATGCCGCCGACGCTTCATTCACAGCTTCCCACGAACTCGTGCATCTCATACAATGGGGAATAGAATCTTTCAGCTCAGAAGAACTGTGGGTAATTGAGAATCAGGCGCAGGCAGGAGTATATGTTTGCGGATATCCAGCATACCAGGTGGAGACTTTTCTAGATGCAGGAGGAGTAACGCCTATCAAGTGGACAAATCTGCCATGGGGCAGCATAGAATACGTTGCAGGATACGGTGCCGGATTTCTCTTCATCTCTTACATTGTTGAAAACTACGGTGGCACTGATTTTCTTTACCGGTCTCTCCGGACATCAGAAAGGGGAATTTCCGGACTGGAGCAGGCTATTCATGATGTTACCGGAGTTGATCCTGATATGAACGGTATCCTTCGGGACTGGATGCTGGCATGCTGGATAGATAATCCTGATTTCGGAAATGGGAAATACGGATGGGAAGCATTCAGAATTTCTGATTACGATACTTCAGATCCAGGTAACAGACGAGGTATGGACTATTCAGGTCAGGTATTGAACGATCCTTATACGGATTATGGTGAGCACATGTCCTCCTACCAGGGGAAATACTATGAACTTGGCAGTGGACTTGCCGGAAGCTTCCGTGCGACAGCTTCAGGACTCGGGGACCTGCATGCATATTTGTTTGACGCCGCAGGGGAAAAACTGGAAGTGCTTGATACCGGCGCTGCAAACGATGTTGCTGTTGCCCTGCCCGCTGAGGGTACTGTTCTGCTTCTCTGCAGATCATTCGCCGGGCTTGATCTTGATGTGTCCTCGGGATCAGTAACTGATTCAGAGGGGGAATTCACTTTCTATCCTCAGCCATGTACAGGGACTCTCTATTTTCAGTTCTATTCGGATGCCGGAGATGCTGATCTGTCGATATTTACTCTGTCCGGCGAATATGTGGAGAGTGTGGATTTCGGAAATATTGTTAATGGGGAAACGACTCTGGCATATGCCGGAGCTTCTTCTCTCGCTTCAGGAACATATTTCTTCAGATTCAGTTTTGGTAACACGATTGAAACCGGCTCGTTTACCGTTGTGCGGTAATAACTTCCTTTTCCTGACTGTTCTTCTTCTTCTTTTTCTCCGCCCCATAGCGCAGGCGGAACCATTTCATCAGGAAATCAGCTATCTGAGCGTACCTTCGGAAATTATTGACGCGGAGATCGATATGGAAGGGAATGTCCATATCCTTCTGCCCGGCCTTCCACACCTGCTTGTTTACCACCCAGATGAGACAGTAACTGAATATGATCTGCAGGATGTAATGCTTCCTGGAGGTTTTTGTGTGGATGAAAGATGGGGCTGGTACGTTTCAGACGAGCTTTCAGGCAGGATCTTTCATGTTGATATTGCAGGTGAAACAGCTGAAATCACTGATTCCCGGGGTCGCCCCGGAGATATCTGTATGGCAGGGCTTGCCGTACTCTATATTTCGAGAGCAGATGGTGTTATCTGTTCCATGAAAGAACCCGCTGATATTCTGGTCAGGCTCGATGGCTCAGGCATCGGGCAGTTATCCGCATCCGGAAACCTTGCAGTCTATTCCAGTGGCACCGAATCGTATCTGCTTGATCAGTACAGTACACCGGAGAGACTTCCGGGACAGGGAGTGTGGGCGCTGTCCGCTGATGAACTGATTGTTATAAAGGGTGACAGTATCCTGTCTGCTAATGCTGAAGAAGTGTTTCTGATTCCGGAAGGGGAAGAATACAGAAGAATTTCCTGCTCTCCGGATGGAAATCGATATGTGCTCTGGTCACCTGGAAGAGGGGAAGTTCTGATATTGAGGTGAGCATACTCACTGCCGCAGTTATGCTTGTTGCATCCATGACAATGGAATTCGAAAGTGATGGTTCGAGTTTCGTAGAGCTGAATGATTCACTCTGGATCGAGCCTGGATCCATTATTGCCATAGTGGATGGAGATACACTTCTCGCCTCTTCAGGTGTATCAGGTCTTCGCACTGGAATTCTGTTGAATCCATCCCCTGAACCTTTCGATACGGTTTTCCTGGAATTCGATCTGATGTCCCTTGATATTCCTTCTTCGATCAGACTTGATATTGAATCCGCTGAGAACAGGATTGTTCATCTACTTTCTGACCACCGCGGGTTTAACCCCGTTCAGGAGCATGGTCTTTACATATCGGGTTCCAAGAGAATCGGATTTTCCGTAGGTGACGGGGGAGGGCTGGACCAGGGAACCAGAATCACTGTTGAGGGAACTGCTGCGCCTGGAATCACCGTATCCGGAAGTATTACTGATCGCAATTTGTCCACCGGTCCGAATTCCTCCGAACTGGTCTCGCAGCTTGACCGGATTTTCTTTCTGGTTGATGGCGGCTCCTGGAGAGCCCGTCTGGGTGATATGGACTGGGTAAGCGGAAATGAGCCGACAGGTCCGCTTGTATGGAGCCGCGAAATCAGCGGAGTTGACCTGGAAGGGAGTATTTCTTCGCAGCTGCTGGCTTCCGCAGGATACGGTACTTCCGGTGATACAAGGCAAAGAACCGTGTTCTTCACTGAAGAGGGGATTCAGGGACCATATGATGTAACTTCGGGATGGGAGATCGTCTCCGGCAGCGAGAAGGTCTGGCTGGATGGCGAAACCATGGTGCGCGGCGCAACGTCTGATTATGAAATGGAATACACCGCGGGATTGATTACTTTTACTTCAAACAGGCTTATACGAAATGATCAGAGAGTCGAAATAACATTTTCTCAGCGAGGTGACGGCTTTCGAAAGGATCTTGTCACCGCATCAGTGTTTCATTCAGCAGGAGGGCTGGAAGTTGGATTCAAAGGGTTTTTCGTTGAAGATGACAAAAAATCTCCCCTTGGATTCATTCTGACAGATGAAGCTGAGAATGTTCTCAGCAATGCAGGAGAAGACCCTTCTGAAGCATGGATTGATGGTGCGACTGATGTTGGAGAGGGAAACGGGAATTACAGTAAGGACAGCCTCGAACACTACGTTTTCGAAGGCCCGGGGCAGGGAAACTGGGATGTAATATTCAATCGTCCTCCGTCAGGGTCGGGTGATTACATATATGATTCTTCACTGGGAGGATATCTCTGGTTCGGGGAGGGAAGCGGAACCCATCTTCCACAGCAGTACATCCAGATTCCTGGCGGTTACAGAACCGGCGGTATCATCGTTAAATACAGCTCCGATGCTCTCAATGGCGAACTGGAAACAGCTGTATCAGGGAGAACGGGAAACCTGTTCAATTCAGATGCCACTACGAGAGAGGGAACCTGTATTCGGGGTAACATGTCATTTGATTTCTGGGAGAATGGTCCCGGTCTGGGCTTAAGAGGCACTCTGGTAACATCCGGTTACGAACCTCCTGATGAGCTTGAGGCTGACAGCTCCATCTCCGCGTGGTCTCTGCCTCCTGATTACAAGGGAAAGGATAACATTGCCGAGGTCAGCATAGGGGGAGAAGGGCTTCTTGTAACCGCATCCGGAAGATTCATGGAGGAAGGGGGCATACTGGAGCGATATCGCGCTTCATCAAACCTTGATCCTTCCGACATTGCCGTGTTTATCAGCGGCGTATACCTGAAGCGGAACGATACGGATCATATAAGACCTGGAGAATCATCCGGTCTATCAATATCAGCCATACCGCTGTCCGGTACTCTGAAACCCTTCGGAGGGTTGAGCGGCACAGAGGAATCCTGGAGTGACAGCCTGTCCGGAAGCGTAAAGAGCGGATATGTCGGTCTGTCTCTTGAAAAGGGGTTGGGCAAAGCACTGGTTCGATTTGAACTTCAGGATGATTCCCGTTCGGGTGGACCGCTGTCAGCCCCTTTCAATGTCTGGAGAGCGAGACTGGAAGGATCCGGTATGAGCGGTGTTCTCCGGTACGGAGGAAGTATTGAGCATTCTTCAACATCATATGATATGGGTGGAGAACTCCATGCTGACGCCATCACTGCATCACTCAGAGGTACTTTCGAATCTGTCTGGGTAGAATGCATCTACAATGGATCCGGAACGATAAGCAGATCACTTGATGTGATATATCTGTGGGCAGGTGAAGGTGAGGGAAACTACAGCTATGACTCTGAGACAGGTCAGTATTATCCTGATCCTGATGGAGATTACAATATAAGTTACCAGCCTGGAGGCGCCGGTGATGCGATAACATCCGCTTCTCTTGAAACGACCGTATCGACCACGGGGATATCGTCCGGACTGAACAGTGTTCTCAGGCTTTCTTCCAGCAGTGATGATGATCGTTTGAAAACGCTTTCTCTCATCGGCGCGTTCGATACTGAGGAAGAGGGAGGATACAGCATTGATCTTTCACCCTGGTTCCGGTGGGAAACCGGGCTCCTCAGAAGATTCACTGTTACGGGCAAACTGAGAAATGAGCGAATTTCCTACAGTGGATCAGGGCTGAGGGTGGAAAGAAGCTGGTCCATTGAAGCAGCACCTGTGCTGAACCCCGCGAGGATTCTGGTAATCGAATGTTCCGCTAAACTCTGGAGAAAAGAGGAAGAACTCTATTCCCCGAGAGACACCCGCGGTTTGCGGATTTCTGTCGATCCATCCGTTGAGCTTTCTCCGGGAGTGGAGCCTGGTTTTCTGGCTGCTTTAGAGATCCGGGAGGAAATCATTTCAAATCTCCGCAGCAATATGTTTGAAGCCGGGCCTCACTTCTCAATGGCGGGTGGAGGATGGACAGCTTACGCGATGGCTACCGCGGGATATATCCCAGGAGACGATGATCTTCCCGTATGGTTTTTTGACGGCAATGATTCCGGACTTTCCTGGCGAACATCCGCCAGAGTAGGTAAAAGCATATCATCAGGGTTTGACATCAGAGTCTACTATTGGGGAAGAAAACCGTCCGGCAGTAACTGGATTCAGAGAGCCGGACTGGAAGGAACGGTGAATTTCTAGATGTTCTCTCTGCTTCTGATTCTGATAATGGCTGAATCAGGCGATGCTCTTCCTGTCTCAGTCGACTTCAGAGGCAGTCCTCCCATTCCGGACATATCAGAACTTGATATAGATACGGTCCTTGCGTCAGATTCATCCATAGCGGTTCTGCAGGAGAGAATTCTGCAATGGTATCTTGAAGAAGGTTATCCGTTCGCCGGTGCCGGATTCTTTTTTCCATCAGCAGACACACTTGCAGTTAATCTGGTTCCGGGAAGGCATGCCTCTCTCGAGGAGGTTCGGATAGAAGGCGCCTCCGGAACTCGTCCTGAAGTTTTCACAAGACTGCTCAGTATGAAGCCTGGAGATATCTATGACAGAGAAGCGGTGGTTTCATGGATCAGGAGACTGGAACAATTGAAATTTATTGATCAGACAGGGACAACAGAACTGTTTCTTGGAGAACTGGGAAACCTTGTCCTGATCCAGAATCTTCTGGAAGGGAGCTCCGGACACTTTGCCGCCGCTATGGGGTGGAATGGAGAAGATCTTGAAGGGGGAGGTGAGGTTCTGCTCCTGAATCTGGCGGGTACCGCAAGAGAACTCGAAATATCAGCCCGGACCACCGGCTGGGGAGGATTGAACGCTCATCTCAGATACAGAGAACCCTGGCTGTTCGGCATACCGCTTTCACTTGAACTTGAAGCAGCGCAGGACACTCCTGAAAGCTCATGGGTTAACAGGGAGGCCAGTATTTCCTTCATCTGGGAAATGTACATGATGGAAGCAAAGGGAGGAGCTGGCATCTGGAGAGGATATCCTCCTGATGGTTCCAGGCAGGAATACGATTACGGTCTTGCGGGAATCTTATACCGTGCAGGCCGGAGAGTACCTCAGGGGTGGCATGGGATTAACCTTCAAATTGAAGGCAGAGCCGGAAACAGAACCGGTCAGGATACTTCCGGTGTTCTAGCAATGGCTGAAGCTGAAATCAGGGGAGACCTGTTCAGAGGATTCATGGGATTTGGCGGAGAAATCCTTTCAGGTGGAGTAATGCAGGGGGACTGGTTCGAGGGTCTGCTTCGACAGCTTGGCGGTCAGGAGACTCTGCGCGGTTATCCTGATAATGCTTTCAGAGCTGTCAGATATATCGTTGCCAGACCCGAATTATCCATTGGTGAGACAGAAACCAGAATGTACCTTTTCTGTGACATGGCGGCAATTGAAACCCCGGACGAGGTAATGAGATATCCGGCCGGATGCGGAGCGGGTATGCGAGGGACAAGCGGGATCTTCTTCGCTGACGCTGCCGCGGGTTTTCCGATTAAGGAAGGCCTTGGAAGTGCAAGGCTGTATTTACGTATAATGGCTTCTCTATGACGCCCTTCAACGGTACTGAAACCTGGTCCTGGCACGGGGGGGAGTATTATCTGAGTTGGAACCCCTTTGCGTTCACCCCGGACCGCTGTACCCGAGCACACTGACAGTACTTGATATACTGTTCGTAAAGTACACCTGTTCCCCGGAAGGTACTGAACAGATCCCGTTGGGCCGGATATCCGTGGGTATGTAACCCACTGCAGTTCCGCTTGAAAGGTCCAGGAAATATATTCTGTCCTCCTGATAACAGGATACGTATGCGATGCTCCCATTAGGAATTACCGATACATCGATTGGACCCATACCCACATCCGGGCTCGCCTCAACAGTTCCATTGAAGGTTCGAATATACAATACGCTATTTTCGGAATAATCACAGACGTAAACGTATTCACCTGTTATCGAGGAACATATTCCGACAGGCTCAGAAGCCACATTCAATGTTGATACGACTTCGTTGTCAGATACCCTTATAACCGTTACACTTCCTTCAAGCCGGTTTGTAAGGTAGATGTATTCACCGGAGGGAAGGCAGCAGATATCCCAGGGACCGTCTCCAACATCAATTACATCGATGACGGATAAAGATACAGCATCAAGGCACCATACCTCGTCGCTGCCGTAACAGCAGACGTAGACATACTCCTCATCCGGGGTAATACACAATCCTACAGGGGAATTACCGACAGATACTGAATTCTCAACAGTATTGTCGGAAGTCCTGATTGCCTGTACCTCATCACCGCTGCCGCATGATACGAACACATGGTCAGAGGAGGAACAGACATCCATGGGACCGCCGCTGACCGGAACAGAGGTAAATATTGAATAATCGTAAGTATCCAGCACGTAAACGCTGTTTCCGAAGTAGCATGCAACGTACACGTAATTCCCTGAAGGCAGGCAGCAGATGCCTCCCGGACCCGATCCCACATCTACAGTCTTAATAAGGTAGTCCGGACCTCCGAATGTGTTCTGCGAAGGGATATCTATCGACACCTCGTTGCTCCATGAAACAAGGGTATCCTGGTCAGATGTTCTGACAGCATAGTAGAACCAGGTGTCCCACGAGGTATGGGTGTCTGTGTATGCAGTATCTGAAGGGTCAAAAATAATGTGAATGATCTCCGCTGAATCGGGAAACGATTCAATATCGGGTGTATATGATCTGTAGAGCGTATACTTCCAGAAGGAACTGTCCGGGCACACGGTCCACATAAGTTGAATATCGTTGCTTGTGCCCTTGGATGTATCAGGGGGGAACCAATCACCTGTGAACACAGCGGCAAGAACCGATGGTGTGGGATAATCAGGACCAACAGGTCCGGTTGGACTGTCCCCGCAGGAGAGAATCAACAACACAATTACAATCGATACATAACATTTCATGATCACTATCCTATCTGACAACTATACATCTCCTGGAAGCGGCATGTTCACCTGCTACCAGCCTTATCAGGTACATGCCTGAGAAGAGACCGGAACCATCGAAGTATTCAGAGTACATACCTGCGTGAACAACCTCATCAACAAGGGTTTCAATCAGTCTTCCCGAAAGATCGAATACTGAAAGATTTACTTGTGAAGACTCATCAAGCTGATAACACACAGTGCAGGATGAACTGAATGGATTGGGGAAGGATTTTAGCACAAGCATCGTTTCAGGTGTAAAGGATTCTTCTTCAACCGTAAGCCAGTAATTGACTCCTCCTCCTCCGAAGGCTCCCATATCGTTACGAGTAGTTCCCATTGCTGGCCAGAGGGCATAACCAGGATTGAAGGGATCCTCGGGATCGTTGTATTCCCAGTCGGGATTACCTGCATCTATGCACGGAGAACCCAAGGAGAGGTGATAATCACCAAGCGGCCCAGTTTCAAACTGAGGATCGATATCGATGTTGCCAGGACCCCAGATTAAGGTTGATGTAGGATCAATCCAAATTGAATCGATACCACCACCTATATTTGAATAACTAATTGTAGTATAAGTATCGTAAATAAGTATGTTTGGAACAGTACCATTCGGGGCCTGATTACCCCAGATGATATTATTGGTTACAAAAGCCGTATCACAATTAACTATTCTTAACCCACCAGTTCCATAAGGATCACTTATTGCTGTATTCATGCATACTGTGTTGTTTTCCATAAGAAGATAGTTACCATAACAAGCAATTCCTCCGCCAATTCCTGCTTGATTTTCAACTATAATGTTTCCGATGAGTGTCACATTACCGCTAATGGCTACTCCACCTCCGCGCCCACCCTCGTTGCCTGAGATATAATTACTGTAGAGCAGGACACTCGGACTATATATCCCTATGCCACCAGCACCTTGGCCTAAACCTACGTTGTTAATGATTGTGTTGTTGATGATTTCTGCATTTGAATGAGTAATGCTCATTCCACCAGTAATTTGCGCTTCATTATTGCTGATTGTGCAGTCGATTATTCTTAATGGTTGACCATTGATACTGTTGCCACCAACCCTGATTCCTCCACCGCTTCCATGAGCATAACTATTAATAATGGTATTCTCAGTCAGGCAGGAGGAGGAGTTCATGATATATATTCCTCCTCCGAATTCAGATACTTCACAGTTACTGATCACATTATTCCTGATTGTCGGAGAGGAGTTGGTTATGTAGATACCACCACCATTAGCAACAGGATCCCTGCCTTCATGCGAAGTACCGTCGAAATTCATATTAGTTATACTGAAGCCCTCGAGTACGGCGGTGCTGTCCTCTCCACCTGTGATCGATACGCAGTGGAATGAGGAGAATGGTGACTCGATGAAGGTGTTGTTGGCGCTGCCGCTGCTTCTGAGAACTATGTTCTTCCCCTGGAAACTGAAGCCGCCACAATACTGTCCCGGGGATACCAGTACTGTATCACCGTCCTGCGCAGCGCTGATAGCATCGTGAATCGAAGGGTATTCAGAGGGAACAAGGAAAGTATCCGCAGTAAGTAAGGCGCAAAAGGCAATCAGAAGAAATACTGAATACTTCATGATCAGTATACACTCCGTTCATATACTGAATGTAACTATTTACATTGCCCTGGGCAATTCTGTACTGTCTTGAGCCTATTTGAGATCAGGTTGACTTTTAGTGACTAATCATCTCTGACAATGATACATCTCCTGGAAGCAGTGTGTTCACCTGCTACCAGCCTTATCAGGTACATGCCTGAACAGAGACCGGAACCATCGAAGTATTCAGAGTACATACCTGCGGGAACAACATTATCAACAAGAGTCTCAACGAGTCGACCGGAGAGATCAAACACCGAAAGAACGACTTGTGAAGCCTCAGTTATCTGATAACACACAGTGCATGATGCGCTGAATGGATTAGGGAAGGATTTCAATACCAGCCCTGATTCAGGTGAAGAGGATTCTTCCTCTTCAACAGTAAGCCAGTAATATACCCCTCCACCCCCGAAGGCTCCCATGTCATTGCGGGTTGTTCCCATCGCTGGCCATAGGGCATAACCGGGATTGAATGGATCCTCGGGATCGTTGTATTCCCATGCGGGATTACCTGCATCTATGCAGGGAGAGATGTACGAGAGATGATAATTACCAAGAGGCCCCGTCTCAAACTGAGGATCGATATCGATATTGCCGGGTCCCCAATAAAGGGTGGCAAGAGGATCTATTCGAATCGAATCTTGTCCATACTGGATATCACAGTAACTGATATAGGTTGAGCTTTCGTTTATTGCTGCTGGTAAGCCGATTTGTGAGCCTTTCGCTCCAGTATTATTCCAGAATATTGTATTGTATATGGATATTGAATCCTTTGCAGAACAGAGTCCACCTCCCCAGCCTTCAGTAGGATTTGCTTCATTAAAGGCAATAGTATTATTCTCTATACATATGATGCTTCCGGAAGCTTCATAAATACCACCACCGTGACCAGCGGTATTCTCAACAATAAGATTTCCGATGAGTGTTGGTATACCGCTTCCTATGAAAACTCCTCCTCCGTTCCCGCCATCATTTCCGGAAATGTAATTACCGCATAGTAGTACATTTGTACTAACTATTCCGATACCACCACCATGATGATAAGAATAATTATCGCTGATATTATTGTTGATAACCACTGCTGTATCGCCCCAGATATAAAGTCCACCACCATACTGAGCTTCATTGTTCGTAATTGTGCAGTCAATGATACATGGAGGGTCATTTCCATCAGAGCTTCCTATAAAGAACCCTCCACCATATTTCCATGCATCATTATTGTAGACAGTACAGTCTGTCATGAACATGGATGAATTCTCTAAGTATATTCCTGCTCCGGCTCCGGCAAGGCAGTCCTTGATGATATTGTTCCGAATTGTTGGAGAAGAGTTAGTGATGTAAATGCCACCGCCTTGATCGACAATTTCTTGTTTTCCCGATGCTGCTCCATCGGAGATCTGGTTCCTTAATGTAAAGCCCTGCAGTACAGCGGTGCTGTCCTCACCTCCTGTGAACATCACGCAGTGGAAGTCCATGAAGGTTCGAATGAGAGTGTTCCCAGGGCCGCCTGCACTCATTACAACGATGTTCTTCCCCTGGAAGCTTATGGGTCCTCCGTATTCACCGGGGGACACAAGCACTGTATCACCGTCCTGTGAAGCACTGATAGCACTCTGAATGGAAGGGTATTCAGAGGGAACGAGGAGAGTGTCTGCGGGAAGTAAGGCACAAAAGCCAATCAGAAGTAACACTGAATTCTTCATGATCAGTATACACTCCATTCATATACTGAATGTAACTGTTTACATTACGAATAACAATGTTGTATTCTTGATATAAAAAGAATATTGGTTAATTAGAAAGGTGTATAAAATGAAAAACTTCAAACTGCGGCTCATGATATTCCTCTTTATCTGCACAACAACGCTGTTCGTTGTTTCATCCAGCGCAACAAATTTCTACGACCGCCATGGAAATAATTACATCTACATTGAAACTGGAGAGATCCCATTCGACACAATTACATATGCTCCTGTGATATGGGATATAAGAACTGCATTTTTCGAGCTTCGCAATTACTATGCAAGTTATGGGTGGGATTCATCCTTCGATTGTGACAGTGCATACAACGCAATAGACCTGCTCATGGAGGAAGCCTGGGATCATGGAGTGAATTTTGCCAATGCGAGGGGTGAGATAATGCGGATGGACACGACTGATCTACTCAATGGTCCAGACAGCTCGGATTATTTTGTCAATGTCGCAGAGATAGTTCGGGAAGATTTCCTGCATCTCATTGCAGGAGGTTTCAAGACAGATACTTCAGAAACCAGCGATGCTCATAATGACGCTGTCATCAGTTATCTTTCTGAATACATGGATTATGATTATACGTGGCCAGATAGATCCGGAGAGTTCATTGGAGTATTCGGCTTTGATGAACCTGATCTCGGATATGAAGGTCCCGGAGAGAACCAGTGTCAGTCTGATACAGCATGGTCTAACCTTGTAGAGAATTACGCACAGGCGAGCAGGGATTCAATATCCGGTGATATTCTTCCATTCGGAACATTCCAGTGCAGGTGGAAAACACAGGATGAAGAGAACTTCTGGTATCGGACAACAATTTCACTGTTCAGCGAAGAACTTGAGTATCCTGTCTTTGACTATTACCCCTGCAAGTACAGTCCTCCCGATGATCGATCATATCCTGATCAGATCGAATTTGATGAGATAATAGGTGCTACCAATCTTATGCCTTCCGATTCCGTAGATTATGAAGCTTTTGCAGACCAGGATGAGATCTTCGCTGTTGACGACAGCGGCTGGTTCCGGGTCTTTAAGTTTGAGAATGTGACCAGTCGTACTGATACTCTTGAGGTAAGCAGGATAGACAGTATCCTGCTGCCTCAGTCACTGCGGACTAATCCCGTATGGGCAGCAAGTGATTTCAGAGCAGCAGATGTAGGTGACAGGGATTCCCAAACGCATAGACTTAACGGTGCTGTAGTATTCTTTAAGCAGGATGATCCTGATGAGAATATGGTGATCTTTCATGATGGTTCTGATATTGTATTCCTGGAAGATACACTGGAAATGCCCGCAAATGCATGGGAAATGACCACGGTCTGTGTTGGAGAGTATAACTATCCGATGCATCATCCAACGGATTCCTCAAGACGGGGAATCCTGATCAGTCACGGTGAACTGAGAATTCTTGTCTGCTATCAACTCAGGCGAAGCGGAGTGATTTATGACAGAGCCAGGATATTCGCATGGGATTACGACACAGAAGAGTTCGATGATGTTACCGGTGATTCCAAGGGTTTGTCGCTTGATATTGAACCGGTCAAAGCCGTCTGGGGCATATTCTGGCCAACGGATAATGAATGGTCGGCTCATAATTCTGACGATCAGAGCGGATTTATTCTACTCGACAGCAGTGGCAACTATCAGTCCATCTATGAATATATTCCTCAGGGCTTAAATGAACCCGAGTGGACGGTATCAGATGAATTCACAAATCTTTTCGAGTGGGATGAAACATCGTTCATAGCCAGGCAGACAAAAAGTTTTCCCTGCTTCACCGCAGGCATGGATTACATCTGTCATCTGAAGGCAGGTGTTCTGGATAAGGCTGTTCTTGAATTCGCTTCAAATCCTGGAAGAAATCCAAACAGCCCTCTGACCGTTTATGAAAGCTCTCCCTTTGATCTGCCGGAGTCTTACGACTTCTCCCATATAAACGACGCTGCTTCCATCAGGCCCATGAGATTCTACGATGATGCTCTGCTGGTCTCCTTTGATTATCCTGGTGATAGTTCTGAAGTATATCGAAGTACTGGAAGCATTAACTTCAGAGGAGGAGATGATATCAGCATTTCCTTGAACGAAAATGAAGTTTATATCGATATACTTTCTTCCGATGACTCACCTCTCCTGTCTGCGGCGAGGGTCTACGATGTAAGACAGACGTACAGAGTACCAGTTGTATTTAACCCTACTGATGTTGATCCAGCCCAATTCATTCTACTCTATAGTGATATCCCGGTTGAAAATTCATCCGACTACTTTGCGGATATGCATGTAGCTATGGATACCATGTTCGTATACGGTATTGACAGCACTTCCAGAAGCAACTGCCTGATGCACAACCTTCGTTGCGAAGGGAGAAGGCAGGATGGTCAGGTTACTTTCTACCCATCATCGGATACTCTTCTCTATCTGATGACCACATCACTGGTCCACGGCTCCAGGGGGATTCACATGAGAGCCCTTGATTTTACCATGATGTGCGGCAATGGAGGAGGTTCCGCTCAAGTAGGTACATACAGGTGCCCCCCTCTGCTTCTCAACTGGGGACCGAGTGTCGAGACCACTAATCCCGATATGATTGGCAGACTGCACGATGTCGTTCAGATGCTAACCGGGAAGAATACCTCTAATCCGGACTTTGTATCTGCTCTCATTGATGATAATTACGCTGTTCTTGATACCGTGGAAGCTCAGAATGCTGTACCAGGCCCAGGAGGATGGCAACAGGATCCTGATAATCATGTTCTCAACTTCATCGTCCTGGAGGATTCGCTGTCAGAAGATCTTCTGTTACTGGCAGTTAATGATTCAAACAGTGATTTGGATTACGATCAAACCTATATTTACTTCCCAACCAGGGACGATGACTCATTCACAAAACACTGTATTGCTGGATTCGAATGTGATCCTGATACTTTAAGAAATGAAATAAAGCTTCGCTTGGATTTCTTCTGTATGCCAGCCTATTCAGCAAGTCTGTATTGGCTTGAGTATACGGGGAATTAGATGGATCTTCTTCGCTGACGCTGCCGCAGGTTTTCCTATAAAGGAAGGCCTCGGAAGCGCAAGGCTGTATCTGCGCATTATGGCTTCTCTTTAACCAGCGAATCGCAAGGGGATTGCACTGAAGGAAAGAATTAGTTATTACTGATAATGATGATTGGATGCTGTTTGAAAAGGATAAGAAGTTTCATGGCAGTCCGATCACGAGAGGGGTGCAATATGAAGTATCTACTTTTATCTGTCCTGATGGCATTTTCATTATCAGGTTTCGGGGAGGATTTTGAATATAACACAGGTGGGGCTATCGGTTACATTGCGGATCTTTCCGGAGCGAGTGCAGGCTGGGGGGAATGGTTCATAACATCTGCTTTCAACGATACAGGGCATGATCTGCTTCTGATTGAATTCGGCTTTCCATGTTCCGGAACAGTAACCGGTGATTTCGGCTGGGTTGTATGGGAGTCAATGCCTGATACCGGCCCGCCATCCGGCATACCTGAAAGCTCTGATTATCACGGATCTTTTACTCCTGTTGAAGGGCCTGGCGGAGATCCATCTGTGTATACATATGTAAACGTATCGAGTCAGTGTATCATAATTCCGGATCAGACACAATTCATTTTCGGCTATCAGAACACAGACCTCGGAGGGCAGACGCCTTTCAACGGAGTTGAAACCTGGTCCTGGCACAGCAGTGTCTGGGCTTCGGATGAAGAACATTATCGAACTGCGGTAATCCAGATAAAAGCCGATTTCAGTTACGATCTGGATTCAACCACCTGGGGGTCAATAAAGAATACTTTCTAAGTTCTAAGTGCACTTGTCAGATACTCTTAATTGAAAGGAAAGATATGAAAAATTTCATTCTTGTGATGATAGTTCTCGTATTTTCTTCAGCTGCTTTCGCTGAGGATTTCGAGTATAACACAGGTGGAACCATTGATATTACACCGACTACCGGTGGATCAGCTTCAGGCTGGGGAGAATGGTTCATAACCTCAGTACAGAACGATACCGGATACGATATCCTGCTGACCGAGTTTGGATTTCCGTGCTGCGGTCCTCCTACAGGCGCTTACGGGTGGGTAGTCTGGATCGATGTAGGGGGGCTTGTTGCTCCTTCAGGTCAAGCTTCAACTGCTGACTACTATGGCGAGTTTACACCGGATGATCCCGATCCTGGAACATTCCCTCCTACAGACTACACATATATTGATGTGTCCAGTTTCAGTATTATCATTCCTGACGGCAACTACTTCTGCTTCGGATACGATAATACCGGTACCGGTGGACAGATCGATTACAACGGAGTAAATACCTGGGCATGGTACAGCGGCATGTGGGATCCTGATCAATCCTGGAGCCGTACAGCCGTTCTACAGGTCAAGGCCGATTTCGAAGGAGCTCTTGACCAGACCACATGGGGAAGTATCAAGAACACATTTTAGCAGCGATTAGCAGCTGAAAGAACCCCCTGCATGAAGCGGGGGGTTCCTCTTTATATATTTGACATATGAGAATATTATCATATATTCATATCTATGAAAAGTATTTTCAGCGCGCTGGCAAATTCAAGCAGGCTCAGAATGGTCCGCATTCTCCTTCGCGGACCCCTGAATGTTAGTGAAATATCCGATGTTCTAAGGCTGAGCCAGTCAAATGTAAGCCATAATCTTAAAAACCTTCTGGACGCTGGGATTGTTATCCGGAAGGGGCGCGGCAGCTGGGTATACTACAGACTGAACAGGCATGACCCCGTAATCAGGATTCTTATTGAGAGTATAGCAGCAGGTGCTTCGAGCATTGAAAATCACGATGCTGACATGTCTGAACTGACAAGATGTTACGCATCACGAAGGATGGAGTCAAAGCAATTCTTCGATCGCATAGCCACTGAATGGGATCATGTATCCGATCTGATGCCTGATCCGGAAAGTTATATTTCTGATGTTCTAGAAATGTTTCCAGTTGATGCTCTGATTCTGGATGCGGGTTGCGGAAGCGGTGAGCTTGTTCTGAGACTTGCCAGGAGGGGAACATCCGTTATTGGAGTCGATCAGTCACAGGAGATGATTTCAGAAGCGGGGAAGAAGCTTTTCGCGAAATGTCACAATAAGAACGTAGAACTCAGACTCGGAACCGCGGAACACTTTCCTGTTGCTGATTCTTCGGTTGACGGGGTAATAGCGCACATGCTGCTTCATCATCTTGGTGAACCCCCCGCATTTTTTACTGAAGCCGCAAGGGTGTGTCTTCCCGGTGCTCTATGCGCTGTAATTGAACTTCTGCCTCACGATAACGCGGATTTAAAAAGAACTCATGGTGATCTCTGGCCGGGGCTGGATCTGGACGAAGTCAGAGACTGGATGATGAATGCGGGATTCAAAATTGAAAATAAATACATAACGGATGACGGCAGAGCGTTCATACTGTCCGGAATTCTTGAAGAAAGGAACGGGAATGGTTGATTACAGAGTAGCTGATATGTCACTTGCTGATTTCGGGAGAATGGAAATTACTATAGCCGAGAAGGAAATGCCGGGGCTCATGGCTGTGAGGGATAAATACGGGAAAAGCAAACCACTGCAGGGACTGAGAATCACCGGTTCGCTTCACATGACCATTCAGACAGCAGTGCTGATTGAGACTCTTCTGGAACTTGGTGCTGATGTGAGATGGGCGAGCTGCAATATCTTTTCAACACAGGATCATGCAGCTGCCGCGATCGCAGAAACCGGAATACCTGTTTTCGCCTGGAAGGGCGAATCTCTGGAGGAATACTGGTGGTGCACCAGAAACGCACTTACCTTCCCCGGAGGGAAGGGTCCCGATCTCATCGTTGATGATGGTGGTGACGCTACTCTTATGGTTCACAGGGGGTTCGAGCTTGAACGCGAGTTCAGCAGTACAGGAAGACTGGCGGATTCCAGAGAAGAAACCGAAGACATGCAGGCTTTCATGGACAACCTCCGTTCTGGTGTCAGGGAAAATCCTGATTTCTGGACATCTATTGTCCACGGAATCATCGGTGTGTCTGAAGAGACGACCACCGGAGTTCACCGGCTGTACCAGATGCTGAAAGCGGGCAAGCTCCTTTTTCCCGCATACAATGTCAACGATTCTGTAACGAAGAGCAAGTTTGATAACCTTTACGGATGCAGAGAATCTCTGGCTGATGGCCTCAAGCGTGCTACAGACGTGATGGTTGCCGGCAAGACAATTCTTATATGCGGTTACGGTGATGTCGGTAAAGGCTGTGCTCAGAGCATGCGCGGTTTCGGGGCAAGGGTACTCATCACAGAAATAGATCCCATATGCGCTCTCCAGGCTGTGATGGAGGGATTCGAAGTCACAACAGTTGAGGAAGCTCTGGAAGAAGCGTCAATAATAGTAACGGCAACAGGCAATTACAACGTTATTACAGCCGATCATATGAGCCGCATGAAAGATCAGTCGATTGTCTGCAATATCGGTCACTTTGATAATGAGATAGATATGGCCGGACTTGAAGCGACTGAGGGAGTGAAGAAGGAAGAAGTTAAGCCCCAGGTACACAGATTCAGTTTCCCCGACGGGCATGTTATCTATCTTCTTGCTGAGGGCAGGCTCGTCAATCTTGGATGCGCAACAGGCCATCCAAGTTTTGTAATGTCCAGCTCATTCACCAATCAGTGCCTTGCTCAGATAGCTCTTGCGGAGGAAAGACCAGCTGTCGGTGTATATATGCTTCCCAAAATTCTTGATGAGGAAGTAGCCCGTCTGCATCTTGGTAAATTGGGCGTAAAACTGACGAAACTGTCAACCCGGCAGGCTGAGTACATCGGAGTTGATGTAGAAGGGCCATATAAGCCGGAGCATTACCGATACTGACATGGCGGGAACAGGCATTCTTAATGTGGCAGAATCAGATGAAAGATGCTTATATTTTCGGCTTGGATTAATGAGAATACCGGATACGAATATATAGAGAAAAGGAAAGGGAATACGATGGTGGATAAGATAAGAGTTTTGCTGGTTGATGACGACCCGGATTTCATTGAAGCCAACAGCATCGTGCTTGAAGCCTGCGGGTTTGAAGTGCTGTCTGCATCAAGCGGCGCAGATGGACTCAGAATGGTCAAGGAAGAAAACCCTGATGTCGTGATACTTGATGTTATGATGGAGCATACCGATGAGGGATTTGCGGTAGCCAGAAGAATTCGTTCAAGGCTCAGAAGCAAGGTTCCTATCATCATGCTCACATCAGTTGGCGAAGTTACCGGTTACGATTTCAATCCTGAGGAGAATCCGGATTTCTTTCCTGTTGACATCTTCCTTGAAAAACCGGTTCCTCCTGCTATCCTTGTAAACAGGATACGTGAAGTGCTGAAGAAAGGAGAGGATCAGTGAGCCGCAATCCGCAGGAAATTGTTTCCGATGCATTGGCTGAGTATGGTTCCGGCAGAGAAGCGGTATTGCAGATTCTTACCAAAATCAACAGGGAACTGAGCTATATCCCTGAGGAAGCCGTTGCTGCTGTTGCAAACGCAGTTGGTGTAAGCAACGCTGAGATCTACAGTGTGATTTCATTTTACTCGTTTTTCTCAACGGAACCAAGAGGACGGAATATCATACGTCTTTGCACAACGATAAGTTGCGAGATGAACGGTTCCCGCGAAATCCTTGAGACCATTGAAAAAGAGCTGGGCATAAAAGCAGGCGCTACAACACCTGACGGCAGGATAACCCTCGAGACGACGAGCTGCATAGGACTATGCGATCAGGCACCGGCAATGATGGTGAACGATACTCCCCATACCCGGCTGACACCGCCTGAAACCCGCAGAATTATCGCGGGTCTGGAATAGAGAGGTCAGCAGATATGAGTGAGAAGAAAATACTGACCGCAACAGAACAGCCGGATACAGGTTCCGCTCTGAAGAAGAGCCTTGGGATGACATCCGCCGACGTGGTTTTCGAGGTCAGGGAATCTGAAATACGAGGTCGAGGCGGCGCCGGTTTCCCGACAGGTATCAAGTGGAACCTCGCGGGTGCAGCCTCCGGCAGTAACAAAATGGTTATCTGCAATGCGGACGAGGGTGAACCCGGAACTTTCAAGGACAGATATCTGATTGAGAATTACTCCCTGAAACTTCTTGAGGGAATGACAATTGCCGGTTATGCCATAGGCTCCTCGTACGGAATCATTTACCTGCGTGCAGAATATCCGTATCTTATTCCGGTTATAGAGAAAGCCAGAGAGAATTTAATTCGGGAGAACCTGCTCGGAGAAAACATACTGGGCACGGATTTTAACTTCGATATTGAAATTAGACCGGGTGCAGGCGCTTATGTATGCGGAGAAGAAACTTCGCTTATCGAGAGCCTGGAAGGCAAACGGGGAGTACCGCGGAACAAACCTCCTTTCCCTGTTAATTCCGGATACCTGTTCCGCCCTACAATCGTAAATAATGTTGAGACGTTTACCGCTGTACCCCATATCATCCTCAATGGAGCGGAGTGGTATCAGGGTCTTGGAATAGGCAATTGTACAGGGACCAAACTGTTCAGTATCTCGGGAGACATCGAGAATCCCGGTGTATACGAACTGCCGATGGGTTCACCGATCAGCGAACTCCTTGAAGCTTCGGGCTCAAAGGATGTGCAGGCAGTGCAGGTAGGCGGAGCCAGTGGAGCAACAATCACCGCGGACGAACTGGATAGATCTCTTTCATTTGAAGATCTGCCTCCCGGAGGATCGGTGATTGTTTTCAACAGCAGCCGTAACATGATGGATGTTCTTGAGAATTTCCTTGAATTTTTCGTACATGAATCATGTGGCCAGTGCACAACCTGTCGTGAGGGCAATGTGCGCCTTCTGGATGCTGTACACTTGATCAGAAACGGAGAGATCAGCAGCATGGAGGAGCTTGAACCATTTTTCCAGCTTGCAGAGGTAATGAAAATCAGCAGCAAGTGCGGACTTGGTCAGACATCACCCAATTGTTTCATTGATATAGTCACCAGGTTCATTGACCTGCCAGACGAAAAGGAAGGTGAATGATGCCCAATATTTCCGTAAAAATCAATGGTACCGTAACCAGTGTCAGAGAGGGAGTTACGATTCTCGATGCCTGCAAAACCGCAGGTGTTGAGATACCTACTCTTTGCTATCACCCTGACCTTTCCCTTGCAGGCAACTGCAGAATGTGTCTTGTTGAAGTTGAGGGCTGGAGAACTCTTGCCATTGCATGTGTGACACCCGTTACTCCGAACATGGTCGTTCTAACCCACAGTAAAAAAGTCCGTCACGCTAGAAGAACAGTACTCAAACTTCTGCTTGCAAGTCATAATGTGAACTGTCCGGAGTGCGAGAGAAATAAGAACTGTGAACTGCAGGAGCTGGCCGAGATTCACAACATTACAAGCAATGAATATCAGACTTCACCAAAACCGGAATCCATAGAGGAAGTCAGTCCCGGCATAATGAGGGATAACAGCAGATGCATCATGTGTACCAGGTGTGTCAGAACCTGCGAGGAATTGCAGAGTGTTGCAGTGATCAAACCGGTTGGCAGATCTTCCTCTGTCACTATCTCAACATTCATGGACCGCAGTCTTAACGATGTTCCATGTACACAGTGCGGTCAGTGTATAGTCCGCTGTCCTACAGGTGCGCTGTTTGAAACATCGGAAATCAGACCCGTCTGGGAAGCGATAGAGAATCCAGACAAATTCGTCGTATTCCAGACCGCTCCCGCAGTGAGAGTTGGACTGGCGGAAGCTCTTGGACTCCCGATTGACAGGTCAACGGGACAGATGGTAGCCGCCATTCGAGGGCTGGGAGTGGACAGAGTACTTGATACCGATTTCACTGCCGACCTCACCATCATTGAAGAGGGTCATGAACTCATAAGCAGATTGAAGGGAGCCCTTGTCGATAACGACAAGAGCGTGGCTCTGCCCATGATGACGAGCTGCTCTCCAGGATGGATAAAGTTCATTGAACATAAGTATCCCGAATTGCTTTCAAATGTTTCAACATGCAAAAGCCCGCAGCAGATGTTCGGCGCTCTGGCAAAAACATATCTTGCCGGTAAAGAAGGTATAGACCCCGCGAATATCGTAAGTGTTTCCATCATGCCGTGCACCGCGAAGAAATTCGAGAAGGAACGTCCCGAAATGCGCGACAGCGGTTACAAAGATGTCGATTACGTTCTTACAACCCGTGAACTTGCCAGAATGATCGATGAGGCAGGTATCGACTTCGAAAAAATAGCAGAGGAGAAATTTGACAGGTGGATGGGTGATTCAACCGGAGCGGGAGTCATCTTCGGAGCTACCGGAGGAGTCATGGAAGCCGCTCTGAGAACGGCCTACGAAATAATTACAGGTCATGAGATTCCATTTGACGGGCTGAACGTTGAACCTGTCAGAGGAATGGAGGGGATCAAGGAAGCCGCGATAACCATGCCGGAGAGAATGGCTACAGGTTTTGAATTTCTGGCGGGAGTCACTCTGAAAGTAGCGGTTGCTCATGGACTTGCCAATGCAAAGATACTCATGGACAAGGTCCAGTCCGGTGAAGCGGATTACCATTTCATCGAGATCATGGCCTGTCCCGGAGGATGTCTTGGCGGCGGCGGTCAGCCCATTCCTACAAGTCCGGAGATAAGGCAGAAGAGAACGGAGTCCATTTACGCCGAGGACGCTGCGCTGCATTTCCGCAAATCACACGCCAACCCTGAAGTGCAGCTGCTCTATGCGGAGTTCCTGAAGGAACCCCTCGGGCACAAATCCCACGAGCTTCTTCATACTCATTACATAAAACGAGACTAAAGGGGTCTGACTTCACTTGCGGCACTTATAAGGGTCAGGTTAAAACCTGACCCTTAGATCTGGCAAATTCATGTGGACAGCATTATACTGATAGCTTGTTAATGCTGCTGTTTTCGTTCTTTTGAAGGGAGTTACTTATGGCTGAAAGAATTAACTGCTCCTGCAGGGCGCATGAAAAGGCTGACCAGCCGCCGGGAACTCCTCTTATCATCGGCACGAGGCAAAAGCAGGAGTCCAGGGTATCCTATATACGCTACAATGAGAATCTGCATGAAGAAAAGGAGAACTCAAACCCGAAGGAGTGCGCCGATCACTGCAAATCTTCCGATGTTGTCTGGATTAACATCGAAGGCATTCATGATACAGGAGCTATCGAGAAGATAGGGGAATATTTCAAAATTCATTCTCTGACAATCGAGGATATCGTCAATACCATGCAGAGGCCGAAGTTCGAGGATTTTGAAAGCTATCTATTCATCGTGCTGAAGATGCTGAGCTATTCCGATATCAATACAGGCATGGAAAGAGAACAGGTTTGTATGATTCTGGGAGAAAACTACGTTATTACTTTCCAGGAGAAGCCGGGTGATGTTTTCGATGCTGTAAGGGAGCAAATAAGGGGATGCAGGGGATTGATACGAAAAGCAGGGGCTGATTATCTTGCATATGCTCTTATTGATGCTGTGGTGGACAGTTACTTCCTGATACTCGAGACTATCGGAGATCAGATAGAAGAAGTTGAGGACCAGGTCTTTCTGGATCCGAATCCTGACAATGTATCAAAGATTCACAGATTCAAAAGAGCCATGCTCTTCATGCGGCGAACCGTCTGGCCGTTAAGGGAAGAAATCGCGCTGCTGGAAAAGAGCGGATCAAACCTTGTCAGGAAACCGACAGTGGTATTCCTAAGGAACCTGTACGATCATACAATACAGGTTATTGATACCGTGGAAACATACAGGGACATCATATCCGGGATGCACGACATGTACCTTTCGAGCGTAAGTAACAGAATGAACCAGATAATGAAAGTTCTTACTATCATTGCTACGATTTTCATTCCTCTGACTTTCATATCAGGCGTCTACGGCATGAATTTCAGATATATGCCTGAGATTGGCTGGAAGTATGGCTATTACGCGATACTGGGATTCATGCTGTTAATAGCGGTAGTAATGCTTTCTTTTTTCAGAAAGAAGAAATGGATCTAACACGCTATTACAGAAAGATGCTTAAAGACCTGCCTGATCCAGAATGAAAGCGTATACCCGGATCATCTGATCTATCCACTGGAATCTTCCTGAGGCGCCTCCATGTCCAAACTTCTCAAGGATACTAATTCAGTGTTGCCAGATGCCAGAACCGCAGTTCTGCTGCATTTTGTTTTCGCAAAACAATTTCTTAGTTATCTTACCGACTGTCATTCCAATGCATTACTCTCTCATGCCAGTAATTAGGATGTCGCCGCATGTGCATAACTGCAATGATTTGCACCAGGTCACTCTGAATTCTATAAATGATACCATAGGGAAAGCGATGGACAAAATAATGATGAATTCTTTGCTTTTCATCACGGAATGGCCATATAGTTGGTGATTGGCGAATGGTATTGATGGCGTTGTCTACTTCCTTGAGAAAATCTGTGCCAAGATTCTTGGCACGTTCTTCGTACCATGTTCGGGAGTGTTCCAACTCAGCATAAACATCCGGGTGTACATCAATTTTGTGCATGGGCATTTTTGTAAAGACGATCTCTAACTTCTTCCCATGGAATGCATTTAACAACACCCTTGTCTATTTCGCTTAAGCGCTTATCTATTTCCTGTTGCCAAGCTTGTTCAACATTAAGCTCTGTCTTTATATCCAGACTTGCAATAAGAGCCTCGGCAATTTGAGCTCTATCCTTTTCCGGTTGTTGCAACGCGCTATTGAGTATTTCATTTGTGATTGCTGCAGCCATGTGGAATTCCTCCGTATACGTTTTAGAAATAGCAAAATACTGCTAACAATAATTTCATTGACATTATGCTTAATGTCATAATTAATACAATAGTCAACTTGTTCATTCCCGCCAAATAGAATATGTACTGAAGCAATTGAACCAATATTAATTCTATCATAGATATTTCACTCAATACGATTTGCCTTTGATTCTTGCGAATACAGTTTATCCTACAGCTCCGGTAATCTAAGGAAATCTCAGAGTGACGCAGCGCTTCGTTGTGAGAGAGTATCTTTCCGATTGTTATTCAGCTAGCCCTGCCTGATCCAGAATGAAAGCGTAGACCCGGGTCATCTGATCTATCCACTGGAATCTTCCTGAGGCGCCTCCATGTCCTGATCCCATTTCAGTGTGCAGCAGAAGGGGATTGTTATCAGTTTTCATATCCCTCAGCCTGGCAACCCACTTAGCAGGTTCCCAGTAGCCAACCTGTGAATCGTGCAGGCCTGTGTACACCAGCATGGCAGGGTAATCGATCTCTCTGACATTGTCGTACGGAGAATAGCCAAGCATGTATTCATAGTAGACAGGATCGTTCGGGTTTCCCCATTCCTTATACTCGTTGGTTGTCAGAGGAATTGTTTCATCGAGCATAGTCGTCACAACATCCACGAATGGAACCCCTGCAACCACTCCCTGCCAGAGATCCGGTCTCATGTTGACTACTGCCCCCATAAGAAGACCTCCAGCGCTTTCACCCATAGCGAAGAGAAGATCTTCATCACAGTAGCCCTTGTCGATGAGGAACTCGGCGCAATCGATGAAATCGGTGAAAGTGTTCATCTTGTTCAGAAGTCTGCCGTCATCGTACCACTTGCGGCCCATCTCCTGGCCTCCTCTGACGTGAGCGATTGCGTAGACAAAACCCCGGTCGAGCAGGCTCAATCGGAGAAAACTGAACTCCGGATCAAGACTGTGGCCGTAGGATCCGTAACCGTAGAGGAGCAGCGGATTCTCTCCCGCGTGGAAAAGGTCTTTTCTGTAGACAATAGAAATTGGAATCGATGTGCCGTCTCCGGCAATTGCCCAGAGTCTTTCGGAATTGTAGAAAGCCGCATCGTATCCGCTCGGGATTTCCTGCTGTTTCATAAGAGTATTTTCATGGGTTTCCATATTGTAATCGAATGTAGACCATGGTGTTATCATGGATGTGTATTCGAAGCGCAGTAGATCAGTATTGAACTCGTAGTTGTGATAAGTAGACGCCAGATATGTTTCCTCACTGAAATCAACATAGTGATCCGAGTTGTCTTCAAATTTGATAACTCTCAGCATTGTAAGACCGTTATTTCTTTCACTGAGAACCATGAATCTCCTGAACATATCGAGTCCTTCAAGAAGAACATCCTGTCTGTGAGGTATGATTTCCACCCAGTTTTTCATCGAGGGCGATTTGAGGCCTGCTGTCATAAGGCGGTAATTCTCAGCTTCATAATTTGTAAGAATGTAAAACTGTTCTTCCGAGGGATAGACCGAATACTTAAGATTTTCAGTTCTGGGCTGGATTACAGTGAAGTCCCCGTCAGGATTGTCTGTGTCAAGAAACCAGACCTCTGAAGACTCTCTGCTGGAAGTACCCAGTAGAATGAAATCACCGGATATGCTCCTGTAGACCCATGGCCAGAACATAGGATCTTCTTCGAAATGAACTAATTCCTCATCAGTGGAGCCCAGTTTTCTTCTCATTATCCTGTCGGTACGGTTGGTTGCATCGAGATGCCCGAAAAAGAATGTTCTGCTGTCATTCGTCCAGGCTACTTCTCCTGACGCATTCAGGACTCTGTCAGTCAGCATCTCTCCGGTATCAAGATCCTTAAAGAGGATTGTGCATTGATGATTGCCCATTGTGTCCACAGAAAAGGCCAGAATACGGTTGTCCGGACTTATACTCATATCCTCTATCTGTAAGTAGGAGTAGTCCTCAGCCAGAAGATTCATATCAAGAACCATCTCCTCCGAAGATTCAAGGTTTCCTTCTTTCCTCATGTAGAGGGGGTATTCGCTGTCCTGTTCGAAAACAGTATAGTAATAATACCCGTTTCTGAAGTATGGAACGGATTCATCCTCCTGCGGTATCCTTGCAAGTATTTCGTTGTAGAGTTCCTCACGAAGAGCTTCCGTGTGTGCGAGCATTTCCTCAGTGTAGGTGTTTTCCTCCTCAAGGTAGGTAATGACAGCCGGATCGTCGATATCTCTGAGCCAGTAATACTCATCGATCCTTACATCTCCGTGAACGGTCAGTTCAGTTGGACAGGATTGTAAATCCGGGGGCAGGATATCGTTTGATGATGCCTGAGCGTTTCCGATAACACAGAATGCAGCACAGCAGTAAACTGACAATTTCATGAGATTCCTTTCCCACAGCGTTGATTTGAAATAATAAACACAAATACAACTGAAATATATGCATTCATTTGTTAACGCGGGATACAATAAGATAAGTGCCTTATGTGAAGTACTTTGAGTTGAAGAAGTATTATACGGTCATGTATGAGAGCGGGTCGGGAAATTATCCCGACCCGCAATATGAAACTAGCTCTTTCTTCTGGCCAGAAATCTGTCCGCAGGGCTGGTTACCCTGAGAGCGCTTCTCTTCTCGGCAAGTTTCATGTAGGGAGTAATCATGGATGGAGTCGATATTCCAAGAAGATTCCGGACGAGTTTCCTGTCCGTTCCGTCCTCAAGCATATGAACCGCAAAGCTGTGTCTGAGCCATCCCAGCGTTGCTCGCTTATCTATACCAGCCGCAAGCATGGCCTCGGCAAACGATCTTTGTATGGTTCTGGGGGAAATGCAACTTGTTTTTCCTCTGCCGGGGAACATCCATGGAGAATCATCCGTTCTTGTCTCGATGAAGTATTCAAGGATATCAGCGATCGAACCTGCAAGAATAGTATCTCTTAAATGTACTCCATCCATGTCGTTAACATGGATGACCATGTTCTCAAAATCCACTGCATTCCTCAGAAGATGGGTTGCTTCACCGACTCTCAGACCTGATGAGTAAATGAGCATCAGCGCGAGCCTGTACTTCAGTTCATGAACATTAGCGAAGATATTTTTGATTTCATCTCTGTTGAAAATTCCATGAAGTGGTATTTTTTTGGAGATAAGACCAGGACCTGGGAGGGGGTTATCCTTTTGAAGAACATGTTTGTACATGAACCTGATCGCGCTTTGAGCCTGGTTGATGTAGGAAAGAGACTTCCCTTCGTCAACAAGACCTTCAAGGTACTCCCTGAGAGTAGATTCCTCAAGACTGCCACATTCATCGCCGTAAGTGTTTTCAAGTCGGCGGATATGTGAGAGATAGCTGTTCGCAGTTTTAGGACTTCTGCCTGCTGTTCGCAGAAGCCTCCTGGTCTGCTCGATGTAATCTGTCATTATTACCCCTTCCTTTTTGATAATTGTCAATATACATCACTGTATTTGACTAATTTAATTTGTGCAATTTAAACAATATCCACACTTCTTAGTGATGGACAGTTCATGAATGCACAGATTAAGATTGACCCCTATGTTAATTTACTTAGTGTTTTCAATTATGTCAACCTACTTAATGAAATAATCGAAAGTAAATAGTAGAAGGACGTATTTGTGTTATATCAATTGTTTAAAAGTTCTCCAATAAAGTATAAATCATATTATCAAACAGGATTATTGCAGGTTTGAATTACCTCTTGGAACGGTGCACTTGACAAACTCCTGTTTTTAGCTAAAACTAATTATCCGGGTTACGAAAGTATCTTTGATTAAGGATGAATATGATTTTCTTCTCAGGTGTATCGACCAGAATTATCATTCGTGAATTGTTTCCCTACATTTTAGGATTAATCGCGGTTATAGTGATTCTTGTGGTTTACCTGCATATGACTGACAGTATGTCAGATGAGATTGCATGTATTGAAAATGATAGGATATCACAGGTTACTGAGAGTCTTGTAAGAATGTCCGGTAATGTGGATTATTCAGATGCTGTATTTGATCGTTTCCAGGAGAATGGTATCGTATTTCTTCAACTTAGATCCCATTTCCTTAATTGCTTTAATCTTGAGGAATGCGTAATTGCCCAGCCATTATCAGGTACGGAATTTGAAAAATATCCTTACAGTGATACACTCGCGGTGTCAGCATTCAACAACAACACAACATACATGAGGCGTAATGGTTCCGGACAGGATGAAACTCTTACTGTGTTCTATCCGTTGCAGCTCTCAGAAGATAGACCCGTCCTTGCGAGAATTCAGTTTACCAATCTTGAAGGAACGGACTGGTTGAACGAATACAGGTACAATTTTTATGCGCTTTCTGTAGCTGTACTTATACTGATAATTATTCCGGGGTTTATTCTTGGACTTGCCAATCTTCGCAGGAAGATCGAAATGAGGGGATATTTCGAAGAAAAGCAGGAAAATGAGAAAACAGTCAAATCCTACGGGAAGATGACACTTCTTGATGTCTATCCTTCTTCACTTATGGATCAATCTGATTCTCCTGCATTGTTTAAGCTTGATAGAAATCATGAGATAGTACACATGAATTCAGCAGCGGAATCGTTGATCGATATTCCTCTGGATGACGCGATCGGAATGCAATTACATTCTTTACCTTGTTTTAACCCGGAGGAAGTGAGTTCACTTGAATATCCTGAAACAGGGGAAGCTAAAGAGTTTAGTCTTAATCTGGTTGATAGTACAGGCAGCATTAATCAGACTGTTTTCAGAATTGAATCATTTAATGATTCCGGTTTTGCGTTATTTGGTAAACGATTTCCCGATTCTGTTTTTGAAACCATGGACAGCATGACGTCGCCTGTGAAAACAGTGAAGCCGCAGCAGGCACAGTCACAAGCGCAAGCACAGGAAAATGCACAGGCGCTGCGAAGGATAACAGATCCTGGTATCCAGAAAGCTATTGACCTTGCTGAAGGGGGCAGGAAACTATCCGGTATTGATGCTTCTATCGCAAATCATTTCAGCAAAATTACCCGAACTCTTATTGAAATCAAACAGAACACATTACGTTCAGAAAAGGAACAGAGCAATGTTATTGAAATCGGTGCTGAACTCGAGAGGATTTCTTCAGCACTCAATGATGTGCTTCCGGAAAGAGCGTCAATTGAAGTCGAAGCTTCTGAATTTCTCCAGGAAGTAGAGTGTTCTTCAAGCGATTTCTCACAGATAATAAAGAAAATGGTATTTCACTCACTTGAATCAGTTTCCGGACCAGTAAGGATAAAAATTGGTGCGAGGAGCGTTTCCTTTCCGGCTACAGATCCGGTGTTTTCAGCAAAATGCAATGGATCCGTTTCCAGGTCAGTTTCGATCAGTTACGGTGATGGTACAAGAATACCCGTATTTCTCAAAGAGGCTTTACTTGATCCGGAGACAGATTCATCAGGTATTCAGAGAGATTTTGGCTCACATATATCCTCATTGGCAGCGATTCTTGCCAGGCTTGATTTACACCCCGTTTTTACAGAAAGTTCTACCGGAACTACTCTTAATATCCTTTTCAGCGTAAGTGAGAGTTCTCTGTTCGATATTTCCCCGGTGGAGTCCGGTAAGAATGCGAAAATCGGGTATTTATCCATGGCTATCTGTGATGCTTCCATAGAGGTGAGGAACAGTGTCTCTGATGTGCTGGTTTCAATAGGCATGGACGTAATCAAGACCCCTGATCTGGATCATCTGTCAGAAGAATACTTTAAATTGCCCCCTGATTGTCTGGTACTGGACGCCTCTGTACTGGAAGAATCCCTTGAGGAGACTATCTCAACTCTTAGAATACAATGGCCTGATCTTAAGATTATCTTCACATCAGGTTCATCTGATACGGAGAAAAAGACACAGATAGACGGGATCATCGGAGCAGGAATTCTTCGTAAACCATATTCGCCCGATGAACTGCTTGATATCATCGAACTCCTTAAAGTGCCTGATTCATCACCAAAGGAGATACCGAGCAACTTTGGGAGGTTTGAATGAATTTTGAAAGTTGGATTGTTAAACTGATTCTGGCCACACTTCTTGGCTCTCTGATAGGACTTGAAAGAGAATATCATGGAAGGCCTGCAGGATTAAGGACGCATATTCTGGTGTGCATTGGAGCTGCTGTTTTAACGATGAGCGGTTTGAGTATTGCCTCAGTATTCAGTAACGGGATAAGCTCTTCCGGAGAGGAAATCAGCAGAATTGTTGCTGGTATAGTTACCGGAATCGGGTTTCTGGGGGCTGGAGCCATAATCAGAACAAGTGATCTTATCAGAGGTTTGACTACCGCTGCCTGCATATGGTTTGTTGCCGCGATAGGAATTGTCATCGGAATAGGTCAATACCTTCTTGCGGCTTCCTCAACCGGTATTGCGCTTCTTGTTCTGGTGCTGCTTCCATTGATTGAGAATCGTGTATCTGCTCTGAAATATCGTGATGTAATAATCCGTGGTGAGAGCAAGGACCCCCTGCTGCTGCTTGACAGATGTACAGCTGTCTTTGAGCATTCACATATTGGAATTCATGATGTTGATATTGAGATCGACAGGAACAGGAGTTTCGTAAATCTGCTATATCATCTTCGAATCAGAAAGATTTCGAATCATAACGAGTTGTTAAACTCTCTATCTGAAATTAATGGAGTAACAGCAGTCACCTGGCAGAGATCTTCGGGAAGTTCAATTGATGGAATCTCCCGAAGCATCAGTCCGGAAAACGGAGCATCCGAATAATAACTTGTTGTGTGATCAAATCAGTTGAACATGAAGTGCAGTTGTACTATGATATTTATAAGGAGGTGAGATTGATGACGAAAATCACTATTCAAATAGAAGACAATAAGACTCACGCACTGCGTGAGAAAGCAAAACTATATGGCCTTGATCCAGAGCAGTTTCTGGCAGCATCTGTTGAAAACCTCATTGGTCGACCCGACAATGATTTCGAAGAAGCGGCTCTGCGCGTACTGTCAAAGAACAAGGAACTATATCATCGACTCTCCTGATGCGTTATCTTTCAATTTCAGAAGTACTTGAGCTTCATGAAAGGCTCATATCCTCCTCTGGAGGTTCAACAGGAATTCGAGATTTGGGTGCTGTTGGACATGCCGCCATGGAAACATTTCTTATTCTTAATGGAGCGGTTTTTGACTGTTCTGTAAATAAGCAGGAACGAGTCATGCTTGATCTTGTCGCAGGAATAATGGATCGTGCTGAATTCACAGATTGGGTAAAACACACAACTGAATGAACCAGGCATAGTGGCTATGTAACTGACATTTCAATCACTACGCTTGTTATGCGAGACGGTTAATGCTATTTGATATGAGGAAAATAGATGCAGTCGGCTTGGATTATAAGCTTTGCTGCCCTTCTGAAGTACCGTGACGGAAGATGCGAAAAGTAAAAATGTCTAGTACTAGTGAAATCACCTTTGATATCGTTGTCTCTGGATTCGCAACTGATTGTTGGCATTGCTACGTGTCCGGTGGGCCTGCGTCGCTGATGACGATGAGAGATTACGAGAATGTACTTGCTTTTGTTGACGAATTCTATCGTATTGCGAATGAACAAAACGTAAAGGTATATCCGTATCTCGACCTCGAACCAATGTTACATCCGGAAATTGAGAAGATT
>JAUVEU010000014.1 GCA_030594645.1 Candidatus Aegiribacteria sp.
AAGGCTTGAAGAAACAAGAGCGAGCGCAAATGAGACAATAGCCTGGTTCTGGGCAGGCACTCAGGTTCCAATGAGCAGATTATCGGAACTGGGATCGTTGATTGTGTGTTCCCAATGCGGATCCTCCGAACCATTAGATACGGTCCTACCTGATACTACTATATCTCGTTTCTGCCGGAAATGCGGTGGAGAAACGAAATGGTATGTGGTTTCTATTGTTGGTTTCGAAGAGAGAAAACTTATTTCCAGAAGAGCAAGTGCTTTGTTTCAGGAACTGGTGAACAGGCTGGAATACTATACTATTCTTTCCGATAAATTTATGATACCACAAGTAGTTAACGGAATTGCCGTTCCTGATACGATTAGCCCGTATGATATGAAATTGTACCAGGAAATGATTATTACACTTGATGAATCTAATCCACCAGTTCCTATTGAAGGAGCTTCCGGAGAAATTATTGGATATCTTCACTATGGATCGGATGATCTTTCAAGAGAATTAACACTTGTGCCGTATATCGAGCTTGGAATGCTTTTCCTTCTGGCTCTTCTTTTCATGTATGTGATCAGGATTGAGATGAAAAGAGAAAAGGAGTTATCATGGGTAGGATTCGCCAAAGAAACAGCTCACCAGATAAGTACTCCGTTAACCTCTCTAATGGGATGGCTTGAACTTCTTCACGAGAGACCTGAAGCACATACGGACAATGAGTTTTCCGAGGCCCTTGAATACATTGAAAACGATGTTGACAGATTGAAGCAGATTGCCAACAGATATGGGCAGATGGGGAAAAAACCCAAACTTGAGAATAATCTTGTCAACCCAGTAATACTTGATACTGTTCATTACTTCTACGGACACCCTGGATTATTAAATGAAGGAATCAGGCTGGAGACAGATCTTCGCTCGGAGCAGACAGTGCATCTCAACAGAGTATTGTTCGGCTGGGTTATTGAAAACCTCCTCAAGAATTCACTTTCATCACTTGGCACAGAGAAATCCGGAGTAGTCATGATAACTTCCCGTGATATCGAGGAAGGACCCGGATTGGTCGAAATTGAAATCGCGGATAACGGGAAAGGTATTCCTTTCCGTGATCAGAAAAGAATATTCAACGCTGGATTCAGTACAAGGCGCGGCGGCTGGGGACTTGGCCTGACTCTCAGCAAGAGAATTATTGACGAATATCATGATGGGAGCATTCGCCTCAGGGCAAGTTCACCTGGCAGGGGAACAACCTTCTCAATAGTGCTTCCAGCTGCACCGAAAGGTGAAAAATGATTACTGTACTATGGGTGGATGATGAGATAGCGCACCTCCAGAGTCATATACGGTTCCTCGAGAAGCGTGGATATCAAGTCCTGACCGCAAGCAGCGGGAATGCAGCGCTTGATTTACTGAGAGAGAATCGGGTGGATATAGTTCTGATGGATCAGATGATGGTGGGAATGGACGGACTGGAAACTGTTTCCATCCTTCGAAAAAATTATCATGCGCTTCCTGTTGTTATGGTTACTCAGAGCGAAGAAGAAGAACTGATGGATCTTGCTATCGGTGGTGAAGTGGATGATTACCTGACCAAACCCGTCAATCCCAGTCAGATACTGCTTGTGATAAAGAGGCTGGTAATGGGAACCCGATTGAAAACTCAGAGAGCCGCAAGAGAGATTGTCGACCAGACCGCCAGGGTTATGGATATACGAAGTCATGATATGGACTGGCAGGGGTGGGTAAATATCTATAGATCATGGGTGGAGATGGATGTCGCATCCAAAGGTTCTCTCGCTGATGAAATGAAGACAGTTCATAAAACCAGGTTCGATGATCTTGCTATAGACTTTGCAAAACATGTTGAGCAAAACTATCCTGACTGGATTGCCGGTACTGGTTCTAAATCACCCTTGATGTCCCATAATTATATTGAAAGAGTGGTTGCTCCTCAACTGGAATCATCAAACGAACTCGTTATGCTTGTTATTGACTGTATGCGGTATGACCAGTGGTTGACGATGGCGCCTGTGCTTGAAAAGAGGTTTCATATTGAAACTGATTTCATGTTAACAGTACTTCCCTCAGCAACGCCTTACAGTCGGAATTCCATTTTTGCCGGTCTTCTTCCGCGTGATATATGGAGATTTCACCGTCACAGATGGGTTGAGCATTACGGTGTTCCCGGATTGAACAGGTATGAACATGAATTCCTGTCAGAAGCTTTGAAACGGCTTGGATGTATAAGGCATTCTAATCCTGATTACGTGAAGATCAGTAACAGGAGAGAGGGAGAAGTCCTTCTGCATTCGCTTTCCAGGCATTTGCAGAATGGATTCCTTGCTATCGTTATCAACTACATTGATCATCTTACTCACGGCAGGTCTGAACTTGATCTCATACGTGATCTTGCTCCGGACGTAGCCAGTTTTCGAAGTCTTGCCGGAACGTGGTTTAAATCGTCCTTTCTGAGAATTCTGTTTCAGACACTTGCCGCACGGGGCACAACTGTGCTTGTTACCAGCGATCATGGTTCTGTTTTCACGACCAGAGATACCAGGATCAGGGGCAGGGGAGTATCAGGCAGTATAAGATACAGATACGGGAGTAACCTTTCGGTTGATCCCAGAACGGCAATAACTGTCAGAAAACCAGCGGAATGGGGTTTGCCGGATGATACCCCTGCAAAGAATTATCTGTTTGCCAAGTCTGATTATTTCATGATGTTTCAAAATGTTCCCAGGAACGAATTACAGAAATTCAAAAATACTTTCCAGCACGGTGGTGTATCTCTTGAAGAAATGATAGTTCCAAGTATCGTTCTGAAGCCAAAGAATATGAAATGATAAAACAGATTGACCTTGAACATCTTGCAGAGAAGATCGCTCTGAGTATGTGCCCCGGAGACAACATTTTCCTTGTAGGGAACCTGGGAGCCGGCAAGTCGGTATTCGCGAGAGCTGTACTAAGAGCTCTCGGGGTAACAGGTAATATTCCAAGCCCCAGTTTTATAGTTGACGCGGTTTATTCCGCTGGAAACAATGAGATTCATCATATTGACCTGTACCGACTTGAGGGAGCCCATCGCGAGTTACAATCCTTTGGTATCTACGATGCGCTTGATTCCAGCTCGCTGGCAGTTGTAGAATGGGCGGATCGGCTTGAGGAAGAGATTCTGGATAATGGAGTACTGATAAACATCGGTTTTACAGACGATCCGAATCTGAGAGAGGTGGTCGTAGATGACCGGCGTCTGGCTCGGAATTGAAACAACAACCTCCACGGGAGGTGTTGCTCTTGTCAGGGATGGGAAACTTGTTGCCGAGGAATACCTGCCTGTCATTGCTGTTCATTCTGAAAAAGTCCTGCCGTGCATATCAGACCTTCTGGAAAGAACAGAGATTTCCCCCGGGGAGATATCAGGAATCGCTGTTTCTTCCGGTCCGGGATCATACACCGGCTTGAGAATTGGTATTGCCACAGCCATTGGTCTGTCTGCAGGCTGGGAGATCGGTCTGAAAGGTGTTGAAACTCTCAGGGTTCTTGCTTCTTCAGTTACTGCTGAACATCCTGTTCTGGCATGTATCAGAGCCAGACAATCTGAAGTATACGCAGCGCTGTATGAAAGCAGTTCTCCCGACGCAGGAATTCTTATCCCTCCCGGGGTTTATATGGCTTCAGCACTTATGAAGGAATTATCAACTGGAGATAAAATGATTGCTGTCGGAAGTGGAAGAAGTGAAATGTTGCTCCCTGATTCAGTACTGTGGGCGCCTGAACTATGGGATATTCCCAGACCATCTCTTGTTGCTCTGATCGGCAGTATCAGGACTGGAGCCGAGGGATTCGACAGGAGCATAACTCCAGTCTACCTGCGGGGCTTCAACGAGAAGGCGAAGAGCAGTGTGCGCTGAATTGCGCATTGCTTCAAATAAAGACATTCCTGAAATTCTGGAGATCGAGAATGAATGCTTTCCATGCCCATGGAACGTTGAACAGATTTCGACATGTGTGGAAACTCCCTGTTTTCGAACCTGGACAGCAAGAAGCGATGGAAGAATTACGGGATACGTTACTGCAAATCTGGTACTGAATGAACTTCATGTTATCAACCTTGCCGTTCGCGCAAAGTTCAGAAACGTGGGAATAGGTACATTACTTCTGAAAACAGCTGAATACTGGGGTGGGCGGCTAGGAGTCACAGCTTCAAAACTTGAAGTCAGGAAATCATCGAGATCAGCGATAGAGTTTTATAAGCGGAACGGTTACAGACAGATCGGACATTTTGACAATTATTATCCTGATGGAGAGGAAGCTCTTGAGTTTCAGGCGATCCTGGTTCCTGATGAAACAGCTGCCGTTATCGCACGCTCTGTCGTCAGGTTTTCGAATGGAATACCACGAGTGGGAGTAGTGCTGGGTTCCGGTCTTTCATGGCTTGCCGATTCGTTCGGAAAAGGAATTGAGATTCCCTATTCCGAAATAGCAGGATTTTCTCATGACAGGTTGCCGGGTCATCCGGGGAAGCTTGTATTCAGCGGGTGCGGCAATTTCGTGTTCCTGCTGGGCAGGCGTCATTATTACCAGGGTTACAGCGGTGATCAGGTATCTCTTCTTCCGGGTGTGCTTGGAGACCTGGGCGTTCTGTCATGGGTATTGATGTCTTCTTCAGGGGCGGTGGATCCAGCCCTTGATCGTGGTGATATTATTGTCTTCAGTGATCATGCAAACTTTTCAGGCTGTATTCCGGAATCAACAACAGGAAGAATTGGACGATCCGCTTATTCAGAAGAACTCCGGGAGCTGGCGCTTTCGATTGCTTCCGAAACCGGTGCTTCTGTCGATGAAGGGGTATTTGCCTGCGTATCCGGTCCGGCCTATGAAACATCTTCAGAAATTCAATTTCTTCGAAGAAGCGGAATTTCATCCGTTTCCATGTCAACCGTACCGGAGGCTCTGCTGCTTTCTACCCGGGGATTTGATGTTGTGGCTCTTTCTCTGATCACAAATGCTGTATCTCCCGGTGAAAAGGTGACTCATGAAAAAGTGCTGGCTTCACAGACCGTAATTCGAAGAAAGCAGGAAGAATTCCTTATTGCTTTTCTCGGGAAGATTGCCGCTCGTGAATTACGCTGAAGCGGAAGAATACCTTTTCGGGAGAAGACGAATGGGCATGAAATTCGGTCTGGACCGTGTTCGCCGTCTTCTGAATGACGCAGGTAATCCGCAGAAAAGTTTCAGGACAATCCACGTTGTCGGAACTAACGGGAAAGGAAGCACGACTGCCCTGCTTGCCGAGATTCTGCGCCACCTTGGTTACAAGGTTGGCAGAATCACGTCACCTCACCTCCTTCATTATCGGGAAAGGACAGCAATCAATAATATCTGGATACCCGAGGAAGCAGTAATCGAATTCGTGGAGCTTTTCAGAGAAAGGATAGAGAAACACAGCGCGACTTTCTTTGAAATAACAACGGTAATGTCGGCATGGTTCTTTTTGAAGGAAGGTGTTGATTTTGTTGTCGCCGAGGCCGGTCTTGGCGGAAGACTTGATGCTACAAGACTCCTGGATGGCGAATGTACCCTTTTCACAGGCGTGGAACTCGAACACAGGCGCATACTTGGATATACAGAGCCTCTTATCGCAGCTGAAAAGGTCGCCATTGCCCGCCCCGGTTCAACACTGATAGCATTCGAACAGAAACCTGAAGTGGAAGAAGTATTGACCGCTGCTGAAAATGCCGGAAGCCTCATTCGCGTAAGACCGGAACCGGCGGAGTTATCACCTCTTCCCGGAGAGCATCAGAGACACAATTCCGGACTGGCTCTGTCCGCAGCCCTGTTGTTTTCCGGTTGTACAAAGGGAAAGGTGCAATCAGCATTCGAGAAATCCTGCAGAACTCTCAGCTGGCCAGGGCGACTTGATCTTCATGCGGGATCACCTCCAATACTTTTCGATGTGGCTCACAGTCCTGGTTCTGTTGAGCACCTGATTGAATATCTGAAGAAAAACTGGAAAATTCCGGTGCCCGCTGTTGTGGGATTTCTGGAAGACAAATTCTGGAAGGAAATGACAAAACAGCTTTGCGAAGTTTTGAATCCTGTCATAACAACTACGCCTCTTAACGAGAGATCTCTTCCAGCCGGTTCTCTTGCGGAGCAGTTTCAGAAAGTCGGAGTGGAAGCGTTCTGGAGAGATGATATCGGTGAAGCGATGACCCTGGCGCGATCTATACGTTCTGATCTGATTGTTGTGACCGGTTCTTTCTTCGTTGTGGGATACGCGATGCAGTACGCCTGGCGGAATGAGTGGATAGATCTTCCTGGAAAAGGGGCTGAGCAGAATCAGATGTTCCAATAAGTTGACAGTTATCATCAGATTGATGTATAGGTATTGCTTATGAAAATTGAGATTCAGTTCAGGAAACTGGAGGTTGGATTAAATGACCGAAAAGAAAATTGCTGTCTCCGAGCAGATGGACTCATCGAAAGAAGATAACCGAGCAGCGCCTTTCACGCTGACTAATTATCTGCTGTTCGCTGTCGGGTTGCTGGACATAGTAATCGGATGGTTCCTCCTTCGAGGAGGACATATTACAATAGCTCCCATAATGCTTATCGTGGGCTACTGTGTGATAATACCTCTGGCGATCATGTTAAGAAAGAAAACAACGGAAAACACCTGAGGTGAAACTTTTTCCAGCTGTCTTTCTGACGATTCTGTTTGTATCCTGCGACAGTAATGATGAAATATTCTTTCATCCTGAACCGCTTCCCCTGATCGAGCGGGACACTGCCTTCGTGACTGTTCCCGGCGGAACATACATAACAGACGAGGATGATACTCTTTCAATCAACGGTTTCCGCCTGGGAAGATACGAAGTAACAAACAGGCTGTTCTACAGTCTTGCCGATGATGCCGGAATTGGATTGCCGCCAGATCCGGTTTTTCCGGGAATGGACAGATACCTTTTCAATTATCCTGATTATCCGGTTGTGAATGTCAGTGTTAATGACGCTGCTTCCGCAGCTGCTGAAATGGGAGGCAGATTGCCCACCCGCGCAGAATGGGAGTATGCCGCTTCACTTGGGATATCCGGAGATATTTCAGGGCAGTATCCATGGGGATCACTGGATCCTGCCGATGCTGAATACCCGGCCAACTACCTTGCGTCCGATGAATGGGAGACAAGAGGATCAGACGGATACCTCTGGACAGCTCCGGTGGATTCTTTTCCCCTGAACGATGCAGGTTTCGCCTGTCAGGCGGGAAATGTAGCTGAATGGACTATGCCTGTGGATTCACTCGTGCCGGTTTGCGGTGGCTCCTGGTTGTCACCGGCGGCGGGTATTACGATTAACAGCGTTAAATACCTTGCACCGGGTGATCGCGCCCGCCATATCGGCTTCCGCATCCTCATCCCGGGGACGTAGTCTGTTTCGTCAATTCAGACAACCTGAACAGGTATGCAGGAAGTAATAAATTCACCTGAAGTGTGCAATATTCTTAATTTAATAAACCTGTAGACGAGCATTTAAAGAATTCAAGAAAGTAATATGAAATGCGAGATTTCAATATACCACCTCGTGAAGAGAATCAGGTTCAAAGGCAGGAGCAGGCTTACTAAAGGAGGATTGAATGCAGTTAAAGAAAACATGCCTTTTTGTGAGTTTGATTCTAATCCCTGCCGGTTCAGCTCTGGCTGATTGGCAAAACTTCCAATTGACCGATAATAGTTTTGCAGAATCAATGTCCTCAGTTGATTTAGATTCGTCCGGAATTCCTCATTTTACGTGGTGCTCCAATAACGATGGTGACTATGATATTTATTACCTGTTTGAAATCGCTGGAACGCCGGTAAAAGTTACAGTTAATAACACTAATGATCTGTATCCCCGTTTAAGGATAGACCAGGCAGGAAATGTACATATTGCCTTCAAGGGGCACGATGGTCATGATTATGAAGAGTTCTATGTGAATAACATCGGCGGTTCTTTTTGTGACCCGGTGCAGGTAAGTTTCACAGAAACAGATGTTGGAGTCTTTGTCCCTGAACACTCATGCTTAAGTATTGATCCTGATGGCGTTGCCCATATTGCTTACAAATATGGGTACTATGAGTATGGTAACTGGGATATTTACTATGTGAACAATGAGAGCGGGTCATTTGGATCATCGACCAGAATTACCGATGAAACCGGCGGAAAAAGTTACGTCAGACCTTCAATGGCCCTGGATAATGACAACTTTGTTCATACTGTATTTGAAAACGGAACCGACATCCTCTACACCAACAATGTTGCCGGGGTTTTCGATAGTCTGACAAAAGTAAGCGCAGGAACCTATTGCTGGCATTCTTCGGTTGGGATCGATTCCTCAAACAAGGTTCATATCTCTTACTCCAGATACCATGGGGGTGCTTACTACATTAATAATGTGAGCGGAAGTTTTGATACCACATTGGTTTTGTCAAGCGATAACAGCATGAATGGAACGACAGCCTTAGTGGTGGATTTGCTGGACAATGTCCATGTTGCCTTTATCGGGGGGGACTTTGGAGCCACTAATTCTCATGAGCTGTATTATGTAAATAATTGTACTGGCAGTTTTGATGACCCCGAACAGTTAACCTTCAATAGTGAGCATACCGCAGACATATCTTTGAGCGTTGACTCTGTTTGCGCCGGTCATATAGCATTCCTGGAGGGGTTCTATGGAAGTAACGATTATGAAGTCTGGTATTGCACAAATAGCGAATTTGTCGGCATATCTTCGGACAACGCAAGCTACGCAGGTAATAACCCTTCTTCATTTTCGTTACAAAACCATCCAAATCCCTTTAGTCCAACGACAATCATAAGCTATCAATTATCAGTGAATGCCGATGTGACCCTCAGTATTTACAACATACTGGGGCAGAAGTTGCGGACATTGGTATATGAAAATACATCCGCTGGATATCATTCAGTGCTTTGGAACGGCACCGATGAAAACAACCAGCGTGTTCCCTCAGGAGTATATTTCTATCAGTTAACAGCAGGGAATGATTTATCTGAAACAAAACGAATGGTGATTTTAAAGTAGCAAGTTTGGAGAACCCGTAATTTTACCAGCTTCCGTTATTTCCGGATTCGAGAGGACATCTGATAGATAGATTGGCCGCTTTCGATTGAGCTGAAACCGGATGATTTTGAGTATTGCATACTCTGTAGATAGTTTTAAGGAGAGTTCCCATAATGCAGGTTATTTCTCATTTTCTGTTGATTTTTTTGGTTTCCATTGATTCACCAGCTCAAAACCGGGATGAAACCCATTCAATTGATGTTCCTCCCGGCGGTTACGCATGGTCGATTTATCATGATTCATCTGAACCCCTGATTTTCACCACTATTTCGACATTTGCTCCCGGTCCGTGGCCTGGTATTAATGATCAGCAATTGAGAGAAGTTCTGACAGAACCGGCACTGGAAGCAATTTACTTAACTGATGAGTGGCTGAATTCTGATCTCCTTACGAAATTCGCTGATCTTCTTTTCGAACCTGTTGATGTGTCTTCTCCAGTTCAGCCGGCTTTTGCTGACGTAAACGGTGATGCTGCTTTAGATCTTATTCTGATAGATGATAATGGGGATGTTCACGCATATGTCGCTCCGAACTGGGAAGAGTATCAGGGTTCTGTTGAGGAATTCGATTTTCAGGTCTTCTGTGACATCAATAATGATGGACTTGCGGATTCCGCCTTGATAAGCAGCGATAGTACACTCACGATTGAAAGCGGAGGCGTTCCGTTTCTGACTGCTTCCGGATTTGATTTCTCAGCTGTAACAGGTGTAACCCTTTCTGATATGGAGGGTGATGGACTTGCTGATCTAATTGCCGGAACGGAATCAGGGAAGGTGCTGGTATTCAGGAATAGAGGAACTGTTGAAACCCCGGTATATCTTCCATTTTCCTCGAAATCAGAACTGTTCTTCCCCATGAATCCAGGTGCTTTTACCATACCGGCGATTTATTCTGTTGATGATACAACCATATGTCTTGCCGCAGGAACCCAGCAGAACGGTTTGAAATTGTACCGCCTTAACAGTACTCAGATGTATGCGGATGAATGGATAGAAATGGAGTCCGTATTATCCAGTGAAAAACTCCAGAATATTTCACCGGTCGTAATTTGTATTAACGGGGAGACAAGGCTGATATGCTGTTCCCGTTCCGGTGTGCTGTATGAAATAGTATCCGATTTGGATTCCCTTCAGTTGTTGAACCTTCCGCCCGTTCCAGGCACATACTCCTCTTTGGCTTACGGTTGCCTTAGCGGAGATTCGGAACCCGATCTCATTGCTGGAACAATGGAAGGTGATGTGTTCTTGCTGCGCGGTGTTGATGGATGGTTTGAAGATTCCTGGGAGCATATACCTGGTTTTCCAATTATTCCTTCCGGTACTCCGGCTTTTTACGATGACGGGATCATCTTTGGTTCGAAAGAAGGGAATATCAGGTACTTTGTCCGGACTGAGCAGGAAACTTGGACCGATGTTACAGACATCTCGCCTTTCAGAGGAATTTATGTGGGAGAATATTCAAGCCCGTGTACGGCAGACCTTGACAGCGATGGTGTACATGAACTCATCGTCGGAAACTCAAGTGGTAATCTTACCTGTTTTGAACTTGATGAAGATGCCTGTGACGGAGAACCATTCTTCATTGAGAAACACTCTTTCAGGTTTTCTCCCAACAGAGCTGTCTCGGAACTGAATAGATATTATTCGAGATATTTCTCCCCTTATTCACTCCTGCGAACACCATCAGATTCCATGACTGTAAACACCTTCGCAAGAGAGATTATCGATGCTGATCCGTTGATCAGAGACGAAATAGCATACTGTGTTGCGAATACTCCGACCGAAGTTCTCAGAGCTATGTACGAAAATGGTGACAGTGATATCTTCAGTATTAACGCTTTGCAGCTATATTCATTGGCGAATGAACTTGAATACGTGAGACTGACTGAATCAGCTGATGGAACAATCTGCGAACTTCTTATCGACAGTGGATGGGTTAGTATCAGCAGAGAGAACTACTACAGGTTCGTCGTTCATCCGAGGATACTCTTTGAAGTCCCTGGCAGGATAGATGCTGATTACTGGCTGACAGATGCGGACTCTCTGGAACTCACAATGGAAGAATGGCTCAGGCATGAACCGGACAGCCTTTTCGGTGAATCTGAGAATCATGTATTCTGGCGGGAAGTGATTCCGTCTGACCGTTCGCACGGATGTATCCTTATTCAATCGATGAAAAAGGCTCGAACGTACGAAGAAGCAGTACTTAGAATCTGTAATTACCTTGCCTGGTCTCAGCCTAATGGAATAATGACCTTCGGATATCTCACGAATGACCTTCAGCCCATGGTCATCTACAGAAAAGGTTACGGCTCCTGTGGCGAGCAGTCCATCCTGCAGACTGCTTTATGCAGAGCCTTCTTCATTCCAGCATATGTTGTAGGGTGCAGGGGTGAGGATCATCAGTGGAATCACTATCTGAATCCCTCAGACGGCAGATGGAATCACTGGGATATAAATTATGGAATCCGAGGTATTGGGCATGTATGGGTATCAGGCGAAGGAAACGCTCATAGCAGGAAAACAATATCCACAATTACCGCATTCGGACCGGAAGATACTGTATGGCCAGTAACCAGAAGTGTTATTGTCCCCGAGGGTTCCGGCTATATGCCGGGGGATTCCGGCTATACCGCTACCGCTCATGTTGAAGTAACGGTCAGCGATGCTCTGGGAACGCCTGTTGAAGGAGCGATGGTTCTCATGAGATCGCACTGGGACAGAGCCAACATGGTTACAATGTTCAACTACACTGATGAATCGGGGAAGTGCTCATTTGAACTGGGATGGGAGCCATATGGAGGATACACTATTGATATTGTGACACCATATGGAGTTACGGGATGTTCTAACATCTCCTTTTCTGAGGGGAAAGACTATACTCTTGAATACTCGGTGCCTGGAATCATACCGGACCTGCAGGAGATCCTGTTACCGGAGAACACCCCTCCGGATGGATTTCATACTTCAGCTGTTCTGTACCCTGTCTCCTATTACACGGGTACACTCTATTCGCTTGATAACGAAGAAGACAATGGCGGGTACGGAGGCACAAGATGGACTGAATGGCCTGTAAGGCAATCTTCGGTATTTCCTGTTTTCATGGATGGAGAGAATTTCCGGAAATATATGGATGGATTCAACTGTCGTGCTCTTTCTGCTCCCTTCCATTCTGAACCTGGAGATACATGTTTTGTTGTCCTGGATAACAGAAACAATCTGTTCACATGGCGCAGATTCCATGGAATGGATACTCAACTTGGCAGTCCGGATAATCTTTCGCCCTGTGATACAGCCTGGCTTAATACTCCGGTACCCATTCGTATTCCGAGTATTTCTCCTGTTCCTGAACACAGCTTCTCCGATAGTTCCAGCAGTCAGAACTGGATCAGACTGTTTTCAGAAATCCAGATAGAACAGGATGACCCTGATGACCCTCTTTCCGCGGGATGGATCCTGGGGCCATTCAGATTACCTGCGAACGAGAGAAGTCTTTCCATAGGAACAACGGGAATAACACCTGATCTGGATATGGATCTGTTTCTCTTCAAGGATCAGAACAGTAACAGGCTGGTCGATGGAATGTCCGAGGTTGCTGAAAGCTCCTCTTCTCCTACAGCTAATGAGAATATCTTTATTCCCGATCCGGATAGTTCGGCAGTATACTGGATCTACATGCAGGGCTGGCAGGTATCTGATGAAGGGGGGAAAGTCGATCTGGGGCTTACTTTTGAGCCGGAGATGCTGCGCATTCACTCACTCGAACCATCAGGATGTCTTGATTCGATTCCCGAGCGCTTCAGCTTTGAGATTGAGCCTGAATTGACGGAGAATGAGCAAATGCTGGTTCTGTTTGACTCAGTTTCATGTATTCCCCGGCATGTTAATGACAAATGGGTTTTTGACAGACCTTCTCAATGCGGTAAATCCGAAATCCCTGCGTTGTCGATTTTTAATGAAAGCGGCGAATTAATCGAAAGAGTATCCTGGACAGTGCAGACAGACAGTACTCCCCCAGTAATCAGCGAGTATTCGGTTAATATGGATTCAACATCGATGTTAGTTCATATAACTGCGAAATGTATGGATGAAGGTACAGGAATTCTGAGCGCAACCCTTTCCGCAGAAGGGCTTGATGATGCTGTACTTATTATGAATGAGGATTCAATCTGGACAGTCGAGATGAATCTTACTCAGGTTTCAGCCCAGCCTGTCGCGATCATACTGAGCTTTGAGGATATGGCCGGGAATGAAACGGTAAGCGAACCTTACATTATTGCTGTTCCGGAAAAACCTCTGGCAGTGTTTCATTCGGAGTATCCAGCAGGTACAACATATGATCATAGACCGGTATTACAGATTTGTGCTGATCTCTCGGACAGTTCAATGACCTGGGAAGCACGAGCTGTACTTTCTGACAGTTCGGGTGATATCACTTATGAACTATCACCCCTTGCAGTGTATGAAGATCTGGTTCAATTCAGACCAGCATCATATCTTGATGAAGGCGAATACAGAGTATCCATTACATTTATTTCATGTGACGGAGAGGAGTTTGCCGGATACTCATGGAGTTTCACCGTTGACAGGATGGATGCTCCCGAAAACAGGTACTGAGCGTACTTAATGAGTTGATGGTGGGCGAAGAGGGACTTGAACCCCCGACATCCTGCTTGTAAGGCAGGCACTCTAGCCAGCTGAGTTATTCGCCCACGAAACTGACAGTTGTTGCTTTCGCGACCGGAGAGCATATATGGTCTGACAGATGCTGTCTGTCAAGCATGTTGAGGTTCTGAATTATCGAATGAACGGAGAATGAACCGGGGTGGACAAAAAGAACGCAGAGCAGTGCGAGTGTCCGGGCAGTATTATCCCTGCAGCAAGAAGATCGGACATTTATAAAAAACTGCTTGCTCTGAAAGAAATCTCTAATACTAAAGTTATCATTGATCAGAAAGATGGTGATGACTTGGTTCTGGTCGGTGTTGCCGCAATAGACTGGCCTGGGCTCGCTACAGTTGTACTAAGTGAACTTCATCATTCCGGTTGGAATCTGGACCTTCTTGAGGGCTTCGCGTTAAAGAGTGAAGGACTTCGAAGAGGATATGTAATTACGGGAATTCGCGATGAAAATTCAGAAAGAAGAGACAGATTTGCTGCAGATGCCAGAAAAATGGCCGATCTTCTGGCCAGGCTGGCTCAGGGACGGGCTGGAACAGTTTCACTGCTGTCCAGAGCAGCTGAACGACTGGAGAAGTTCGAGGAAGTAAGGACTGCACTGGAACGTCTTTATGGTGATGAGATGATTCCTTCAGGTATTCTGGGTGAGAAAGGAGAACTGGTTCTATTTATTTCTTCCAGGTCTGACGAATACCTTGCGGAGAGAAACGCTCTGGACCTTGCCTGGATCATCAGATCAAATTTTCAACTGGTTAATCAGGTCCGGATCAGCGGTGGTAAAGCCCAGTTCCGGATAAAGAATCTCAACACAACCAGGGAACATCTTACAGGGATTAATATCACGGGATTCGAAAGAGATATCTCTTTTCAGAACTGTGTTACCGCTCTCACACATGCGTGGTTTGGCGCTTCTATCCGCCACCAGAGAAGATATACAACGAGGGACGGAATAATATCCATTCGAATTGAAATGACTGGTCCCACCGGATTAAGCGCAACAAGAGAAGAACAGATAATTATTAGAAGGACACTCAAAAAACTTCTCGTTGCTCATGAACTTGAAAGGTTGAACAGGATACATCGATACGGAGGCGGAGAGCACTACGCAAGAGCCTTGATTCCCCTTCTGCTTAAAGAGTGCGAAAATACGGATATGAACCAGGCTTATCTTGCAGTCGTCTCCTCAACCACTTTTCAGGCACAGCTGAAACTTGTTCTTGTCTCTAAACAGCCTGATAATGAGAAACATGACGTAAAAATCATTCAACTTGTCGGCTCAATAAATGAAGTTGACGGTCTTTCAGTTGTCTCGTTCAGGTCTCCTTCGAATTACCGTGAGATCTGGGTGGATATCATAGACATTACTGTTGAGCGTGAAGCTTTCATAGAAATGGAGGACGCATACAGGGATGTTAAACTGGCCATAGAAGCCAGTTTCGGTCAATTCAGAGATTTTGATCGGGGTATGCGGCTGAATGATGTAAGACAGTTAATGGAAATCCGGGAGATGATTCAGGATATTCCTGATCACATTATCACAGATTTTTACTATCATATCGAGGATTTCCTCAGATCAAGTATGTCAGTTGATGAGTTAGCGCTTCATATTCGGTTGATTTACGTATCTATCTCATCTTATCTTGAATTCAGAAACAACATTGAGAACCCTTCTTCCCAGGACGTATTCCTTGGCAAGCGGAAGGTTGCTACTCTGATATGCTGTGTATCTGAGGTTCACACCATTTCCTTTCAGCATCTGCTTGAAGCAGTGAAGGATTACACCGTAAATGTAAGCATAATCGAGTGGTCCGGAGTTTCAGCTTTACTCCTGAGGATTCAGAAAGACGAGAAGGGATTGGATAAGGAGGATCTTGCTGACGTATTGAACAGATTGGAAGCCCTCTGTAATGCTCAACAACATGATTCTTCTTGACATATGCCAGCAGTATTTCTATTGTTCCCGTCCCTGGCGGTGTAGCTCAGTTGGCTAGAGCAGCGGAATCATAATCCGCGGGTCGGGGGTTCAAGTCCCTCCGCCGCTACCAGAATTTTGCCGTAGGCGTAACAGCCTGCGGCAATTTTCGGATAACCCCACCGATGTGGGCACCTTTTCATTTCATGCTGATAAAGCTCTCGCATTTTATGCGAATTGACAATTCGCCTACAATAACTATAGTTACTAAACAGAAACTATAGTTACGAAATGGAAACTATAGTATATTTAACCAGCGAGGTGTCGAATCATGAGACCGATATGCAATGGACAGAACGCTTTTAGATTCCCCCTGAACGCTATACTTGGAACCGAAGCTCAGATCAGACTCCTCAGGGTCATGACTACAGAGGTGAGTGGTCCAATTACTGTAACAGATGCAGCCGAGAGAGCAGGACTTACACCCCCGGGTGCGAGAAAGGCTATGAAGAGGCTTGTAATTGCCGGGCTTGTTCAGTCTGTCGGAGGAGGTAAGAAGCATTTGTATGAGATATCGCGGAATGATGTTCTTGTACTGTCGATAGTAGCGATGTTCAAAGCAGAAACTGAACAGTATGAATCTATTTTAAGCTCAATCGGGAAGCTGGTAGAGCAAATAGAGCCTATACCTGTCTCTGCCTGGCTGACTACCCTTCCTGCAAACAAAGGAGATCCGATCAGGATCTCCATTCTGCAGGATTCAAGGAACATTGGATCGACAGTAAGAAACCTGCAGAAACTCCTGCAGGAAGTTGAGAGCGAATTCGACATGACGATTGAGGTGATTGGATTCACCAGAGCTGATACACCTCAGATGGAGCCGGATTCTATTCTCTTGTTTGGTTTACCCCCTGACACCGTTAATTCGATGAGAGCTACACAAACACGCAGTGTTCCCTCTCATAAGGAGGTAGACCAGAGACTATCTGAGATGTGCAGGATAATAGCGAAGATGATCAGCGAGGATAGATCCATAGTCGAAAGGGCGAGGCAGTATACACATAGGATCTTGGACAAGCAGTACGATCTTGCATCCGGTGATATTGGGGAATGGAGGGATATCCTCGACGAATATTCCATCAGACGTCTAATCCATTTCATGACCTCTAAGGAGGAGCGAGCCGTCCGTCTACGACAGAGTTGTCCATTTTTTGCAATACTGAGTAACGATGAACGAGAGAGGATATCTGTGGAACTGGAGAGCAATCAATGAATCTCAATCAGCTCTATCATGCCATTAGAGCAGCATGTGAAGTAGCAGAAGATTCGGAACTGTGGGTTTTTGGTTCTCAGGCGATATTGAGCGTTTTCCCGGAGGCACCAGCCAGTTTGCGGACATCAATCGAAGTGGACGTACAACCTAAGAATCGACCAGACCGAACAGTAAATATAGATGGAGCACCGCCTTCGCTGGCTCAGAGAGACTGTAGCTGATTTAATGAAGTAGCATCCTGACTTATCCTAATATCAGTGGGCTTCATGATTACTGTTAACTTGCTAAGCCGGTGGAGTCCCCTCAACCATTTCATGAGGGGGTTCAAAGAACTGATACTCGGGGCTACAAGAATTTTGCCGTAGGCGTAACAGCCTGCGGCAATTTTCTTTTATAGATTGACCCACTTGTCATGAATGCAGTATGCAGTAATATATACTGCAATGACAGTAAAATATACTGTAAATATGGTAGAAAGTACTGCAATAGGGGTGAAAGGTGCTGCAAGTATTGCTGCATTCACTGAGAAACAATCGGTAAGTTGATGTAAAGGAGAAAGATGCTTAAACAATTATTCGGCTCTGGAACACGAGCCAAAGTTATTGAGTGGCTCTACATGCATCCAGATGAAAAGTACTACGTCAGACAGTTATCAGTGATTCTCGAATTGGATTCGACAAACCTTGGTAAGGAACTTGACAGGTTATGTAACCTTGGGATTGTATCCAGATCAAGATCGGGCAATCAGAAGCACTACACAGCCAATCAGGATTGTCCGATCTATGTGGATCTAAAGAATATCGTCATTAAGACAGATGCTTTAGCGGGTATGCTAAAATCCTTACTGAACCCGATTACTGATAAAATTGAAATTGCTTTCGTGTACGGTTCCATTGCATCCGGTTCTTTTGGCAAGTCAAGTGATCTGGATCTAATGGTTGTCGGTGATATTTCCCATCGTGAACTGGTGAGCTACTTGCGCACCGCAGGTCAGAAAATCGGTCGGGAAGTAAACGCCTCCTGCTTCAGCAGGAATGAGTTTGCAGATAAATTGCAGGAAAAGGGATTCATTTGGAGAATCTCAAATGGAAAGAAAATCTTCGTGATCGGAGGTGATGATGAGCTTGGAATTATGGGAAAAGAATCGATGGATTGATATTCATTCCCCCACTGATGATGAAATTACAGCCCTTGTAGAAACAGCTGACCATGCAATTACTCAGGCTGAGACTCTAGTCGGCCTTTCCGCTGCTTGGAAGATGAAGATGGCTTACGATGCGATTCTCTGTTGTGCTAGGGCCTGCCTGTTCAGGAGTGGATACAGGGTGTCAAGAACAGGTGATCACTATCATGAAATCCAGAGTCTTGAGCTAACCGTAAGGATTACATCAAAAACAGTAGATGCGCTTGATGGTTTTCGACAACGTAGAAATGCAGCAACATATGAGAGTTTCGAGATCATTAGTGAGGATGAGGCTGTGAACGCTCTCGTTGAAGCAAAGCGCCTGATGGAGAATGTAAAATCATGGCTGAATAAATAACCTATCCGCTGTAGACATCATAGTGTAGAGTCCCATCAGCCCCTCCATAATGGGGTTCAAAGAACTGATACTCGGGGCTACCAGAAAAGGAGGCTTCGACCTCTTTCTCTGTTTTAAAATAATCATTTGCATAATTGTACATCTCCGGACGCCCTCTCATGCCGATATTTATTAAGCATCTTTCTTTTTGAGGGTCAGTCATTATTGTTATACAGTATGAAGAAATAATTTTGGAAGAGAAACAGGAGTATAAATAATGAATGGCAAGTTTGTTAAAGTTTTCTGCATAATTCTGCTCAGTCTGTGCCCGGGGATTGTGCAGACCGTTTCAGGTTTTAATCCTGAGAACGAATGGGTTTCAATCGGGCCATCCGACGCAATGATCATGTGTCTGCACATGGACACTGCAAACAACATCCTGTTTGCGGGTACGGTCGATGGTTTTCAGTACTATCCGTTTGCTACCGGCGAATGGATACAGAGAGAAGATGTCGGCTCGATGGGCAGGCAGGTAATGTCATTAATTACCTGCTCTTCTGTGCCTGCCTGGATAATTACAGGGCGGGAGAATGCTTTCTGGAAGGGTTACATGGAGTACAGTGATGACTGGGGAATAACCAACACTTATACCTACTCATCCGAAGGCGGCCAATTCGTAGATATACAGAATAATCCGGATGAACCGGACACCTATTATTCCTGTGCATGGTCAGATATCACACCGGGTGATCTGTTGAAGTCTACGGACAGAGGCGTGACCTGGAACCCTCTTACCAACTACCTGCATACATTTATGACTGAAATCGCAATAAACCCGGATTACCCCGATACAATATATGTATCCGGAGATGCGCTGGTAACCAGATCGACCGATGGAGGAGTAACCTGGGTTCAGGCATCCTCAGGACTGCCGGTAAGTCTGGGTGTATACTGTGTCGCGATAAATCCGGGAAATCCTCAGATACTGATGGCTTCGAATGCCAACGGGATATACAGAACGGTAGATGGCGGAGATTCCTGGATTCTGGTTAATTCCGAGGATTCACAATGTCAGCATTTTGCTTTCAATCCGGTCAATCCGGAAGTTGTTGTCTGCATTACTTTCTCTCCTTACCGTTTGCTGGTTTCAGTTGATTCCGGTCTTGTCTGGGAGGATTGTACAGGAGACTATCCCGGTGGAACTATGATTGATGTCGCATTTTCCGGTGACGGTGACAGTCTCTATGTAGCTTCCGTCTATTCCGGGGTATACAGCATGAAGTCGACCACAGGAATCGAAGATGACGATTTACCGCAGCCGGACTGCAGTATCCTGTGTCAGAGCAGTCCCAATCCGTTCCGACAGTCAACGGAGATCAGATATTTTTTGCCTGAGCGAGTCAACAGTAATCAGATATCAGCAGCCAGTCTTGAAATTTACGACATAAACGGAAGACTGGTCAGGCATTGGGATGATTCAATTATAGGGCTCAGTAATCATGTGATCTGGGATGGCACGGATGATTCATTCAGGGAGGTACCTGCTGGTGTTTATTTCGTCCTCCTGTCTTCATCCGGTGATAACGCTGCCGGTAAACTGATACTGTTAAGATAGAATTTCCGCGCATACTCATCAGGGGCAACAACAGAAACAGGTATATTGTCACAGGATAAGGCGGATAGTGAATAATCAGATAATAAACAGGGGCATCCTCAGACAGAAGGGCAGATCATGAAGTTTGGAATTTATCTCACATTACTTTTTCTGACTGTACTCTTAAATACCGCAACTGCAGATGTATGTTATAGAAATCCCTTAACAGATGAAACCGCGACAGTCATCAGCAGTAACGGGAACTCCATTACAGTTGAATTCAACCTTGAAGCATTGGAAAGCGAACAGACTTTCAACGCGGTGTACGGAACCGGAACTGTTTTCAGGATTCCCGGGTCAGGACTGGCTGCTGACACAGGTTATCCTGACCTTCCTGCGATTCGAAGAATGGTTGAGGTTTCAGACTACGGAGAAGTTGAAATAGATATCCTCGATTATGAAACCATATCTCTTGGAAATTACAGGATACCGCCTTTTCAACCGCTTCGGATAAGGAGCCTGCCTCTCCTGCCTCTGAGGATCAACAATGAATTCTACAGCGGCTCTGACCCCTGGCCTGAGAACCCTGTAAGGCTTGAAATGGTAAATATCCTGAGGGATATCAGAGTTGCATGGGTAAGCTTCATGCCGGTTAGCTGGAACCCCTCCACGGGAGAGGTAACTCTTACAACGAGAGTTACAGTCAGAATTTCAACAACTGGCAATCCGGGTTCTAATGAACTGACCCGCTTTGAAACAGGAGTTACAAGAAGTTTCCTCCATTTCTACGATGAAGTCCTGGGGTTCAGCGGAGTAGAGCGTATTGTAGACGGCAGTTACGTTGTGATTTCTTCGGAAGAGGGTATTGAACTTATGCAGGACCTCATTGACTGGAAGATGAGGAAGGGTCTGCAGGTTGAGACAGCAGTTGTTCCGGATATAGGATCGACCCCGGTGGAAATCGATGCCTGGATTGAAAACGCTTTCAATACCTGGCCGAATCCACCTGAATACATTCTTCTGGTAGGTGATGAGTATGTAGTTCCGTCACCCCAATACAGCGGACACTCAGCTGATAACATTTATGGAGTGATCGGCGAAGGATGTGTCCCTTCCATTCATGTTGGACGTCTTTCAGGAAGCGACACTGATGATCTTGTATACGAGGCATGGAAGATAACCGAACATGAAATGTATCCATACGAACCACTTCAGAGCTGGTTCAACAAGGGAATGAGCATCGGCCATACGGAGTTCACTAACAATTCGTGGGAATACGTTGAATACATGATGGCAGCAGGTATGGATGTGACCTGGTTCTGTGCCAACGGGGGAATTACGCCGACAGTAGCTGCTCTCAGCGATTCAATAAACAGCGGATATTCCATAATAGGTTTCTGCGGCCATGGTGACATAACTCACATATACCCTCCAGGGTTCGGTAATTCAGATGTTGCCAACCTCGGCAACGGAAGGAAACTCCCCTGGGTAGCGCTTGTAGCCTGTCAGGTCGGGATGTTTGACGGGCATTACTGTTTATGCGAGGCATTAATGGGTGAGGGTGAAATAGAAGATGCAAAGGGTGCTATCGGTGTCATGGGACCTACAACAAACAGCCCTTACGGAGCTGCGGATTCACTTGTAAAGTGGATATTCAAGGGTTACTTCCAGGAGAACATATATCATATGGGAGCGGTGACGGACTGGTCGAAGAATGAAGTATTCGCGTATTACGGTTCTTCGGGTGTTAACAATAACCATATGCACATGGTATTCGGCTGTCCTGAAATGGACATTTACTATGATACTTCCCCACTGACCATTATTATCTGTGAACATCCGATTCCGGTTATTCCGGGAATACACACATTTGCTGTAACTGTTGAAGGTGTGCCTGAAAGAGGGCTTCTTGTCTCTGTGTTAATTGATGATCCATTATCGGAACCGTGGATGGAATCGGATTACTCTGACCCTTCCGGTAATGTCACATTCGATATCCCGGCATTTTCAGAGAATTCCGATGTATATGTGACCGCCACAGGATTCAATCTTGCTCCATATCTTTTTGATGGTTTGACAGGTATAGAAGAAGGCCCCGGTGTTGACATATACACTTCTGCTCTTCGAGCCGGGCCATCACCTTGCTTCGGTTCTCTTGCGATCTTCTGTGCCGTGCCGGTTGGCGGACAGAACAGTATAGAAATTTACGATACTGCAGGAAGAATGATACGCAGACTGGAACTTGAACCAGCCGCAGGCGAACAGGAACTGATCTGGGATGGACGAGATGAGGGAGGACACCCTGTCTCCAGCGGTATCTACTTCTGCAGGCTGAGAGTACCGGGAGAGAACCTGGTTCAGTCAGTTGTAATGATTGAATAAGGTGTAGACATCCGGTGAAATTACATATATACAACTGTAGCAGAAATCGAATTCATGCTTAGGTTATTATTGTTCAGATACTTGATTAGGAGGTTGTCATGTTTTCCATTCTTCTTCTAGCGGCGATGGTTTCGGGATTTACAGGATACAGTGAGGTCACTGAAATAGGAACCGATGGAAATTCTGTTACAAAAACGATATTGGAAATTGACGGAGAAATAATTGAAGATACGGGAGACTATTTTACTGAGGAAGCAGCAAGCACTTCAAGTTCGGAATTCAAGGCCGGGCTTTACTGGGTAGACAGAGATCATCAGGCAGCCATTGCCAATGAAACGGTAATAAGTATGGATGGTTCAGGTATTCTGACAAGCTGGTACCTGAATAATGACAAAATAGCCTGCTATGAAACAGCAGGAACCTCAACTCCTCTTTGGAATTACAGCCTTCCTTTCAATAACAACAAAATGGATGTTGCTGCAGGATTGAATAATGAGATATTTTCAGCTGCATCCTTTGATGATTCTACATATGTCTGGTTATCCTCATCCTCTGTTCCAACACTGATTCTTGATCCGGGTAAGAAACAGGATATAACTGTTGATGGCGCGTATCTTGTTTACATTAATGCTGCGGGAGATTCACTGATCTGCCTGGATACCGCAACGGAACTGGAAGTCTGGAAGATCGCCCTTTTTGAAACCGGAGTCCAGTTGAACGGAGTTGATATATCCGGAGACGGTACAAGAGTTCTGGTGACAGTTTATGACGGATCTTCCGGAGCGCAGATCTATGACATGACCGATGGAAGTCTGGTTGGCACACCTGTTGGAAATTACAGCCAGACAATGGCGAAAATAGCGGATGATGGTTCAAGAATTGTAACAGGTGATTTCTACGGGTATATCAAATTATTCGAATACGATGGGGTTTCCTGGAATATGGCCGGTTATTTCAGCACGGGCGACGATTGGGTTACAGCCGTAGCTATAAGCGGTGACGGTGAAACAGTTGCAGGCGGGACAGTTGCGTTCGGTCCGTATTCAGGCAAAGTGTTTGCTGTAGACTGGCCTCTTGAGGATTCACCATCGGAACTCTGGCAGTACAGGAACTATGGTGACGAGGTTTCTTCAACGGATATAAGTGAAGATGGATCTGTTATCGTTGCCGGGTGCTGGGGAAAGTACAATGGAACTTACGGTGATGTATTCACTGCACTTGATCACAGTGGTAATGTAATATTCAGCCTTCTGGACGATATTGATGAACCAGGTTCTATCTTCAGCGTCAGCGTTAGTTCAGACGGGTTATTCGCAACAGCTTCCGGTAAGGCTGTTCACGCAAGAGCTATGGGTAACGGGGGAGAGGTATACAGTATAGGTCTGGAACCGGTGGGAATTGAAGGCTCGCCTGATATACCGCAGGATTTCAGCATGGGAATCCCATATCCAAACCCTGTTATTTCACAGATGAGCGTTGATGTTCTTATACCGAAGATGAGTGGATCAGTTGATCTTGCGGTATACGATATTCGTGGAAGACGGATTGCCGGACTGAACTGTGAATCTATTCCCGGGTCACATGTTTCTGTCTGGAATCTTGCAGGCGATTCCGGCCAACCTGTATCAGCAGGGTTGTACTTCGTTAAACTGAGCTGCAGTGATATTTCTGTTACAAGAAAAATACTCGTTGTAAACCGATGAAATATTCCTGAGGTTCTACTCAGTCTGAAGGATCCATTATCCTTCCCATGAAGAGTATGCATCCGGATTCCCTGTCAAGTATGAAGAACAGGAAAGGCCGGTTTATGTTCATTTCAACCGGATCTTCAGGTATGGCTGTAATACCCATTACCACTGCCGTGGCAGCAGCGGCTTCAGTGCCGGTTTCATCAACCTTTACAAAAGCCTTATGCAGAATCTCCGAGATGAAAAGGTCAGGGTTTCCTGTGAACCCGCTGAAATCGGCACCGCCGCTGAAGGCAGATTCCATTCCAAGTGTTCTCAGAATCTGACTCAGCTGCATGCTTTGCGAAAATTCGAACTTCGGCATGGATATGCTTACGCGAGTGGAAGAAAGTCTTCTTCTGATTGTCTCCATCATACCCGAATCGAAATCCTGCTCGAATTCCTCAATGTCTCCATCGGGAAGAAGTATGAGCATGCTTGCATTGCCTTCGGCATAATCAAGTTCAACAGCGCTGCATTCTTCAGTGGAAACGTATCTGAAATAGTCAGTCTGGTTCATCATCGGGACATTGATTGCGGAGCCATTGGTCAGGAAGAATGGTGTGTCCGATGTGAAGTGCTCATGGAATGGCTTCAGCCAGGAAGCCTTGAAGTATACCGCGTTTGTAAGTACAACCCTGGTATCATCATTCAGAACACCAGAGGGGATCAGATTCTGTATTCTATCCATTGTACTCTCAGCAACCCATTCGTTGATGATTTCCCGAGAACCATCAGGGTCATCGATGAAATCCAGGTTTCTGACTGCGGCGCTGTAATACATTGTTACCTCTGCAACGTATTCATCCAGCAGGTTGAAACCATCCTGAACCCAGAGACCGTTGGATATTGAAAGGGTGAATGGATCCCCTGACTCCGCTCTGACAAGTTCGCCAGAACTCAGAGATTCAGTCAATGAATGGAAAGCCCTGTTGGTTATTTCAAACGGCAGCGTAAAGTGAAGGACTACAGCCATTTCAACAGCCGTCTGTCCTTCTGCCCCCGCGTAGGTCATTCCAAGGGCTGAGGAAATACTGTATGGAGAGAAGAAGGTATTATCCGACCCCTGTATTACGCACACTTCCTTGTATAAATCCATCGCGAACTCATTATTACTCCTGACCAGCTCCTGAACCGCCTGAGTATCAGTAAAAGGCTGTGCTTCAGGTACGGACAGGTTTTCTTCAGCGGAGCAGCTTAAGACCGTTGCAAGAAAGATGATGGCGGTTGCTGAAAAATTCGTTAATGCGTTCATTATTTCCCCCGATTCGGTTACGTTTAAGATGATACCATATTAAACATAGAATATTCCAGTGTAATGCCTGTGTCACGTCCGGGAATCGGAGCATGTTCAGCCTCAATTCCACCTGCACAGGTTATTTGATTACTTATGAGGACTATAGACTCTTATAGGTGTCTATTCTCCAGCGATCATTCTCCATTAGCAGAACCCATACGTTCGTTTCTTCCGTATCGATTATCCTGCGCGTTACTTCTACAAAGGCGGAGTCTCCAGAGATTCGGGAACTGTAGATTGTGTATTCTATATCCATATCTCCCATGCCCGTTCTTTCCATTCTTTCCCAGGAGGCTTCCCAGGACAAGATGAATAAGGTCTTAGCATTCAGATTCCTGATCTCGTTTGCGCTGAGTTCAATATCGGCTACGGCCAGTAGTCGGTTGGGATTGCTGCTGCTCTTGACTTCTTCTACAAACTGTTCGAGACCGCTGATTTCTCCTTCAGATACATACGACGCCAGTTTTGAAGCGTCCTGGTTCTCATAAGCTTCAAGGAAGGCATCAACCACTTCCTCGGGTTGCAGTTGCACATCTTCATTGCATGACAGTAAAGAAAGTAAAATAAGCAGCATAAAAAGCGGCTTATGCATGTACATCCTCCTTAGACTGACTCAAGTTTCATTTGCTCATCGTTCTTTATCACATATTGTTACAGATAATTATTATATGCAAAATATGATCCAGGCGACAGGATACTAGCAAGATCACAGGCTGATTCAAACCACCTCAGGCATATCTGTAGAGAATGTACAATCCGCCCAGGATCACAAGCACACCACAGACCTTTCTCAGAATCGGGACAATACCTGATTTTTCATTCCACTTCAGAAAGCTCTGTATTGAGCTTGAGAATGTTCCTGCCGCAACGATTACTCCGCAGTGACCTACAGAAAAAGCGGCTACAAGAAGAATAGCGAAGACAGGGTACTTACTACCCGTGCTGAAGGCAACACCGAGAATAGGAGCCATAAAGGCAAAGGTGCATGGACCAAGAGCAATTCCGAATATGAGTCCAAGAACAAGGGCTCCTGCAAGACCGGCATTTTTCGGTGAAAAACTCTTATCTCTTTTGAAAGGGGATGGGAGAATCTCGAGCAGATTCAGTCCGAAGTAAAGCATTACGGCAGCGGCAAAGTAGTAACCGAATTGGCCTATATCTCCCAGCAGTCGCCCAGCAGCAGCAGTGGCGATTCCCACAAGGATTATCGTGATCATTATGCCAAGGGAGAATACGACTGAGATATTGAAAGCCCTGTTTGATCCGGTATTTCCCTGTCTTGAGATATATCCTACTATCAGAGGAATACTTGCCAGATGGCAGGGGCTGAGGAGAATACTCAGCACTCCCCAGAGCAGAGCGAGCGGAACTGCAATTGGTGCAGCTGATTCAACAGCGCCTGCAAAAGAAGTTATCAGATTTTCCATAGTAATTAATTCTGAAAAGGAGACGAATCGTAACCGAACTCAACCAGTTTTGCTGCCATATCTTCCCTGCTCATATAGCCTTCGTGCCTGAACAGTTCATTTCCGCCCGCATCAAAGATTATTTGAGTAGGGATGAGCCTGATGCCGTATGATCGCGCTGCTGTCGGGTCCTCATTTACATCTATGAATTCGACATTCACGACACCCGCGTATTCCGCAGAGAGAGCCTCCAGTTCCGGAGCCATCATCTGACATGGTGTACAATTGTGCGATCCAAGATCCAGAAGTCTGGGCAGATTGCTATCAACAGGAGCAACATTCCTGTCGGCTGATTCGTGATCCTTTCCGGCGATTATTGCTGCTCCGGCAAGCAGGCAGACAAATACAATTATTGAAACCCTGGTGATCTTATTCATATCACTCCTTGTTGGATTTATTTTAGGAATTCGATTATCTGATCGATTGAGGGGACGGATCCCGCAACTTTCACATCACCGTCAACTACAAGAGCAGGAGTCAGCATGACTCCGTAGCCGATTATGTCGTTGATGTCAGTGACCTTTTCCAATTCGTAATCAATACCCAGTTGTATCGCTGCCTGTTCTGCCACTTCAGCAAGTTTGATGCACTTAGGACAGCCGGTCCCGAGTATCCTAATTTCTTTTTTCATATTTTGCTCCTAACCTGAATACAGCCCAAAGGCTATTCCGCTGATCGTAGCCATTATTACAACCAGCGAAATGAAAGTTATTGTTCTGGATGTTCCCATTATGCTCCTGATAACCAGCATGTTCGGTAATGAAAGGGCAGGACCTGCCAGCAGAAGAGCCAGGGCTGGTCCCTTGCCCATACCGGCGCCAAGAAGTCCCTGAAGAATTGGTACCTCTGTGAGGGTCGCGAAATACATGAAAGCTCCAGCGATTGAGGCAAACAGATTTGCGAAGATTGAGTTTCCGCCAACCGCTGAACTGACCCATTCCGAAGGTATAAGGCCCTCGTTGCCGGGTCGTCCCAGGAGAGCCCCCGCAATCAGTACACCTGCGAAAAGAAGGGGGAGTATCTGCTTGGCGAACCCGAATGTTGAGTCAAACCACGATCGTGTTTCACGGCTGCCTGTTGTAAGAATAGTTGAAAATCCAATAAGGCCGACTGCGAAGGCAATAACAGGATAACCGGGAAGAATCACAGCAAAAACAGTGATGGCAATTCCGACGACAAGCAGTTTCCAGAGTTTAACATTGAACCAGGCGGTGAGGATCAATCCCAGGAGAATTGAAAAACCTCCGGTAATAATCCATTTCCACGAATAGATAATGCTCCATAACCCTGAGTCACCATCAGGTTTTCCCCAGTTGGCGAATATGAGGATGCCGACCATGCTGGCAAAATACAGAGTTGTCTGCCACAGAGGCCTGGAATCATCGTTATGACCTGCCGATACTGTGGCAGCAGTTGTTCTCTCATGTTCTTTCTTCCCATAAAAGAGGTGCATGAAGAGGCCTATCACAATACTGAACACAACAGCTCCAACCGCGCGGGCTATGCCCAGCTCAAGCCCCAGAATTCTTGCAGTCAGAATGATTGCGAGTACATTAATTGCAGGACCTGAATAGAGAAAAGCAGTTGCTGGTCCTATCCCTGCACCCATTCTGTAGATTCCCGCGAACAGAGGAAGCACAGTGCAGGAGCAGACGGCAAGTATGCTCCCTGATACCGAGGCAACTCCATAAGCCATGGCTTTCTTTGCCTGCGCTCCAAGGTACTTCATTACTGAAGCCTGACTCAGAAAGACCGATATGGCGCCTGCGATGAAGAAAGCCGGAAGAAGACAGGTCAGGACATGCTCCCGGGCGTACTCCTTCAACAGATGAAGTGCTTCGAACACGGCGTTGTCGAAACGATTCCATCCTACCGGCAGAAAATACGCGATCAGGAAGAATCCCAGCATGTAACCAAGAGGGTTTCTTTCCTTTTTCCAGTCCATTACTTTTCTCTTTTCATAGCGTCAGGAGTCAGTTGCACTCACGGCAAGAATTGTCCGAACAGGTATCAGTTGTATTGCTCTCGCCATTCAAAATCTTCTCGACACAGTCGAAGAAGTTCAGAACACACGGAGTACGAAGTCGGTAAAGTATTTGATTTCCATTCCTTTCGCATGCCACAATTCCAGCGTGTCGAAGGATCAGAAGATGTCTTGATACAGTGGATATATCGAGATTTACCAGCTCTGTAAGAGCAGTGACTGTTTTCTCATTTCTTGACAGTTCCTCGACAATCATGAGACGGGCGGCATTAGCCATCGCCTTGATTATCTCAGCCCGTTTTTCGAATCGATCCTTATCTGCTGGCATGCGTGGTTCCTTTCCGTATTTGTGTAATTGTACAATAATGCAAATACAGTATATAGTCAAGCAAACAGAAAGAACTTCATGATGTTCGTATATGACTCTGATAAAAGGATATCAGGATGAGAATGCTGGTGAGATTTGAAAACTATGTAGACTCAGGCAGTCTCCGCCTTTTTGAAAGAAGTATAAGATCCCTGATCTCTGTTTCGTTACGGCATTTCATCCAGTTCGAATCGAAGTCCGGAGTGCTTGTTATCTCAGCTATCGCCATAAGTGCTCTGAGATGAAACATCCTTTCGTCTCTTGAACCGGCAAGCACGAAGATCATCCGGACAGGTGAATTCTCGCCTCCGAACTCGACACCATTTCTGCACCTTGCGATAGCCACAGAGAATTTCTTTTCTCCCGGTACGATTATGTGCGGTATTGCAAGGCCTTTTCTGAGTGCGGTTGTAGATTCCTTCTCCCTTGAAAGGAGAAGTTCCGCAAGTTCACTCCCTGGAAGACCGAGCGCAGGTGACAGCTTGTCCGATACAGCAGCGAGGAACAGTTCGAGATTGATCGGTCCATCCAGATCTAATATAGGGGCATCCAGAACAAGTCTGTCGAATCTGTCTTCATAGATATTGTCCCTCTCCTTTAAAACCTCTGCGAGTTCTCTGACAAGTCCATCTTCCTTTCTGACGAGTTCTCTCGGGAATATTCGGGTGGCCAGATGTAAAAGTGCATAGTGCCTGCTGGATCGGTGGCGTGAGTATATGAAGTACCAGATAGATCCTCCTATGACGACAAATACGCTTGCGATGAGAGCTGACTGTCCTAATTTGTAGAGGAGCACAATCATCCCGACAATTCCAAGGAGTTGAATCCATGGGTAACCGGGGCTTTTGAAGTCAGGTTTATACGTATGTATCCTGCTCTCGCGCATGACGATTACAGCGGCATTAACAAGAAGATAAAGAAGGATCATCATAGTTGAAGCGAGTTTTACGAGATGGGTGAAATCAAGAAAAAGCAGAAGGATAATGATGATGCCGGTAAGAAGTATGGAAACCCACGGTGTTCCCCTTTTCCTTGATATTCTTGATAAATCTGCCGGAAGAAGCTCATCACGACTCATAGCGAAGGGGAACCTTGCTGAAGCAAGAATACCGGCGTTTGCTGTGGACAGAAAAGCCAGCACAGCTGCGATACTCATAACGGTGAGACCTGTGCTTCCAGCGACAACCTTCGCTGCTTCGGATATCGGCATACCGGTCGAGGATAGAACCGATGGATCCAGTACTCCAACGCATATGAGAACGGAAACGAAATAGAGCGAGGTGACAACAATCAGTGCAAGGATCATACTGGTTGGCAGATCCCTTCCGGGATTCTTGACTTCCTCCGATACGCTGGTGACTTTGGTCAACCCGCCGAAAGCGACAAAAACAAGCGCTGCAGCTTCAAGAATACCACCGAAACCGTTTGGAGCGAGCGGTCTGAATCGATCAGGTGTTAATGACGTAAGACCTAATCCCGCAAAAAGTGCAAGGGATATCAGAAGGCCTGCAACCAGAACAATCTGGGCTTTACCGGCATGCCCGGCTCCTCTGAGATTTATCCCTGTGAAGAGGATGCATGAAATCATCGCGAAGAGTCTTCCGTTGATTTCGGGTGACAGGAATTCCATGAATATACCAAGACCTACGAAGGCAAAGGCTGTCTTGACAGACAGAGAAAACCAGGCGGCAAAACCGGACAGGGTTCCGGCGAGAGGTCCGAGAGCTCTGTCAACGAAGTAATATGTTCCGCCTGCTTTTGGCATGGCAGTAGAAAGTTCGGCTTTGCTCAACATTGTCGGAATTGTGAGGAATCCCGCTATTAGATAGGAGAATATCACTCCGGGTCCTGCCACGGTGAAGGCAAGTGCGGGGAGTACGAACAGACCGGAACTGATCATGGATCCGGTCGCAATTGAAAAAAGCGAGGGGATGCCCAGTTCCCTTTTAAGTCTGCCGGTTCTTGTATCTGCATGCTGCATAGACTGCCTCCCATGACATTATTGTCTTATGCTAACGATAAGTCCAGCGTGTAAACAACTAACTGAAATATACTGAAGATATCTTATCGGGTATGTTTTACGCGAAATCTATGGACCCGTCTGAATATTTCAGTGTGGCTCCTGTATATTGTAAACATGGAGGACATGATGAATAAAGCCAGGAATCCTGAAGGAACTTTCATAGAAACAGTGAGAACCCGCAGTCTGCTGCCGAAAGGTAGCAGGATCTGGGCAGCTGTGTCCGGTGGAAGTGATTCTATGGCTCTTCTTCGACTGCTGCTGCAATTCCGGAATTATATGAAGTGGGATGTATCTGTTCTTCATATCGATCATGGCGCAAGATCAGATAGTGCTGATGCCGCTGCATTTGTGGAAGAATTTGCCGTTCGATTGGAACTGTCCTTTCAGTTAAGGAAAATTTCTCCTCCTGAATCCGGGTCACTTGAAGCGTATTTCAGCAGGAAGCGTGAAGCGATTTACAACGATATTGCAGAAGGATCTGATCTTGTGGCGACAGGACACACTGCTTCGGACAGAGCTGAAACACTTATACTGCGACTTCTTGAAGGTTCCGGTCTGAGAGGCCTGGGTGGGATGGACTATTTCGGGCGAGGTCCTGTTATAAGACCTCTTCTCGACTTATCCAGGCATGATCTTCAGGGATATCTCTCGACGATTGATCAGGGCTGGATTGAAGATCCCAGTAATACCGAAGATACTTTCCTCAGAAATAGAATAAGACACACTATTATGCCTGTTCTTGAATCGCTATCTCCGGGTTATTCCTATGCCCTGAGCAGATCTTCCGCAAATCTGTCTCAGTGGCGGGATTTAGTTGATGATATGATTGAGACATCTATTGAGGAACTTGTATCCGGAGATAAGTTCAGTATTAAGCGATATTTGAACTATCCGAGAGCTGTAAGGCTTGGTGTTCTGTGGGTTCTCAGTGGTCGCCCCAGAGGTGTAAGAGAGGAAATCGAAAAAACTGACAGATGGCTGGCTGACACGAAAAGCGGTTTTCATCTGCTTCCCGGCGGCCTGAGAATCACAGTTGTAGAATCTGAAGTTTTTATAGAAAGATCTATGTAACGAATGGAGAAAGATCAGTGAGTAATGATTATGAAGTACTGATTTCATCAAAGGAGATCAGGCAGGGTGTACAGGAACTGGGCAAAACGCTTTCAGATTATTATCTCGGAAAACAGATTGTGGTTATTCCTCTCTTAAAGGGAGGTTTCATGTTTGCTTCTGATCTGATTCGCTCTATGGAGGTTAAACTGCAGATCGAGTTTCTTGGAGCAGCGAGTTACGGAGAACAGACAGAATCTTCAGGAGAAGTAAGGCTTACGCTTGATACCACACTTCCCCTGTCAGGCAGAGATGTCCTTCTGGTGGAGGATATCGTCGACACAGGGCTTACTCTGGCGTATATTCAAAGGCTGATTAAATCAAGAGATCCGGCCTCTCTTCACACAGTTGTCCTGCTTGACAAAAAGATCAGAAGAAAGGTTGAAGTAGAAGTCGATCGGGTTGTATTCAACATTCCTGACAAATTCGTATTCGGGTATGGACTCGACAGCCCGGGAGGGTTTGGAAGAAATCTATCCGACATCGTAGCGATAAGGGAATGAACGGATCAGGAGATATATGAACGACAAACGTCCACCAGGCAAAAAAGTACCACTTCAGCCGATTACTGCCGGTTGCTCAATGAGAACCATTACCATGTGGCTGCTTATGGTTTTAATCGCCTTTACGATATTTCAGGTTTTTGATACGGGCAAAGACAGCGTTGATATCCCATATTCCCGCCTGATGGAATACATCAGCGAGAACAATATCAAATCCGTTGTTATTGAAACTGGTGGCTCGATTAAAGGTGAATTCTATATTCCACAGATTGAAGATGGAGCCGAATTTGATGAATTCACCAGTTTCATTCCATTTGAGAGTACAGGAGTTCTTGACTCTCTGGCCGCTCATGGTGTGCTTGTAACTGCACAACCGCCAAACGAATTGCTGGCTCACTTACTCTCGTTCATTCCTTTTCTTCTGCTTATTGGTTTCTTTATCTACTTCATGCGAAAAGCTGGAGGAGGAGGAAAGGCTTTCTCCTTCGGGAAAAGCAAAGCCAGACTGTTCTCCAGTGATAAACCCCAGGTGACATTTGAAGATGTGGCAGGGGCAGATGAAGCGAAAGCGGAACTTTTGGAAGTAATAGAGTTCCTGAAGGTACCTGAGAAATTCCAACGTCTCGGGGGAAAGGTGCCCAAGGGTGTTTTACTTGTTGGCAGACCCGGAACAGGAAAGACGTTACTGGCAAAAGCTGTAGCTGGGGAAGCCAAGGTTCCCTTCTATTCCATGAGCGGATCCGATTTCGTGGAAATGTTCGTTGGTGTGGGAGCAAGCCGCGTCAGGGACCTTTTTGTGCAGGGCAAGTCAAAAGCTCCCTGCATTATTTTCATTGATGAGATAGATGCTGTTGGAAGACACAGAGGTGCCGGCCTTGGAGGAGGACATGACGAGAGGGAGCAGACACTGAATGCTCTTCTTGTGGAAATGGATGGATTCGAGGAAAACGCGGGTGTTATAGTCATGGCAGCAACCAACCGTCCTGATGTTCTTGATCCGGCACTTTTAAGACCCGGAAGATTTGATAGACGAATTGTTGTAAGTATGCCCGACGTAAAGGGCAGAGAGGCGATACTGAAAGTCCATACGCGCAAGATGCCGGTGGACAAGTCAGCGAGCCTGGAAAAAGTTGCCAGGAGTACTCCGGGATTCAGCGGTGCGGATCTGGAGAGCCTGGCCAATGAAGCAGCTCTGCGAGCCGCAAGGCGCAATGCTAAAAAGGTTGAACAGGAAGATTTCGATTACGCTATTGATAGAATAATACTCGGCCTCGAGCGCAAAAGCATCATAATCAGTCCCGTTCAGAAGAAATGCACAGCGTACCACGAAAGCGGTCATGCGGTTGTTGGAATATTCGTTCCGGAAGCAGATCCTATTCACAAAGTAACTATTGTTCCACGGGGTATGGCTATGGGAGTGACCAGCTTCCTTCCCGCTGATGATCGATATACCTACACACTCGAAAAACTCGAAAGCATGCTCGCGATGCTTCTTGGTGGAAGAGCTTCGGAAATCCTTTTTCTTGATACTCTGAGTACCGGAGCTGGAAATGACCTTGAGAAAGCCACAGCTCTCGCACGTAAGATGGTATGTGAATGGGGAATGAGTGAAGAACTCGGACCGATTACGCATTCTGAGACAAGCGATACGATTTTCCTTGGAAGAGAATTCAACAGAACAAGGGACTACAGCGAGCACACTGCTCGTGTTATTGATTCAGAGGTAAAGAGATTCGTTGAAGAAGCATACAGCACTGCGCGCGATATCCTGAACGATAACAAGGATATTGTGGAACGTATTGCTGAGCAGCTGCTTGAGAAGGAAACAATTTCCAGCACGGAGATCAACTCCATTTTCCAGGAACTCCGTCCGGAGATGGGACCGATTCCTACGCTGCCAACCAGTTCAGATGGTATTAGTAATCCTGATTCTACAGAAGAGAAAACCGAACCTGAAGAGGATGACCAAAAAGATGATGGATCTGAAGAAGATAGAACAGGGAGTAAGGCTGATTCTGGAGGGAGTGGGGGAGAATCCTGACAGAGATGGTCTGAGAGAAACTCCAGCTCGCATGGCCAGATCAATGGCTGAGTTATGTCGCGGTGTAAATCCTGACGAGATTAAACCAGTCACAACGATGTCATGCAAAGACCAGAACGAGATGATAATCATAAAAGATATTAGTTTCTGTTCAATGTGCGAACATCACCTCCTTCCTTTCATCGGCAGATGCGACATTGTCTACCTCCCGTCGAATGACCGAATAGCCGGCTTAAGTTCAATTGTGGAAACCGTTGAAATCATGTCCGCCCGTCCTACCATTCAGGAAAGGCTGACCACGGAAATCGCAGACAGGTTGATGAATGAGCTGTCCGCAAAAGGTGTTATGGTTGTTATGGAAGCGGAACATATGTGTCTGGCCATGCGGGGAGTAAGGAAAAGAGATTCCAGAATAGTAACATCCGCAATGCGGGGTTATCTGAAAAAACTTGAAACCCGTACCGAAGCTCTGTCTCTCATTGGAAGGGGAATCAAGGTTATTTGAATGCGGCTCAGAAAACTGCACCTTGTAACTGATGAGGACTGGCAGAAAGAGCTTGCAGCTATCGGTGCTGATCCTGAAACATGGGACAGGCTCTCGCTTAAATGCAGAGTGATTGCTTTTTCCACAGGATATCTTCCTGCAGCAGCAGCTAATATTCTGAAGCAGTGCATGCTTTCGGGCGGAGCAGATGCTATCGTTTCCCGAGGATCAGTATCCTGCAGTATCAAAGAAACTGAAGCGATGATAATCGGGACGCCCAGGCAGATTCTACGGGGTTGCGCATCTCTTGAAGGGCAGCCCTTCGATCTTCCGGCACTGTCAGGTGACTTGAGAGAGGCGCTTGATGATTTTCCTGAGATTCCTGACATAATACACTCTCGAAATAAAGTTCTTGATTTCCGCAGGAAACCATTGATAATGGGAATACTGAATGTCACTCCGGATTCTTTTTCTGATGGAGGCAGATATCTGAATACGGATGATGCTTTGATTCATGCAAGGCAGATGGTTAGTCAGGGTGCGGATATAATTGACATAGGAGCTGAATCAACACGTCCGGGATCTCTTCCTGTTCCAGCGGATATTCAGCTTGATCGTCTTCTCCCGATTATAGAGTCTCTCAGCTCTGATTGTGAAGCTGTTATCTCAATTGATACAGCAAATGCTTCTGTTGCCGGCACGGTCCTGTCCGCAGGAGCTTCCATGATTAATGATGTTTCCGCTCTGTCTGATCCTGTCATGGCGCAGACAGTTGCAGAAGCGGAGGTTCCTCTTGTTCTGATGCACATGAAAGGCACCCCGGAGACTATGCAGGATAATCCTGTATATATAGATGTTATCGAGGATATATATTCTTTTCTTGAAGAACGAATTAAAGCAGCGGAAGAAGCGGGAATACGAAGGGAAAGGATTATCATTGATCCTGGAATTGGATTCGGGAAAAGACTGGAGGATAACCTTCGCATTATATCCAGGCTTGAGGAGTTCAGATGGCTGGGATGCAGAGTTCTGCTTGGTCACTCACGAAAGAGTTTTATCGGTCAGTTGACTGGCAGGAAAGATCCTTCCGAAAGGGAGATTGGTTCCCATGCGGTTACGGCCTTATCTTCAGGCAGCGCTGACATTGTACGAGTGCATGATGTAGAAGGCACAGCTCAGGTACTTCGGATCACCCGCGCAATGAAATACGGTACGAGGACGTCAGGTTAGGGGTAGCGGAGCAAAATGATACAACCGCTTGGTCATGCAATTATAAGTGGATTCTGGCTTGCCCAGCTTGCGAATATAATCATAATAGCTTTTGCTGTTAGAATGCTGCTGAAATACCTCTGGCATACACCGGCAATGCCGGTCATTCTTATGTTCATTATTCTGATCCTGTTCGCGAATATTCTTGGTGGACTTGGATTTTTCACATTCATCTATCTTCTCCAGAACCTGACTCCGCTTCTCTTTATTGCGATAGTTGTGATATTCCATGAGGAGATTAAGGACGTCCTGGGAACCATGGGGCGAAACCTCAGAAAATTCTATGGTCACGCGGATATACTGGAGCAAAGTACAATTGAAGCACTTGTGGAATCCTGTGTTCTTCTGAGAAAGCACCGGCTCGGAGGACTATTTGTAATTGAAAGGGAGGAATCCCTCGAGAAAGTGTATGGTGATCCAGTTCTGCTGAACAAGCTCAAGATTGATCCCCCATTGATAGCTGCAATGCTGCAACCTCCTGGAGTGCTGCATGATGGGGCAATTATTATTAATAATGGTACCATTGTTGGAGCGAGAGCAATTCTTCCTCTCTCAAGAAAAACATTTTTCGGCAGATCAAAATCCAACAGGCCAAGACCTGCTCTTGGTACGCGTCACAGGGCAGCAATAGGAATTACTGAAGTATCAGATGCAATTGCAGTTGTTGTCAGTGAGGAAACGGGTAATTTCAGTATTGCTCACGGAGGAATACTCGAGGAAGCTTTCCCGCAGGATAAGTTCAACAAGAGATTGATAGAACTGACTTCTGCCAGAGAAGACGTATAACTTTGCTTGAAAAACTGAAAAGTGAACTTGGTGATACTGTTCTGAGCGTGATCAACAGGGCTACGATTGACATTCCTTCTCCTTTCCAGAAAGCTCTTCACTCATGTGTAACGCACAGTGATCATCTCGAAATCAGTCTCCTGGCGTGTGCTGCTTCGGAATGGTGTGGCTGTCCGCGAGCTACCGGGATGCCTGTCGCAGTGGCTGCACTGATGCTGCGGGCAGGTATTTCAGTACATCTTTCTCTTCCTGGTTTTGTAGCCATGCATGACAGCGTTCCCGATCTCCTTGAAAAACGTGATGATGTTACGGCAATTCTTGCGGGAGATGCTCTGCTTGCTCTTGCAATGGAGCATATTGCGGAAAATGGTGGTCGACATGCCACAAGATTGCTTTCAGAAGCAGTCCGAGCTACCGGGGCAAATGGAATGCTTGCAGGACTGTCGCTCAAACTTGATCAGCAGGAGGAAGATATTTCCCTTGTACCTGACGGAAGGTCTATATGGGAAATCACCAGCGGACAAATAGCACGATTTGCTGCACAAGGGGGTGCTTTACTTGCTGGAGCTTCTGACACGATGCTTGATGATGCTGCGCAGATAGGGTTGCTTACCGGTCGGGCCTGGTATCTTGTTGAAAATGCTGAATCCTCATCAGAGAAGAGAGACGGAAGAAATCCCATGTTCGAAGCTCGAACCCTTATGGAGGAGGCCGAAACAATAACCGGACACGGCCCGGAAGCAAACCTTTTCCATTCAATCATGTATCTATCCAACTTCTTCTCAGGGACGTAGCACACTTCTTCAACTTATATGTCGTAATAATATAGTATTATTAATATATATGAATTAGTATGCATAATTATCTCTATTTCGTTCAATAACAATAATGACACTTGAAATTTGAGCGAATTATTTGTACACTAATAGTATCATGCCAAGGACAAACCGATTGGATTGGAAGAATGCAGTACACCATGTCATAGCACGTGGTATTGAAAAGGGGTCTATCTTTAAGGACGACAGGGACAGGAAACGGTTCGTCTCTCGTCTTGAAAAGTGCGTAGATCAGACAGGGATTACAGTATATGCCTGGGCATTGATGTCAAATCATGTCCACTTTCTTCTCCGTACAGGCGATATACCGTTATCAAAATTCATGCAGAAACTGTTGACAGGGCATGCAATTTATTTCAATCATAAGTATGACAGAGCAGGTCATCTGTTTCAGAACAGATACAGATCAATACTTGTTCAAGCTGATCGGTACTTGTTGAAACTTATACGATACATTCATCTCAACCCTCTTAAGGCTGGAATTGTGACGAGTCTTGAAGAGTTAGGGAGATATCCATGGACTGGTCATATAGGAATCCTTTCTGAAGGGTTTTACCCTTGGCAGGCATCAAAAGAAGTTCGTGATTTGATATCAGATCACAGAAACGAAAAGATAATTCAGTATCTTAAGTTCATTGAGGAAGATGAAAGTGTTCCAGTCGTATCTGACAGTGAATTGAATGAAGGTTCATATCTTCTTGGTTCTAAAGGACTAATTTCGCCTGAGGAAGCAAGAGAACAGAAAATAAGTGATCACACTCAACATAGAATACTTGGAGACATTGATTTCGCCAGGCAGATCTATACCAGGATCAAAGACCAACAAGGCTCATTTCTAAGGAATCGTGAACGCGAACACGAGATAATTGATAAACTTCTGGAATTCATGAATGAATATTGGGGTATAACTCATATAACCCTGATTTCAAAAGGTAGAAGTAGAGCTTCATCAAGAGCGAGGGAATTCATGAGTTATACACTTGTGAATCAACTGGGGATGAGTCTTGTCGATACAGGTAAAATACTGAATTTGAGTGCTCAAGGAGTTCTATCTGCTGCACGGCGATTCAAATTAACGGATGAATTGAAGTCCGCAATTCATAGAATAACAGAAACATAACCTTGTATCACATATCTTCATTTCATTTATTCAATAACATAATTAGTCATAATTCAAAGAAGGAATTATTTTCCGTAAGTTGATGAAGTGTGGTGCGTCCCCTATAGGAGGTTGTGTGGGTCTACATCAACTTCCAGACGCACACCCTGGTGCTGTATTTTTTCAAACTGTTTTCTAATTCTCTTTGACAATTCAGCCAGCGATTTCCTTGATGATGATCTGGCAAGTGCGCTCCATCTCCATCGTCTGTTGATTCTGGGGAAAGCAGCTTCCTGCGCAGAAGAAATATTTACATTTTCGATCTGAATTCCCATTACACTGGAACGTGCAGCTTTGCGGACTTTTTCCTTATCCAGCCCGCTCCAGACAAATCTGATGAGATTCCCGAAAGGTGGATATCCGAAAGCTTTTCGAATCTTACTCTCTGAATCCCAGAAATCTTTGTAATCATGTCTTGCGGCGGTCCTGATGGTTGTGTTCTCAATATCAAAAGTCTGCAGAACAACCTCTCCGGGAATAGATCCCCTGCCTGCTCTTCCAGCAACCTGAAGGATCAGCTGGAAAGTTTTCTCAGCTGCTCGAAAATCGGGGAAGGCAAGGCCCATATCCGCAGCGATTATTCCAACCAGAGTTACTCCCGGGAAATCGTGTCCCTTTGCGACCATCTGGGTTCCGAGAAGTACGTCTCCGCCTCCCTGTGCGAACGAGCCAAGAATATCCCAGTGAGCGTTCTTACCCCTTGTTGTATCTGCGTCCATTCTAATGACTCTGGTTTGCGGAAGCAATTTTCCCAGAGCTTCTTCTACTTTCTGTATTCCAGGACCCATATGAGAGAATTCATTAAAACCGCATTTCGGACATTTTCTTAAAGCTGCTTTCCAGTGTCCGCAATAGTGACATCTGAGAACCTGTCCCTTTCTATGGTAGGTAAGGGTTACACCGCAGTTGGGGCATTCCTCGCGGTGTCCGCAGTTCCTGCACATCTGCGTTGGAGAGAAACCTCTTCTGTTTATGAGAACAATACATTGTTCTCCCTTTGCTGTTCTTTTACCTATTCCGCTCAGAAGTTCTTTTGAAAGAAGAGGATGCTTCATCCTGCCGGCGTTAACCAGGATGGTTTCCGGCATAGGGAGATCGTCTATTCTGTCCTCAAGCTCCAAAAGCTTGTACCTGCCTTTAACAGCGTTTCCATAGGATTCCATAGAGGGGCTTGCTGATCCAAGAATGACTGGAATACTCTCTCTCATACTTCTGACAACAGCGATATCACGGCCGTTGTATCTTGGCAGTTCGTTCTGCTTGTAACTGCTGTCATGTTCCTCATCAACAACGATTATTCCAGTATTCGGCAGCGGAGCGAAGATCGCGCTTCGGGGTCCGATCACGATTTTTCTTTTGCCCTGTTTGGCAAGGTTCCAGCTGTCCAGCCTCTCTCCAGGGGTCATCCCGCTGTGAAGTACCGTTACCAGCCCTGGAAACCTTCTGCTGAATCGTGAAACAGTAAGAGGAGTGAGCGAGATTTCCGGAACAAGGACAAGAGCATTGCGGCCTTTTTTGATTACTTCGGAGATCGCTTTCAGGTACACTTCTGTCTTTCCACTTCCCGTAACACCATGGAGAAGAAAAACAGAACCCCTGTTCAAGCTCCCGCAAATGCTTTCCAGCGCAGCTTTCTGCTGTTTCGAGAGAGTTGGAATCTTCTTTTCGTCCTCAATATCGATATTAGTAAAAGGTTCTCTATACTTTCTTCTGTAAAATTCCCTGATGAGCTTCTTGCTGATGAGAGCTCTAATAGAAGAATGGTTGGCTCCTGTTGCCATAAGCAGCTGTCTGCGGGGGACAGCTGCTTCAGAAGTGGCCAGATAAAGCAGAATTTCAGCCTGCTTCGGAGCGCGCTTCCTGATTGCCTCAGCTTTAACGGTCAGGTTCGGAGTATTGCTGAAGGGTTCTATCATCCTTTCTCGAACGGGTTTCGGTTCTGATACAGGTTTCCATAATATCCGGATTATTCCGTCCGTTTCCATCTGAGCCAGATGCTGTTCAAAGGGGAATTGTCTGTTCAGATTGTCTTTCAGTATTCTGACCGGAACCGCCCTTCCCAAAGGAAGCAATTCGCTGAGCGGATTAGATGGATCAAGTTTATCAAGAAGTATGATGTTTTTCTCCGCTTTGCCTGAAATTCCAGGAGGGTGCGCTGCGGCCATCATCATTCCGGGGGGCGCCTGATAGTATTCTGCAGCCCATTGGACGAGTTCAAGAATATTCGGTGGAAGCAGGGGAGATGTATCCAGTCTTGCGAGGACGTTCTTTATACTGATATTCGCAGCGCTGCGGGTGATTCCCCAGATGTATCCGATGACCCTGTTTTTTCCAAGAGGTACGATGACCCTGCAGCCAACGGGATTTCCGCTATCCATTTTCTCAGGCAGACGGTATGTATAAGTGTTCCATAAAGGCCGATTGAGGGCTACTTCGATAAGTCTTCCCTGTTTTTTATCGTTCACAGTGATGCAGATTTCCCTGATATTTGAAAGGCTTTTTGATGCACTTCCCGCCTTGCCTTGCCGATTCCCATCGGGAGTTTGGGCAGTGTTGGAAAGAAACCGTCCTGATAGACAATTCTGCCATCGATAATTGTCAGCCTTACCCTTGATGGCCAATCCAGCTCCAGAAGATAACGGACAGGATCCTCCGCGAGTGTAAGTTCCTCCCATTCTTCAGCAGAAGGTTCTATAAGAACCAGATCAGCAGCGTACCCGGGCGCTAGTGTTCCAACGTTATCCCATCCCAGGGCATTTGCGGCTGAGGAGGTGATGGATCGGAACCAGAAATCTGAAGGGAGAGATGACGGAGAGCCGGTTACTGATGCGATACCCATTGCAAGCCGGGCATCACCTGCCGCGTCAAGGCGATTGTTACATGCAGCTCCATCACTGCCCAGCGTGACACGTATATGTGATTCCACAAGATCTGGAATATTTGCGATCCCGCTGCCCAGTTTTAGATTTGCCCACGGACAGTGCGCTACAGTAGTATTCGATTTACTGAGTATCTCCTGTTCTCCCTCCAGTAGATGAACGCAGTGTGCAAGAATCGTATCAGGTCCAATGAAACCCCGGTTTTGCAGGTAATGGATATTGCCTCCGGCTTCCATAATCGAAGGGTGATTCATCTCGTCTGATGTTTCTGCAGCATGAGTAGTTCTTTTCACTCCTGCAGGAAGATCCGAAAGCCAGCTCCAGATATCATCTGAGCAGGAGAGTGCGAATCTTGGCGCATAAATGTAATCGACAAGATCACCACAGGCATTCCTTACCCGGTTGGTTTCTTCCTTCAGCCATGAAAGGTTTTCAGTGGTATACTCCGGCCCGATATCCATAAGAGCATTACCCGCAAGAGCCCTGACTCCTGAGCTTCTGAGGATGTCAACTGTGATTTCCGAGTGTCTGAGAATACCCATATCAAGAAGCCCGGTGCACCCTGACGCAAAGAGTTCCCCAAGTGATTGAATCACTGAAACCGCAAGTGTGTTTCGTGAATGGGCTCCCTCAAGATGCCATATTCTGTCGAACAGCCAGGGAAGAAGAGATCGACCCTCTGCCATACCCCGAAAAAGGGTTTGTCCAAGATGAATGTGTGATTGAATAAGACCAGGTACAGCGATACAGTTATTCCATTTTCCATCGCGTGTTTCTCCAGTTATGGAAGTGATACTGCCGTTATCCACCTCAATGGAGAAAGCTTCCAGCCTGAGAAATCCGTCATCCATTATTCCCGCTACATCATACTTTTGTTTCATGTGGTTATTATGTATCATTTCCAGTCAACATGAAAACAGTTATATGAATTCCGGGACAGATTAAGCCGTTCTTATTAGATTCCCTATTGTACGATTATGGAGATACTCCCTTTATTCTCAGTAAAGGAGCTTTCAATGAAAAGTGGAATCCTGCTGCTGATCCTTGCCGCAGCATTTGCAACAGCAGCTGAATTCGAGGTGAGGCATCTGGATAATGGCCTGACCGTAATAGTCAGTTCTGATGATATATCACCAGTAGTGACAATCTGCATTGCCGTAAAAACCGGTGCGACATGTGAGACTCCTGAGACAAACGGTCTTGCTCATTTCTACGAACACATGTTTTTCAAGGGGAATTCCGCTCTCCCGGATCAGACCGCATACAGGCAGAGAATGGGAGAACTGGGAATCATTAATAATGGCGCGACTTCTACTGAGAGGGTCTGGTACTACATCACTCTTGGCAGTGACAATTTCGAAGAGGGATTGCAGTTCATGTTCGATGCCATCACTTCCCCGCTCTTTGACCTGGTCGAGATGGAACGTGAGCGAGATGTCATAATGAACGAGTACGAGCGGAACACGACCCATCCCCTCTGGCTTTTCTGGCTGGCACAGGAGCAGATCATTTACGCTGATGCTCCATGGAGACAGAGTGCGATAGGTGTGCCTGAAGTAATACAGGCAGCAGCGCCTCCCGCCATGGAATACTTTCAGGAGATGTACTACACTCCTGACAATTCCGCTCTCATCATTGCCGGGGATGTGGATTACGAAGAGGCTTTCATGTTTGCAGAACAGCTGTTTTCTCCGTGGGAGTACGGAGGCCGAAGTAACTACGACATGCTGCCGCGGCTTATAAGTATAGAAAGAGATACAACAGTATATGTGAACAGCCCCTCAGGAACAGGATATGTTTCAGTCATATTTGAGGGACCATCAATATCTACTGACCCCGGAGCGAGTTATCCAGCCGATGTATGGGGATCATACCTGGGTCTGATGAGCAGGGAGTACTATACGGATCTCGTTACAAATGGTCCTTTCATCAGTATTTCCGGTTCATATTACACACAGCGTTTCTCACCCAGAATCTCGTTTAGCGGTATGGTTCATCCCGATCGAGCCGAAGAAGCACTGAACCTTCTGCTTGAAGAGATCGAACAGCTGCAATCACCTGATTACTACGATGCCGGGGGTCTGATTCTTGCAAAGGAAGAACTTGACCGTCACCGGATAATGGCGGAGGAAACCTCGCAGGATGTGGCTATAGAATCGTTGCCATTCTGGTGGGTTGTAGCGGGAAACCTGGAATATTACATGACTTATTCTGACAGCGTTAACGCAGTTGAACAGGAAGATATTAACTCTTTCCTGGAAACCTGGATAAAGGGGAAACCGCATGCTGCATTCATCATGATGCCCCTTGATACAGAGGAGAGTCAGCAATGAAAATATCCGTATCGATTATCCTGACTGTTATTGCAGGTTCAGCCCTCGCTGTAATACCGTCGAATGTTGAAGAGTTCACTCTTTCCAATGGTATTCCGGTTATCACCCGAACAATTGATAATAACGATATAGAAGGATTTTCTCTCTTCCTTATCGGTGGATCCCGAGCTTTGACTGAAGAGACCCAGGGGCTTGAACGTTTTGCTCTTGAATGCGCGATGATGGGTTCGAATGAATACCCGGGACCTGTCTGGCGTGAACTCATGGATGAAACACAGGCGGAATGGATCAGCAGTTTCAATTACGATTTCAGCCGATATCACCTGCGCTGCGTGAAGGACGATTTGTCTGCACTTCTATCAGCCTTTGGCGACTGCCTGCTTAACCCGGAACTCAGCGCACAGGCAGTTGAACAGGTGCGCGAAAGTTTCATTCAGGATCTTCAGGAGAAATACTACAGTCCTGACAGCTGGATCTGGTTCGTAGCAAATGATGCTTTCATGCCAGGGCATACTTACAGAAATGTACCGGATGGAATCGAGGAAACAATTGCCGGTTTCACAACAGCTGAAGTGGAAGATATGCTTGATGAGAGAATTCGAGCCGGCAATATCCTTATCACTCACGCCGGACCTACAGATTCTGAAGAACTGAAAGAAATGCTTGAGGACGCCTTTTGTGATGTTCCAGAGGGTGGTCAGGAGTTTGCTCCTGTAGAGATATTCTTTGTTCCGTTCGATACAGTTGCAGTGCAGCACAGACAGATACCCACAGCTTACGCTGTCGTGAAATTCAATGCCCCTCCACAGGGACATGAGGATTTGCTCCCGTTCAGGGCAGCTCTGACCGCAGTCGATGATCTACTCTGGCAGGTACTGAGAACTGACCATGCTCTGACCTATGCCACATTTTCCGGAACATCGAGTTATCAGCAGAACTGGGGTTACATGTATGTCAGTTCTCCACATCCCGTTCTGGCCTGTTCCCTGATGGCTGCAGTTCTTGCAGACGCAATCGAAAATCCGATGAATGCGGATGTCGTAAGAGGGACGATTGAGAAGAGCAGAACGCTGGAAAGTATGAGAGCTGCAAGCAAGAATACTCAATGTTGGATGATGGGTAGTTTCGAAATCAGCACAGGAGACTGGAGAAATGCGTACACTATTTTTGATAATATCGATGAATTGACTCCTGAGGATCTCAGAGACGTTCTCGATAAATGGGTTGGCAATGGAGGCTGGGGTATTATCGCTGATACTACTGCAACCCCTGCTGCACAGCTTCAGCCATGGTCTCTTCACTGAAGGAGTGAATATGAAATATCTTTTAGCAGCTGGATTCCTGCTTATGGCATGCGGAACTGCTGAAACCACTGAAAACAGCATTGACAATTATCTACAATATACCGGTTCAATAGAGGTTATAGCTCCAGGGTCGCGTTCTGAAACGATACTTCTGGAGGATATTGATACTGGTGAAAAGTACGCTCTGGTTGGCGATATTGCCAGGGAATTATCGCAGCAGTACGGTATGACGGTTATAGTTACTGCCATTCCTACAGATGAGGGATGGTCTATTCGTTCTGAACTTCAGAAACTCAGGGTAATCGAATATGTTCTGATGATACCTGAAAGAGGGTCAGACGAGTAATTCCTGCCGGGATTTGAATACTATTACGGATATGTGTTGAAAGGAATTCCTTGAATTCAAAATCGGATAAGAAAGGTTTGGACAAATCCAGCCTGAAGCTTCTTCTGCGGAGAGTGATTAATCACAGGAAGGCCATAGGGCTTGGACTGATCACCCTTATTTTCGTGGACGCTATGCAACTCATTGTTCCTCAGATCTTCAAGAGAGTGATCGATTCCCTTGCAAGCGGAATGGCGACTTCCGGACAGATACTGAAACTGGGACTGGCAGTTCTCGGAATCTATATCCTTATGGGTTTTTTCCGGTTTTTCTGGAGATACCTTGTTATCGGAGCCAGCCACAGGATTGACAGGAATATAAGGCAGGAACTCTACGATCATCTTCAGACATTATCACCCCAGTATTATGATCAGACCAAGGTCGGGGATATCATGGCGCACGCCACAAATGATATCAGTGCTGTCCGTATGGCTACAGGTATAGCTACAATAGCTTCATTTGACGCTATTTTTCTTTCTTTATCCAGTGTTACCATCATGGTTATTATGAACTGGAAGCTTACACTTCTGACCTTGATCCCGCTGCCGCTAATCGCTCTCATGATGCTGAAATTCGGCAAGCTTATTCATAAGCGTTTTGAATCTGTTCAGGAGGCATTCTCCACACTTACGGAAAAGGCTCAGGAATCACTCTCAGGCGTGCGTGTAATCAAGGCATATGGCGATGAGGAATCCGAAAACAGGTTCTTTGCCGGAAAAGCTGAAGAATGCGTTTTGCAGAATGTCAAACTCGCCAGGATATGGGGCATGTTCCAGCCGATGATTGGAGCCCTGGCCATGGCCAGCATGGCGATTCTCCTGGGTGCGGGCGGTGCAATGGTAATCAGGGGAACGATATCTCTTGGAGAGTTTGTTGCGTTCTCAAGCTATCTCATGATGCTTATCTGGCCTATGATCGCAATTGGGTGGGTGGTAAATCTTCTTCAAAGAGGAGCTGCAAGCATGGGGCGCCTGCAGAAGATATTCACCACAGTACCGGATATCCTTGACGGGGGAAACAGCATTTCACCGGAACCGGCTATTTCTATTGAAAACCTTTCTTTCACATATCCCGGAACTGATGCTGAAGTACTCAAGGATATTTCGTTCAAGCTGCCCGTGGGAGGCACTCTTGGTGTTGTCGGACGAACCGGCTCCGGCAAGACTACTCTGGTAGAACTGCTGATGAGACTGTACGACCCGCCTGAGGGAACTGTTTTCGTCGGTGGTGTTGATGTACGGGACATGAAACTTTCGAAGATTCGAGGCATGTTCGGATACGTTCCCCAGGAAACCTTCCTTTTTGCGATGTCCATTGCTGATAATATATCGTTCGGAGCGGATGGAATATCTCAGGAAAGAATCAGTGAACTTGCCCGTATTGTGGATATCGCGTCTGAGATCGAAGATTTTTCAGATGGATATGATACGATGGTCGGTGAGCGCGGGGTTACGTTATCCGGAGGGCAGAAACAGCGGGTTGCAATTGCACGTGCCCTTGCAGTCACACCGAAAATACTTGTGCTGGATGATTCGCTATCCAGCGTTGATACAGAAACTGAAGCGGCGATTCTTTCCCGCCTCAAACATGAAATCAGAGATCTCACCTCCATACTTATCGCGCACAGGATAAGCACGATTCAGAACGCCGACCACATTATTGTAATCGATAATGGCAGGGTCGTTGAGCAGGGAACCCATGCGGAACTTCTCAGGCACGAGGGTTTCTATACAGAACTTTACAGGATGCAGCAGCTCGAGGAAGAGGCGATTAAGGAAGATATCGCGGGCCTCGAAGGGGGTGAGGACTGATGCACGGATCTCCCTTTGTTGAAGATAGCGCAGGCGGCAAACTTTATGACAGGAAGCTCGTCCGCAGACTGCTTCATTATGTCCGCCCTCACCGCAAACTGATATTTCTCGCCATGTTCTTTATGATAGTTACTGCATGCGTGGAACTGATCATCCCATATATCACGAAACAGGCGATTGATAAATATCTTGCCAAGCTTTATCAGGTTTATACTGCTCCTTCCGAAGTGTGTGAAGATCTTCTGGAATCCTCTTCTGACAGTACCGGTTTTATTGCGATTTCTCCGGATACCCTTCTTGTGAGAAAAGCAACTCTGGACGGGATGGACCCTGCAGAGAGGACGTTGATGGAGCAGCAGGGGACTCTTGATAGAGAAACATCTTACCTCTTTCCCGAAGACAGATATAACGATGAGGTCGGATCTGTCATGGGAAAATACTGGCTGGTCCCCGAAACGGAACTGTCGAGTGTTCCACCTTCTGTCATACTTGATGTGAGAGGTGGTGATATTGCAGGTGTATCAAGATTAGCCCTGTTGCTTGGGGCTCTCATACTTGTCAGTCTGGCTGCTGGATATGGTCATGTAATGACGCTTGTCATAGCCGGGCAGAGATCCATGTACGACGTTCGAACCGAACTTTTCAGACACATTCAGAAGCTTTCCCTGAATTTCTATTCGAAAAATCCGATCGGCAGACTTGTTACAAGAGTTACGAACGATATAGAAGCCCTTAATGAAATGTTCACGGCTGTCCTGGTCAATCTTGTCAAGGATGTTATTCTCATAGCAGGCACAGCTGTCATCCTGTTCCTGTTGAACTGGAGACTCGCTTTCGTGTCCCTGGCAGTAGCTCCTGTCTTTATAATCGTTACGGTCATTTTCCGGGTTAAAGCAAGAGGAGCGTACAGGAGCGTTAGAAAGTACCTGGCTAAACTGAACTCCAGTCTCGCAGAGGATCTCGGCGGTATAAAAATAGTGCAGATCTTCAGGCAGGAAAAAAGGCGGCGACAGGAGTACAGCGAGACCAACAGCAACTACTTCAAAGCAAATATGAAACAGCTTGTGATATTCGGAGTATTCCGGCCGCTCATTGAAATAACCGCTTCTGCGGGAGTAGCACTTGTTCTTATTTACGGCGGAGGGAGTGTACTGAAAGGAGCTCTTACCATTGGTGCTCTGGTTGCGTTCATCAGTTACGTAAGGCAGATGTTCCAGCCGCTTGCGGACATAAGCCAGAAATACAATATCATGCAGAGCGCGATGGCTGCAGGTGAGCGAATCTTCGGCATACTTGACACTAATCCGGAAATCACCAGCAAAGCGTCATCTGAACACACTTCTATAATGGGAAGAATCGATTTTGATGATGTGTCATTTTCCTATGAGAAGGGCAAGATTATCCTTCGAAAAGTTTCATTTGACGTGGAACCGGGCAGAAGTGTTGCCCTTGTAGGACCTACAGGAGCGGGAAAAACATCCATCATAAGCTTGCTCTGCAGATTCTATGATGTGGATTCAGGCAGGATCATGCTGGATGGAAAAGACTTGAGGGATCTTCCCGTTCGAACCCTGAGAGATAATATCTCTATTGTGCTCCAGGATGCTTTCATTTTCAGCAGAAGTATTGCTGATAATATCCGTCTCGGAATGGATCTTTCTGACGAGGAGGTTCGAAAAGCTGCGGATATGGTGCAGGCAACACCTTTTATCGAGAAGCTTCCGGATGGTTTTGATACGGTAATGGCTGAGCGGGGAACCACTCTGTCAACCGGCCAGAAGCAGCTCATCTGTTTTGCGAGAGCACTTGCTCACGATCCTCGAATTTTGATTCTGGACGAGGCAACAAGTAATGTTGATCCCGCAACTGAGCAGCTGATACAGAACGCCATTGAAATCCTGATGAATAACCGCACCAGTATTGTGGTTGCTCACAGACTGAGCACAATCCAGAAAGCTGACCAGATACTTGTGATTGATGACGGGAGAATCCTTGAAAGAGGTAATCACCAGGAACTTCTCGCGCGGAGGGGTATCTACTATAATCTCTATCTGTTGCAGTACGACGGGAATTCTGCAGTATGAACTCAAGCGGGAGAACGCATGACCTTAACTAAAACAACAATCTGTGTCATCTTACTTATCGTTAGTATCCCTGTTTTTGCAGACAGTATTTCGGAAAGGTTCATCGTTTCTCCTGACGGGATTATTCTGGACAGTGAAACACAACTGCAATGGATGGTTGGGCCTGACATGGATTACAGCTGGTATGATGCGCGATCCTGGATAGATGAGCTTGAGGGAGACTGGCGCATGCCATCCAAGTACGAACTTCTCGACCTTTACAATGCGGGTGTCGATATCTATCACTGGGGACCTTTTGAAAACAGTGGAAAGTACGTGTGGGCATTTGATATTCAAAGTAACGATTTATCATTTATATTCAGTTTTATTCCGGATTATGATGTATACTGGTCAAGACAGTATTCACAGGATACATTTGGAATCCGGGTATTCGCGGTCTATTCTCCACCGGTCAGGAGGAGACTTGTCCTACGTACATTCCGCAATTGGAACCGATTTGATTTTCCCTTGTTTCCCCGATACTCAGGATAGTATCAAAACCAGCACTCCGGAATTGCCGCACGAGATAATCTGCTGACCTTGGATCATCAGGATCAATCGTTCCATCCATTCCCATATGCCTTGAGGATCGTGTAGGGTTCACAGGAGTGAGCTTTATCATAAAATGCTCAGGTGAGAAGATATCCGCTATCACGGAAGGCTCAACTGGAAAACCTTTAACCGGAGCGAAATTAAGTGCAATTTTTCGATCACCTGAACAGTAGAATTCATCTCCCCAGTCACTCATTTCTCTGAAGCTCCATGTTTTTACCGGAATGAGTTTCAGCCTGTCACTTTCCCTGGTTGTGTGAAGTGAGAACTGCATCTGGAAACTGCCGTTCGGATACAGCCTGTTCTTGATCTCCGCCAGCCTGTCGAAGAACTCGTTAGTTTCATGCGGGGCAACCGATGAAATACAGGGAATAAGCCCGGGAGCATCGTACAGCACAGGTAACTTTTCAAGGACATCCGGAACTGCCGGATTGAGTGCGGGGTCGCCCATCCGCGCGAATTGAATCTTGAACTTGTTTACAGGAATTCTTCTATCAGGATAACGCTTCTTTACCATATAATCGATCTGATCGATTATTTCCCCGGCGGAGAGTTTTCCGGTATATCGGTTTCCGGCATCGCAAATCGGACAGCCAACCGGACATCCACGAAGAGTTGATACGATGAGTACCCATTTTTCTGAATCGGGAATGGGAGGCTGAACTGATTCGACGAACTCAATTAATTCGCCATCCTCCAGCTCAGCTATATAGACAGTAGCAAGATCAGGGTCACCCTGTTTTCTGATGACTTTCATTTCAAGATTATCCATTCATCTTTATATAGTGAAGCGAATGAGCCGCAGCGATCAATCCATGCCCCGCAGCGATAGCTGCCTGCCCCAGGCTGCCTAGCGAAGCGTCTCCAACGATGTAGAGCCCCGGAATCGATGTTCTCACACTGCCTGATTCGTACTTCATTTCGTTCGGCATTACAGGCAATTCAGGTTCTCTCCCAATTGCGGCAAGTACCGCTCCCACCAGATGTTCACCATTGATTCCATCTGACATATATCTGACAAGAAAACCGTTTCCCGAACTGATTATCGAAGCGGGCTCGGTATTATACAAAATTCTGATTCCACTGTGAGTTTCAACCTCGTCTTTCAATCTTTCACAAGCTCTCAGACTGGAATTCCTTACAAGGATACTAACATTTGAGCCTGCGTCCGAGAGGCTCAAGGCATAATCAAGCGCTGCTTCACCTCCCCCGATCACGATCGTATTGTAAGGAACCGGTGCTGGAACATCCAGGATAGATCGAAGCAGTTTTGAAGAAGTGTTTCCGGGAATCGAGTAATCCAGCGGAACGGTTCCTGTCGCTACGATCACAGAACCGGATGTAATTACCCCGTGATTACCTCTTATCTCGAAAGCATTGTTTATTTGAACGATTGAATCCGCGTGGTAATCCAGCACTACTATCCCGAATCCTGAAATATGAGAACAGAGTTTCTCAGCGAACTTGCTGCCCGGAATAGCCTCCAGGCCAGGATAGTTCTCTATAAGACGGGCTTCCCTTATAAGACCGCCTGCTCTGCCTGCTGTATCCAGAAGCCTGACATCGAGGCCCAGTCTTCGGCATTGAACAGCTGCGGAGCACCCTGCCGGTCCCGCCCCGATAATTGCTGTTTCGATCAATGTAGATTCACCCTCTCCGAAATGAGCAGATTGAAGCAGTGTCGGATATGACTGCAAAACCGTTCGCAAGCCCAAGAAGGCTTCCCAGGTGAAGTTCTTCAGTGCTGCTTGTCAGAGCATCTGCAGCAATATAGACCTCGAATCCCCTCACGAATGCTGATCTGGCTGCAGTCTCACAGCAGAGATGGGTCAGAACTCCTGTCACGAGTACCTGTTCGATGTTAAGTTCTCTCAGGTACTCCTCAAGACCGGTACGGTAAAACGCATCGTATGTATTCTTCCTGAAAACTCTCTCTTCTGCTGAAGGAGCAAGCCGGGAAATTATCTCTGACTCATGACTGCCGCAGTTGATATAGTCGCTGAAGAACTTTCCGAGCATGCCCAGATCATCCTTTCCCCTGTGGCAGTGTCTCGTGAAAACAACAGTACCGCTGATATCTCTCCAGTACCGGAGAAGTGTGGATATCCTCGGGATTACCGCTTCGGTAGACGGCAGATAGACCCTTCCGTCAGGGTGAGCGAAGTAGTGCAGCATGTCTACAACTAAAAGGGCGCACTTCGACGGTTCAAGAACCAGATCAGGTTTGGTTCGGTTCCTGGCATGGATCTGATCAAGCCAGTAAGCAGTTTTGTCAGTAAGATTCTCCGGAGTTACAAATCGGTCTGTCAGCATCAGAACTCCCTTTGAGCCGCAATTGTTTTTTCAAACATATTTATTCTCTTGCCTCAGTTAGTGATATATTTTCTGACTACTGACTTTATTGATGATAGTAAACATAACTGAAAACAGGAGAGTGGAGAGGAGACCTGGACACTGCCCTTGCATCAGATAAAAGAATATAGCATAATTCGCTATGATGTAAGGTTTTCCGGGAGGAATGCATTTGAAAGCTCAGCTGGTATCACTATCGATAATGTTCATTATTCTTGTTCTCCTGGCGCCGTTCCCTGAGATTGATTCTCTTCGGAGGACATTCACCACGGGATCTGCGGATATTCCTGTTTCCGCAGTCCAGCCGGCCATTGCCCTCGAACAAAGCATACCTTCTATTGATTTACAGGAAGATACCGAGCCTTCCGATGAACCCATGACATACATCTGTGCCTCAGGTGCTGAACCGGAACGCAGTGGCGTGACACCTGTAAGAAGCAGTATCATCAGAGAAGCAACATTTGAGCAGTACCAGATGGAGAAGCATTCCGCGGGTATTCGGGAAAATCAGGTATCCCGTTCCAGCGAGCATTACTTCACACCTAAGAGCAGCTTCTACGCAACTTCTATCCATAGTAACACCGTCCCAACGAGACAGAATTTCGATTTCCACGAGCTTCTGCAGAAGCGATGTCATGTTGAGCAAAGAAGCAGCGGCAAACAGTTCCTTTTCATTCAGCAGGTTCCAAACTCTGTATTAGAGAACTGGCTCCTGCCTCAAAACGGTCCGAACACCACCCCCGCTGAACAGCCGTTGCGGCAGCAGCTCGATGACGGAACCTTCAGGGAAACCGATCAGATCTTCACAAGAGATCTTCACCGACGATCCGTACCCTCAGATCGTCCCGCACGAAGAACGGCAGGCAGCCTGTCATCGGGAGTTAGCAACTCGCAGCGCTGAACTGTAGTTACTGTAAATAGCGCTTTCTTCTCATTTGATTACTGTTTATTTCCAGATCCCTTGACTTCATAAACGATAGTAAGCATAACTGAAAACAGGGGAGGGGTAGAGGAGAAGAGCAGAATGCTTCGATTAATCAGTATTCTATTGATTCCATTCATTGTATTGACCGCCTGTGTTGATACGGGCCAGAACGTAACGCAGCCCGTAACAGGGCACAGTTCAGGCTGGCACGATGGCAGTAGCGCTGAGGAAATCTGTCATGAATATATGGAGCTGCTGGGAGACGCTCAGACTTTGCACTACGCGTGGCATAGTGAATATGCGGATAATATTGAAGATCTTCAGGAGTTTCTTCA
>JAUVEU010000017.1 GCA_030594645.1 Candidatus Aegiribacteria sp.
AATATCTGGAACTCGCTCAAGCACGACGAGTCGAACAGAAGCAGAAGCGAGTAAATGTTGACTTTCCTATCTGGATGATTCACTCGCTGGACAAGGAAGCCAAGCGTCTTGGTATTCCCAGGCAGTCTCTGATTAAAATGCTTATTGCCAAACATATAGAAGAAGCCAGAGCATAATCTGGATTCGAACAAACGGCTGCAGCAGACAAGATACACCTGATATCGGATTTATCTTCATATCTTGCTGCTGAGCCTCGGCATTCTATGCACTAGCACAAGAAAATGATGTTTGATCTCTCTAATACATTCATTGCTCTACCGGGTGGATTCGGAACACTTGAAGAAATCGCTGAAATTCTTACTTGGGCACAGCTTGGACTACATTCGAAACCATGTGGTCTGATCAACGTAGATGGCTATTTTGACCATCTACTCGCTTTCCTGGGCAATGCAGTTTCAAATGGCTTTATGAAGCAAGAACACAGAAAGATGCTTCTTTTATCAGCAACACCCGAAAATTTGCTAGATCAGATGACTGCGTAAAATCATCAACAACGGAAAAATGGGTAGGCGTGAGATCGAGGACATAACAAGGTGAATTCAGCGGTCAGATTCTTACCAGTTAGGCATTCCGTTTACATACATGCCATGATTATTTTTGCAATTTCTGTTCCAGCCTCTTATTCGGAAGTTGTCGTAATTTCTTCCAGTGATTCTGTATCTGTAGTGTGTATCACATGATGGACATGCAAGCTTTTCCCAGTTCTGCAGATACTCCTCAGTTGCTGCAAAATTTCTCCATCTGTGTCCTTCATTCTCCCAGGGGTAATGACCGGTCGAGCCATAGTACATCTGAAGGGCGCCTGCGAGATTTCTCATGTTATGTCTGCAAGTCTGAGTTTTAGCCTGTTCGGACAGATTACCGAACTTCGGAATGGCAATAGCCGCCAGAATACCGATAACAATAACGACTACAAGCAATTCCACCAGCGTAAATCCGCTACGGTTTCCGGAGGCCATCAGATATTCCCCTCTGCGAATTCGATTGGATCCATATCGGAATAGTAAAGAAGACTGTCTCCAGATTGGAGAAACCAGCTTGAATCATCTTCTACTGTGTAATTGACACCCTGTAAAGATATATTGATTTCCTCCGGAATTTGCGGGAGTTTTCCATTCAGACTGGTATATTCATGTATGTCGCATGCAATGGCGCACATTAAATCTCGAAGCTCCTGTTCGCCGGATGAGATATCTGTACTGAATGAATTGGAATTGCCTGATGGCAGAATCATTATCACAATCAGAACAATAGCGAATATTGATAGTATCCAGACAATTCCGGGAACTTTTCTTTTCCTGGAATCGCTGCTTCTCTTGCTGGAATCCATTGAGCTGGATATATCAATATCTTTGTCAATCTGTTCTGGTTCAGTCATCTTTACCACACTCCTTTGTATTTTAAAAATATTGCATTATTAAGAAGTGGAGTCAAACTGAAGCGCCCGGAAGTATTTCCGGGCGCAACTATAAGGTATGGATAATCTGTCAGATCTTTATCAGCTTGCAGCTTGCAGTCATGTTGGAGCCTGACATTACCGCGAAATATACACCTGGAGGAACATTGTGACCGTTATCTGACGTTCCATTCCAGGTGAAAAGCCCAGATTCAATTTCTGTCTCCATAACCGTTCTTCCGTTTAGATCGTAAATCCTCAGTCTGGAATTCGCAAGAGCGGATACCTGCAGAACTGTGGAACTGCTGAACGGATTTCGTCCTGCGACGGAAATAGCGAACTGTCCGATTCCGGGGGACGAGGATTCACCGATTCCAGTTGGATCAGGTGTGCATGCCCAGAGATCCCATTGAAGGTCAGTATCCCTTCTGCCGTAAACAGCCCAGAGCTTTTCTCCTGCCCAGGCAAGAGAAGCGTCATCAATCGCGTCAGCGCTGACAGCACTGTAATAACCATCCCATGTACCACTCGTGTTCGTGTTGAATTGAAGAGTGTTGCCGCCGGTAGTCCACATTACAGTTACATCACCCGTTGCGCTCGATGTAATCGACGGTCTTGCGCATCCGCTGGAAGCTGAGACAATTTCAGGAGTGGACCAAGCACTTCCGGACTGATAAGAACACAGAATAGCACCGGCGTCATTCTGCCATGTAACCCAGTAATTCGCGCCGTCACTTGTGATGCATGCATATCGGCTGTTTTCATCGATAGAGGAAATGACAGTTTCACTGCTGAATGTTCCCGAATCGGGAGCGTCGCGGAAACCTATCACCCAGTTCCCGTCACGCCTTGCATGATACACCAGGCCAAAACCGTCTCCGCTGTAAGCAACATCCGGATAACGCTCATGGCCTTCTTCGGATGATAAAGTGAATGTCGATGACCAGCTGGATCCAGTCCAGAGAATACCTTCGATGTCCGTGGACGCGTTCTGCCACTTCTGCCAGACAAGCCATGCGTAGCCGTTACCTCCGTCCATTGCAGGTTCCACCTCGAAGGGATCACCGGAAGTAAGGATGGTTTCGCTGCCCCATGATGAACCGTTCCATTGAGAAATGTAGATATCGTAACCCTCATGGTTGTTCTGCATGCTCTGCCAGGCAGTCCATACGTTACCGGTACCATCTCCTCCGACAGTTGGATGCCAGTCCCAATACTCGTGCTGACAGACTATGGCAGGTTCTGTCCACGTAATTCCATCGGAATGTGTAGCCAGAATATTGGCTCGGACAGGATAGGATGATCCGCAGACGGCAAATACCTCGCCTGAGGATGGATCCGAATACGTATCTACCCGCCCCTGAGTATGAAGTCCATCAGTGATTTCATATGCCAGCCAGCTGTCCAGATCGAGTGTTGATCCTTCTTCATGCGTGGAACCCAGGCATATACCGCTCATTCTAGGTTTGAGAGTAGGATCACCAAGAAGCACTGCAGCGCGTGCATAATACATGTTTTGCGACAGCCATGTCCTGTAAGCCGCTCCGAGGCAGTTACCTGAAGCAAGGGACTGATAGTACTCCTGGAAATAATTGGTATAGTCTACTCTTGTCTGCGCCAGCACAGCGAGACCGTAAGAATCACTCCAGATATAACTGTTCGCGATATTGTCCACTTCAGTCCATCGGCCGTTGGAACAGCAGTTGAGAACGTAGAAAAAAGCATGCGGATCGAGTGGAAGTACTTCAAAATTATTGAAAGTCCCTCCGGAGCCTCCATCATGGAAGCTGCTTCCCCATGGACTGGAGTGGGAGATAAGATGAACCCATTCGTATCCGTTCAGCAGCTCAGCTTTAAAATCATCCGCGTTCGTTCCTGAAGGATTGTTTTTCGTGACAACAACATCATACAGGAGATCAAGGTACTGCGTTAGTCCGGTGAAGGCTTCCTCATATCCAAGTCCTCTGTCCGGAAGGGTCAGAGTACCTGTCCTGTAGGCATGATTTTTGGCGAAGTAATCGTTCAGCATTTCTGCCGCTCCACCATATGTCAGGAAATTCGGAGTTAACCTTCCAACCCATATTTCAGGACCGTCATTACTTGCTGATTCATACAGACCATCGGAATCAGGATCATTCCAGGTTCCGTTCATGTCCATAAGAAAAACATCAACAGGATACTCTCCAAAACCTGTATCCATCCATCCGGTGGGAATGTCACCAATACAGATCGCTCCGACAAGATCACTTGAAGCGTATTCAGTCTTAAGATCATTTCTGATATCAGTTGCAGCACCACCTGAAATCAGCCAGATATCAACAACGTATCCTTCAGCCTCAAGGTCAGCCTGGAAAGTGGCAAGTGACGCGCTTATATCTGAATTAATATCTTCCTCAACCAGAAGAACTACTTTTTCCGCATCAAATCCACAGGTTTGAGCAGTTACGGTTCGGAGATATGATCCCCGATCTTCTGTGATCGCAATCCGTTCAGCGGTGGACATAGGCATTCGGCCCCTTGAATCCATGTACTGAATCGGTATTCCCTCTGGAACCGCCAATCCGGAAGAGACAAATACAAGGACAAACGATAGTACGAGGACAAACCGATTCATCATTTTTCTCCTATTCCAGCGATCCTACCTCAGCTTCAACAGCTTCCAGTATTTCGCATGATTTAACTACTTCTGCCATTCTGGTGTGATCAGGATAAAGGGGTCGATCCTCACCAAGATGCTCTATATGCTTCCTTATTACATTGTACGCCGCAGAAACACCCCTGCCGGGTTTATGGTTCCTCTGATCAAGTCCGTCTGCCGCAGCTATTAGTTCAATACCGAGTATACCGTATGCATTTTCCAGAATCTGGTGGTTCTGGATGGCCGTATTCATTCCCATGCTCACGAAGTCTTCCTGATCCGCCGCGGCAGGTATCGAAGCACACGCTGAAGGTGCTGAAAGCGATCTCTGTTCAACAATGAGCATCCCTGCCGTATACTGGCTGAGCATGTGGCCGCTGTAGAGTCCGGGTTTCTCCGCGAGGAAAGGCGTAAGTCCAACGGAAAGCGCCGGGTTAAGAATTCTGTTCAACCTTCGCTCGGACATGACCGAGACCATTGTAATGGCAACTCCCATCATATCCATGGGAAGAGATACTGGAGTTCCCTGGAAGTTTGCCCCGGTAAGCACGATATTCTCATCAGGGAAGAATACAGGGTTGTCGCCGACTCCGTTCAGTTCAATCTCGACCTGACTCCTTGCGTATGCAAGCGCGTCATGCGCGGCGCCGATAACCTGAGGGGTGCTTCTCATTGAGTAGGCATCCTGAACCTTTTTCTTTCCGCCTTCAAGAAGTTCGCTTCCCTCAATACATCTCATAAGAGCGTTCGCTGTTCGAACGGCACCTGAAAATCCCCTTGCTTTGTGGAGTTTTTCATTGTACGGCTTGAAGTTGGCGATAAGTGCTTCAAGGCTCATCGCTGCGGCGATTTCCGCCTGTTTGAGCCACCTGTTCATGTCATACAGGTGAATGGAATTCATTGAGTTGAGAACATTTGATCCGTTGATTGTCGCAAGACCGTCACGCGCATGGAATATTTCTGGTTCAAGACCGGCACGCTTGAGAGCCTCCGATCCGGACAGAAGCTCACCGTTGTAATAAGCCTCCCCCTCACCGATTACTACAAGCGCAATCTGAGACATGGGAGCAAGATCACCGCAGGCGCCTACAGAACCCTTCTGGCATACGAATGGAGTAACACCCCTGTTAAGCATATTAACAAGTTGCTGTGTAATCTCCAGTCTCATCGCTGAATGTCCTTTCGCGTGAACATTCACGCGGGAAACCATTGCTCCCCTGACATACTCAAGCGGAGCAGGGTCACCAATTCCAGCTGCATGATTGTAAACAAGATATTTCTGGAAAAGCTTAACCTCTTCATCATTCAGCAATGTTTCCGAGAATTCACCTATGCCGGTGTTCACGCCGTACATGATCTCCCTGGCTTCGAGCTTTCTGTCAATCATACCGCGGCATTTCCTGATTCTTTCCTCGGCAGCGGGAGAAAGTTCAATCTGTTCCCCGTGCCTCGCGACTCTTATCATTTTTTCTACGGTAAGACCGGTTCCATCGATTACGATTGCCATCTGGTTTTCCTTCCTGGATTCTATTTTATGATATTTTGAGAAATCATCGCATTGAATGCAAACATCTTCAAGAATATGTACTATTATACAAAGAGCGAATCCGGGCAATAAGATTCATTTCGGAATTGGATAATTGACATCATTCAGATATTGTACGATGGATTTGTTCATAAGCCTTTTGACTGAAGGGAATATCAATGAAATCAACCGATAGCTTACCTGATGCAGCCTTGAATGGCATGCCTCAGAGAAACACCGGGTTGCTTCTGATTACAGATATCGGCAGCACAACCACCAAAGCTCTTTTACTTTCCCGCGAGAGCGAGGGGAACAGCAGATTCAGATTCGTTTCCATGGCGGACGTACCTACAACAGTTGAAAAGCCGGACGAAGATGTATGCATTGGAGTATCCAGAGCGATTCGAATGCTGGAATCCCAAACTGGAGAGATGCTTTCACGGGGAAAAGGTATGCCTTCGGTACCATATCTTACAACTAGTTCCGCTGGTGGAGGTCTTCAGATGCTTGTCTTCGGGCTTACCTCAACGGAGACCGGCAGAATCGCTGAAAACACAGCATGTGGAGCCGGCGGAGTTATTCTGAGAACGATAACCATCGATGATGAACTTCAGGCAGTTGAGAAAATGATGTACATAAGGGATCTTCATCCTGATATGATTCTCCTTGCCGGAGGTACGGATGGAGGAGCAGTAGCCGGAGTTGTGCGGCTGTCTGAATTGCTGACCCTCGCGAATCCACAGCCCAAATTCAGGCAGAACATGAAAATCCCTCTTGTTTTCTGTGGGAATAGAGAGGCCAGATCATTTGTCAGGGAAGTACTCGAAGATACTTTTGATATAAGTATCGTTGATAATGTTCGCCCATCAATGACGGAGCTGAATACGGACCCCGCAAGATATGAAGTTCACAGGCTCTTCATGGAAAACGTTATGGAGAGAGCGCCTGGATATTCGGAACTGAAAAACTATACAATCTCTGATATCCTTCCGACCCCTGTTGGTGTCGAGAATATCCTGAAGCTCTACGGAGACAGTCAGAATGAATTCGTGGTCATGATGGACATGGGTGGAGCAACTACTGACATATTCTCGAGTATCTGTGGTGAGTATTGCAGAACCGTTGCTGCCAATACCGGAATGAGCTACTCTATCTCAAATGTTCTTGCAGATGTCGGTATCGAAGCCATAATGTGTCATCTTCCGCCTTCTTTCAAAGAAACCGATATAAGGAATTACATCTTCAACAAGACTCTTGCTCCAACATCTGTTCCCTCAACAGAAGGAGAGGAACTGCTTGAGCAGGCTGTAGCTATCGAAGGCGCAAGGTCCGCATGGGCGGATCATCTTGAAACCTGCTTCAAAACCAGCAGAGTCGGCTTTCTGGATCGTATGAAACAGAGAAACCGGAAAGAATTCGATGAGGTGTTTTACACTCGCGAGACTGAATCCAGCTTCAAAGTTTCGGATATAGGCATAATTATCGGCGCGGGAGGTATTATCTCCCACTCGAACAGGATCGATGCTTTATGGATATTAGCAGAAGCTTTTCTACCGAAAGGGATAACCCGAATTGCCATTGACAAACATTTCAGGAGTCCTCATCTGGGAGTTCTGTCCGAAATCGATTCAGAAGCCGCGCTCAGCCTGTTCAGAGAGGAATGTCTCAGAGAAATCGGATGGGTGATTGCTCCCACCGGAAAAATCGAGAAGGACAGAATAGTAATCGAAGTTCATGACAGCAATTCCGGCGGAAACTGGAAAGTACGCGGTGGCGAGATCCTCTTCCTCAAATCGGGAGGAAATCTGAGCTTCAGCACTTCGAAAGATGTTATGCTTGTTTCGAACGGAATCGAACATCTCTCGACTGATCTTCCTGTTATCATCGACTGCAGAGGCAGAGGGAAATACAGGCTGGACATTCCCATGGCCAGGTCCGGTATCACTGAATTCGAACACGCTGATGTCACATTCAGCTCAAAGCTGTCACCTGAACATGACGGAATCGAAACAGGGAACTGGGAAATCGAATACGAACTCCCTTATGAGGGTGAAATCTTCGTCAGTGAGGGTGATCACGTTGAACCAGGTACTCTTATTGGAGAAAACCGTTTTGAACCGCCCAGACTTTTCATCATCGACCTCAATCGTATTCCCGGATACGACAGACACCTTACTCCCGAGGAGGTCAGGAGCGGCCTCCTGCTTGGTGTGGGTGACACTGTAAACCTGAATCAGCCGTTGTACAAGATTCATAGAAAGGGAATAACCGGATTCGACTTCACATTCCGGTCAACAGTCAGGGGAATGATAATAAAGATCGAGAAAAATGGTCTGATAATTCTGAGAGAAATCCAGGATTATGACGAAAAACCACACATTGTCGATGTAGCCGGTCAACTCGGGATCAAACCAAAGCATATCAAAGGGTTCCTTAAGTTCAAGGAGGGTGACTTCGTTGGCGCGGAACAGGTTCTTGCGTCTGACATGATAAAATCGATCTTCGTCAAAGCACCCTCCAGTGGAATCCTTAAACAAATCGACAAAAAAACAGGAACAGTTACGCTGCAGTATGATATCAACCCTGTTCGCCTGTACTCACATGTCCATGGAACGGTGTCCGGAGCAATCCGGGGACATTCCGCAACAGTTCAGGGCACTGGTACAAGGCTTCAGGGCGTTGTCGGTTTCGGAGGTAAAAACAGCGGTATCCTCAACGAGATTCTGAATCTGGAAAACAGCACTTTGCTGAAAGGAAGCATCGTCTTCTCCTCAGAACCGATTGATGAGCCTTTTCTGAGAAGAGCCGCTGAATCCGGTGTTTCCGGGATCATCGCGCCTTCCATCCCTGCCCATGACTGGGTCTCATACTACGGAAAAGAGCTTGGTGTTGCTATCACCGGAGATGAAAATATTCCGTTTACAATGATACTGACGGAAGGTTTCGGTAATATCCCGATGGGTAATGAATCCGCTGATTTTCTGAGATACTCTGAAGGAAAGACAGCAAGCATGTCAGGTAGAACTCAGATAAGAGCAGGGGTTACGCGCCCTCTTTTTCTGGTATCTGACTGATTGCAGTTCAGATGGCAGTATACGCATTCGTGCGAAGGCAATCTCACAAGTTTCTCAAGGTTGACACCGGATAATAATCAGCTTAGTATTCACGTAAGTTTAACCCTTTTGAAAGGAAAGGTAACCATGAAACTGTTCATATTTGCACTTGTCATCGTAGCAGCTTCTGCCTTTGCGCTCGATGCCGATCTTGGCAATCGTCACGCCGAGGGCACCGGCATGATCAGTATTGACGGTCTTATGTACTCACAGACCTACGATTTTGCCAATCTTGTCAACGGATACAGCAACTACGGTGCTGGCGACCGCTGGATCTGTGATGACTTTGAACTTGCCGGACCTGAAACCAGTGTAGATTCAGTCGTCGTTTGGATGATCTGGACCGGCGGTCAGGGCTCAACCATGAACATCGTTTTCTCGGAAGACGCTGGCGATTCTGATCCTAACAACGCAACCGACTACTGGGCCGAGGCAGTTCCCTGCACAAACACCTTCACAGGTGATTCAGAATGGGGCTATGACATCTACGAAACCGTCTGTGACATTAACGCAGCTGATACACATCCGATCCTTACAATCGGCACGCACTACTGGCTCGAAACACAGGCTGATGTTACAGACAACTGCTTCCAGCTTGTCGGCACATGGGGCGTACTCAGTTACACATGGTACAACGATGGTTCCGGTGTATGGGTAAGATCTGATAATGCATTCGGTACAGGAACCGATACATTCATGGATTTCTACGGTTATTTATCCCTCGAATCCGGCACATGGGCTGATATCAAGACACTGTTCTAGTCCAGCTGATTCGATTTCGCTGATCTTTGGGGAAGGGCATTTGCCCTTCCCCTTTCCGTAGCCAAATCTATTTCATTCCGATAAAGATCAAATCCAATTCCAGTATTCAGTAACAATCTTATCTCCTGCCGGAATATCGGATAGCGCTGATAACTAATGCATCTATTTGTAAATTGCACTAAAATGTGATAGTTTTCATCATAACTTTGGAAATTGTCGAAGGAGGACAGCAGCTTGATCGACAGGACAAAAGATGTTTCAGGAAAAGGCAGGCTAAGGCCGGATATTGATGTAGTTTCCTTCGCGCCTTCGCTGGAGGATTCCTGGAATTCCTTCGTTGAGACATCCAACAACGGTACCGAATTTCACAGAACAGATTTCCTTGACTACCATTCTGAAAACAAATTCAATTTCAGGCACCTGATGTTCTACCGTGACGGAAAGCTTGTCTCTGTTCTTCCAGGCGCAGTGAGTAATGGTATTTTCAGAAGCCCTGCTGGAGCAAGCTTAGGCGGGTTTGTACTTGCTCCTTGTGCAGGGCTTGAGATAACAGATGCTTTGGTAAAATCCTTTGTTTCATGGTGCCGGAGAGAGGGATTGAAAAAGGTATTCATTGGTCAGCCCATGTCGGTCTACCGCAGGCTGCCCGACGAGTCCATGGAGTTTGCGCTCTTGTACAACGAGTTCACAGTCTGTGATGCCATGTACTCTTCGATCTCAGACCTGGAGCAGACCGGGGACAGGTTGCAGATGCCAATTAAAACCCGTTACAACATCAACAGGTCGGAGAGGTACGGTATCAAGGCAGTGAAATCTGACAATTTCGAATCCTTCTACCCCATCCTCGTGGAAAACAAGATGAAGTTCGGCTGCGGACCGACCCATACTATCGGGGATCTTGAGCGCATTCGTGAGCTACGCCCGGACCTCCTCCAACTCTTTCTGGCCATGCTGGACGGGAAGATCATCGCCGGGTTGATGCTCTTCCTCATCAGCCCGGTTTGCGCGTTGAATTTCTACACTGCACAGGACTACGAGTACCACAAGTACAATCCGGTCTCTTTCCTTATCGAACACTCCATGAGATGGTGCAGGGAGAAGGGGTACCGGTATTACGACTATGGCGTCTCAATGGACACAGCGAGCCCGAACCCCCTGGAAGTCTCCTGGTCACTGGTACAGTTTAAAGAATCACTTGGGCTCACCGGCTGCGTGAGAAAAACCTACAGTCGGAGACTTCAGGTTCCGGATATGGACAGCACCAGTTCCAATCCTACTCCCACCATTACTAAATCATTTCGATGAGAATCAACTTCACTATGTCACAGGACTCCTCCTTCTGTTAGTACAATATCCTGTGGAAATATATCGTTGACATAACAGGACTTTTCCCTGTATTGTTACTTTAGGTACAGAGTTAAGGCTTGAAGGGAAGGTTAACCATGAAGCTGTTTATATTTGCGCTTGTCATCGTAGCGGTTTCTGCTTTTGCGGCCGATGCCGATCTTGGCAATCGTCATGCTGAACGCAACGGTCCGGTCGCTATTGACGGTCTTATTTACTCACAGACCTACACTTTTGCCGAACTTGTCAACGGATACAGCAACTACGGTGCAGGAGACCGCTGGGTCGCCGATGACTTCGTGCTTACCGGTCCAAGTCCCGTTGTGGATTCAATAATAGTGTGGATGATCTGGACCGGCGGCATGGGCTCGACCATGAACATCGTTTTCTCGGAAGACAGTGGCGACTCCGATCCTAACAACGCAACCGACCATTGGGCAGAACCTGTTCCCTGCACAAACTACTTCACAGGCGATTCAAACTGGGGTTTTGACATCTACGAAACCACCTGTGACATTAACGCAGCTGATACACATCCATACTTTACAATCGGTACGCATTACTGGATGGAAACCCAGGCTGATGTTACAGATAACTGCTTCATGCTTGTTGGTAACTGGTATATACTCAGTTACACATGGTACAATGATGGTTCCGGTGTATGGGTAAGATCGGACATTGCATTCGGTACAGGAACCGATGCTTTCTTTGATTTCTATAGTTATTGGGCACTCGAATCCTGCACCTGGGCTGACATCAAATCGCTCTTCTAATAGAGCTGACTAGATTTGCCGCATCCTAATTCCTTTCATTCCGATGAAGATCGTTTTCCAACATCCCGCACGAACCCCTCCCCCTTTTAGTACAGTATCCTGTGGGAAAGCATCATTGACAGGATACTGCTATCCGCTGTATTTTTATTTTATGTAGAGAGTTAAAGACTGAAAGGAGAGATAACCATGAAACTGTTCGTATTTGCGCTTGTGATTGTGGCAGCTTCTGCCTTTGCTGTCGATACCGATCTTGGCAATCAACACTCCGAAGGCAATGGCATGGTCAGTATTGACGGTCTTATGTACTCACAGACCTACGATTATGGCGAGCTTATCAATGGATACAGCATCTACAGTGCCGGTGACCGATGGGCCTGCGATGATTTCATACTTGCCGGACCTGAAACCTATGTAGATTCAGTCGTCGTTTGGATGATCTGGACCGGCGGTCAGGGCTCAACCATGAACATCGTTTTCTCGGAAGACAGTGGCGACTCCGATCCCAACAGCGCAACCGATGTATGGGCAGAACCTGTTCCCTGCACAAACTACTTCACAGGCGATTCAGAATGGGGTTTTGACATCTACGAGACCACCTGTGCCATTAATGCAGCTGATACACATCCGGAATTTACAATCGGCACACATTACTGGTTTGAAATTCAGGCTGATGCTTCTGACAACTGCTTTATACTTGTCGGAACCTGGAGTGTACTCAGTTATTCCTGGTACGATGATGGTTCCGGTGTATGGGTGAGATCTGATGTTGCATTCGGTACAGGAACCGATATATTTTTCGATCTCTACGGTTACGTATCACTGGAATCCGGCACCTGGGCTGACATCAAAACACTCTTCTAGCAGAGCTGATTCATTTTGCTGATCTTGGGGGAAGGGTTTTTGCCCTTCCCCTTTTCAGATCAGGATGAGTTTTCTTTTCTGTTCCTGAAGACCTTGCGGCTGCCAAACAGTACATAGATACATGGTTCAACGATCAGGGTCAGCGCAGTAGCAACAAGCAATCCACCAATTACGGTAACTGCCATTGGAGCCCAGCTCTCAGCCCCCTCGCCAATACCCAGCGCAAGGGGGAACATGGCAAGTATTGTAGTAGCTGCCGTCATGATGATTGGTCTCATTCTGATGGTTGAAGCCTCAACGATGGCTACTTTTACTTCCTTACCCGCTTTGCGCAGCTGATTGGCATAATCGATCATCACTATGCCGTTATTAACCACAATACCTACGAGCATTAGCATACCCACCAGCGCCATCACTGAAAGCGTTGTGCCCGTTACCAGAAGCCCCAGCACCACCCCTATGAAACCCAGAGGAATTGTGAAGAAAATTATGAACGGTTCGAGGAAGGATTCGAACTGTCCTGCCATGACCATGTAGACAAGGACGGCAGCAACGAGTATTGCGATACCGAGATACATGAAGGTTTCCTGCTGATCCTCCATTTCCCCGCCCGTTTCGTATCTGAATTCTGAAAGCTCAAGGTTATCCATCATAGTCGATACATCGTTCGCTACAGCTCCGAGCGATCTCCCTGAAACACCGCAGGATATAGTTACCATCCTGGCCTGATTCTTCCTTGTTATAGTATTTGACACTATCCGCTGCTCCAGCGTTCCGAAAGATGTGAACGGCCTTCCCAGAACGGTAGCGTACTCGATATCCTCCCTGGAATTACGGAACTGCTCGGGATATCTAACGAAGATGTTGTATTCCCGATCTCCTTCTCTGAAGATCGATGCATTTGATCCCATAAATCCGTAACTGATATCCGTCGCTATACCGTACGAAGAGAATCCAAGCATCGAAAGTCTTCCCGGATCAGGCACAAAAGTGTATTCCGGAATCAGATCCTCCATTGTGGTCGTCGGATCAACCACGCCTTCAATGGATCCTAGTGCTTCCTTAATCTCCTCTGCCTTCGCATAGAGACTGTTCAGGTCATCTCCGTACAGATCGATCTCAATAGCTGATCCGGATAGAACGCTCATCCCCGCGTCCGTCGAATACTCAACACCCGGCATCTGATCGAGAACTTCCCTGATCCTGTCCAGATATTCGAACATGGAAGTGCTCCGGGTACTCGCTGGTGTCATCCTTACCATGAGTGAGGCCGTATGGGAACCGCTGCTGCCGAACATCGCCATAATACCTTCACCCTGCCCGGCTGAAGCGTAGATAGCAACAGCATCATCAGGATCGATTATTAATGCTATTGAATCCTCAAGCGCCCTGACCATTTCATCGGTCGTTTCGAGGCTTGTTCCGACAGGCTCTTCAAGATCGATACTCAACATGCCGTCATCGGAATCAGGAAAGAAATCCGAAGGAAGCTGGCCTATGACAACGATGGAAAGGAGGAACATTCCCCCTGTGGTGAAGAGAACCGTTTTGCGGTGATTCACTGCCCAGGTAACCCATTTTTTGTATTTGAGTTCGAGCCTGTTGATCAGATTGCCGATACTTCCCCCAAGACTCTTCGGCTTGTGAACCTGCACAAGATTCTTCGTCCAGGATGTAATGAGCGGAACAAGGCTTAACGCGACGAACAGTGAAATTGTCAGGCTGAACGTAATGGTCAGCACCATTTCTTTAAAGAGCATTCCCGCTATGCCCGGAACGAACAGAATCGGTATGAACACGGCGAGTGTTGTAAGAGTCGAGGCGGTTATCGCGGTGGATACTTCCATGGCGCCTTTGACTGCGGCATTCCATGGGGATTCCCCTCTTTCTCTGTGCCTGAAGATATTCTCGAGTACGACAATCGCGTTATCCACCAGCATTCCGATTGCCAGTGCAAGCCCGGCAAGTGAGATCATGTTCAACTGGATATTCGTGAAATGCATCATCGCAAAAGTGACGAAAACCGATAAAGGTATGGATATTCCTGCAATGGAAGCACTCTTCCAGGATCGGAGGAAAAAGAGCAGAACGAGGAAAGCAAGAATACAAGCTTCCAGAGCTGTGGTTCCGAGGTTGTTTATCGACTGCTCAATAAATTCTGATTGATCCCAGAGAACGACTGGCGTAAGAAGCTCGCCGTAATTATCGCTTATTTCCTCAAGTTCATTCCTGAGGGTTCTGCACACATTGACGGTATTCGCATCAGAGCGCTTGTTTATGTAGCAGGACACTGAAGGACTGCCGTTGAACCGTACATGCTGTCTGACTTCAGCCTCGCCGTCTATCACATCCGCTACATCCCTTAACAGCACCGGCGCACCAGCGTTCCAGCCAACGACGAGTTGCTCGATCTCCTCCATATCGTGAAAGGCAGACTCGACTCTGATATTCATGTTCATCCCGCCTGCATCCACATAACCTGCAGGGGTGTTGTTCCTGATCATACGCAGCGCTCCGACGACCTGTGAAATGCTCAGACCGGTTTCCTGAAGTGATGCAGGGTCAACTTCAATTCTGATCTGCCGTACACGCCCCCCCTGGGTAACCGCTGAGCCAACACCTTCCAGTCTGCTGAAAAGAGGCTCTATTTCTTCTTCCACGATTATCCTGAGATCAAAATCGTTGAGAGTCTCACTGTTGAAGCCGAGATACATTACCGGCTGCATACTTGGATCAAGCGGGAATACAAGGGGATCTGAGGCATCCTCGGGAAGATATCCCTCAAACCAGTCAAGCTGTCTCCTGACATCCGTTTCGGCCTGCTCCAGGCTGTGCCCCCATGTAAACTCGGCAGTAATGACACTGAGCCCGGTGAGGGACCGCGAGGAAACAGTCTTAACATTTGTAACCCTTGCCAGAGCCTGCTCGATCACGTCCGTTACCAGGTTCTCCATCTCTTCCGGTCCGGCGCCGTCCATAGTGCTCATCACCATTATCATCGGAAGTTCCATATCCGGGTACATATCAACGCCAAGCTGTGTCAATCCGAATATTCCCGTTCCAAGGAGAGCGATGAAAAGCATCAGAAATGCAACGCGCCTTCTGACAGATAGTGCTGGAAGACTCATCGATTCACCACTTCAATCAGAGAACCATTCTGCAGCATTGTCTGACCCTGAACAATGAGAGAATCACCAGCGTTAAGACCACCTGTTATCTGAACCATTCCATCACTGTAGATGCCTGTACTGACGTCCATGATCACAGCAAGACCGTTCTCGACTACAACAACCTGGTAACCTGAGTGAGTTCTTCTGAGAACACTCTCCGGAACCGCTATGGTGTTCTGCAATGTTTCCGTTAGAACGGCCACTCTTCCTGCCATACCTGGACGGAGTCTGCCCCTGGTATCGTCAAACCGGACTTCCACAGGAACAAGTCCACTTATCTGATCCACAGTAGATGAAGCTGAAACCACTATCCCCGGAAAAGATTCGTTATCCAGAGCATTTACAGTAATGTAAGCAGGCAGCCCGGGTTCAAGATCAAGAAGATCTTCCTCAGGGAGAAGTATCCTTGCAACAATAGCGGAATTATTCGAAATTGAGAGCAAAGGAGTATTTGCCGCTGAATTACCGGGTCTCGCCCATATTCTCCCGACCTGACCATCGAATGGAGCGGTGATCCATGAGTTGTCTCTCGCGGTTCTTGCCTGAGTATATCCTGCTCTTGCCTGGCTCAGTTGGGCCCTGGCGGATTCAAGAGCAGCCTCCGCCCCTTCAAGCTGCTGCAGGCTGACAGCACCGGCTTCAAACAGAGACTGAAACCTCTCATAGTTATTTTCAGCGTTATCAACATTCGCGCTGGCTGAGCTTATTCCGGCAAACGCGCTGGCTGTTCCAGCACTTGCCTGCTGATCAGTATTCAATCTGACAAGTCTCTGACCCGCTGCGACACTGTCACCTTCAGAAACAAGAACCTCTTCCACTTTTCCGGGCGAAAGCGCATAAATCAGTGCCTCATCAAGCCCTTCCACGCGGGTATTGGCATATGCTGTACTGGAAATATCCGTTAGTTGAACAACCTGTACGGAAACCGCTACGGGATGTTCCTCTTCCTCCTCCGGAGCCGGTCCGCATCCGGTTGTCAGGAATACGCCTGCAAGGATGACTGCCGCAACTCTCATGTAAAATAACTTCTTCATCTGATGTATCCTTCCATTATTCCTGTTACTCTCATTAACTCAGCTTCCGCTATCCTCAGTTCATAGAGAGAAGATGCGTGATTTGTTCTGGATGAAGTAAGAGCAAGGAAGGCCTGATCCATTTCCAGACGCGTAATCATTCCTGCCTCAAATGAAACCCGCGCGATTTCTGAACCTTCAAAAGCCTGTTCAACAGTTGATTCTGTTGCCTCGGCACGCTCACGTGCCGCCCCAAGATTGTTCCAGGACTGGACAAGCGAAAGCTCTACAACTTGTTCAAGGCTTTGCGCAGTCGCTTCATTCGAAAGCTTCTCAGCTCGAGCTGAATTGTAACCTGAGATATCAGATAACCCATTGAACAGCGGTATCTGCAATGCAATAGATGCTGTCAGGTTCCTCTCGTAATCATCTGCTACAAATCTGAGGTCATCTCTGGACGCCTGGTAATTCAGATCTGTCTGGAAAACAAGTTGTGGGAAAAACGCTGCTCTCGCCATATCAACTCCGGCATCACCCAGCAACCTCATCTGTTCGGCAACCTGCAGATCCGGATTCTGCGCCATCATAAACTCTCGTGCTTCATTCAGTGTCTCAGGAAGCGGAATATTCAATTCATCATCAAGTTGTCCCTCAATATAAGCTACTTTCTCGTTATCCTGACCAAGAGCTACCGCGAATCCTGCTCTCGCGTTTTCAAGAGCACTTTCAGCAGAAATCATATCAGGTATTCTATTCTCCCAGGCAACTCGACTCTGAAGCAGCTCAAATCTTGAGATCGTTCCCGCTTCATACCGGAGAGATGCAAGTACATAACCCTCCTCAGATATCAAAAGCGCTTCCTCAGACACATCAGCCATTTCCTCCATTAAGAGTACACCATAAAAAGCGCTCATAACCTGCACAATCGCGTCCATGCGGACTGCTCTTGCCTGATGAATGGATAGATCCTCTGAACGGGATGCCAGCCTTGCTCCTGCCATACCCTGTGGTACTAAGAGAGGTATACTGATCGAAATTCCCGCAATAGAACTGTAGTCGCTTCCCATTGGAATAGTGCCCATTCCGGGAATTACCATCTCCTGGATGTCGTAGTTCTTCTGTATAGCGAATTGCCCGTTTATGTCGGGCATAAACCAGAAATCAGCATTCCTGCTTGCCCAGACAGCACTCTCATATGTCATCTGGGAGGATTCCACATCTCCCCTGTTCTCAAGGGCGATATCTATTGCTTCCTGAAGGTTTATTGCTGCAGCAGGCAGACATATAATTAATACAAACACGGATAGATACTTCATTGCTGTTCACCTTTCACTCCACTGCCTTTAATACCATCGAAGACCATATCTACTATTCCGGCAGGATCAGGAAATTCAATCGAAGGGAAACGATTCAGAATCTTCAACGTGAATGCAATCAGAGTTGAATTTATCATCGTCATCACAAGCATCCTGTCAATACCCGGATCAATCTCACCGGTTTCGATTGCTCTGTCAAAAACAGGGTCGAACAGCTCCGTTCTGATCAGGTTGAACTCACTCTTCAAATCCTCAATCATAAGGCCGATATTAGGATCATGAATCATCGACATGTAAGCCTTTGCAAGGCCGGGCTTCGTCTCTGCGAATTCGATTCTGAATTTCACGTATCGCGTAAGGGCATCTCTCAGACTGAAACCAGGACTGAACATTTCCTTCAACATCTCCCTTGACAACCTCAGCAGATATCCGGCCAGAGACCTGTAGTATCCCTCCTTGTTTTTGAAGTAGTAGTAGATCATAGGTTTGGACATGTTCGATGATTCCGCAACAAGATCCATTGTAATTTCAGAGAAGGTTTTCTCAGAAAGCAGTTCAATACCTGCCTGAAGAAGCTTCTCCCTGTTGGTGTCGCTCATACTAACCCTCCACATATAGTTTGTTTACTTAACCAGTTGGTATTCTACTTACCGGTAGGTAATTGTCAAGATGTGTGATTATATATAACTATCAGTAAGTGATTTACAACATTATTTAGGTGTGGTCATTATACTGTTTGGAGGGCTAAGGAGTGAATTGCAGTCATCTCAATCTCAACCTCGCATCTCAGGCTTTCAAGTTCAGATTTCAGCGAGTCGAGATATGCCTGCATGCGGAGCTTCATCTCCCAGTTGCTGTCACCCGGATTCGTGTATTCCGAAAGGGTCTGCTCATGTATCCTCGGAGGTTCGAAGATATCGTCATCAGCATTACAGTAACTTGAGAATGAGGAAAGAAAGAGCAGAAAAAATCCCGCAGAAAGCATACAAGATTGATGAAAACCGAATATTCTCATAACTGTCATCCTTTCTGAATGAGAACAGATTTTCATCACAAAGCCACTTGTTCAGCCGGGCTTCCGTAAAGACCCTGGAGGTCAGGTTAAAAAACTGTTTTATATTAAAGAGCTGACAGTTGTCATGGAGGTGCAGAAATGTGCAGCGACCTGGAATTCAGATTCAGAGAAATTATAGGAAGCCATCTTGGCAGATATCCCCTCATGACCGGCTCAGATATCTATAAATTGCTCTTTCAAGCAGCAATGGGAAGCTCACATGCGATCATTGATATTGATTCTGCCCGTTCTTCACTCGAACGCGAGTTGATTAATCCGGGAAACGGACCGGAGGAACCGCTGAAAGATATCATCTCTCCGTGCGGGCGGATTGCACGAATTAATCTGCGTCCATACGCAGAAAAGAAACTGGATACGGAAACACTTCTCCTTGAATTCATTCGAACAGGAAGGAAATTCACAGGATCAGAAGATACGCTGGAACTTTACTGTTCATGGTTCATTCATATGAACGACATAAATTTACTTCCGGCCAAATTCATGGATATTGATACACTCTTCATGTATATGATGTCGTCAGGTTATCCTGCGGTACATCATTCGGCCATATACAGGAATGCATATTCTCCGGCCTACCGGGTTATTGCAATGGAATACAAAATCACCGCTGATTGAGACGGACAGAGCGCAATCGTACACCATTATATATATACAGATGATACCAGACCGCTGAAATGAATTATTACAGCAATTTTGTATCTCCAGTCGGTCGGGGAACCTTCACGACAAGAACCCGGAGGACACTGTTACTCTCATTGTACCAGCAATGCGGGATATTCTTCGGGCTATCGATAACCGTATCCTTTGAAACACTTTTCCTGTCATCTCCAACTTCGATAATACCTTTGCCTTCAAGTACGTAGAAAAACACATCGACAGGTGTGATATGGCGAATCAGTTTCTCGCCTGGCTGGAAAGTAATAACGCTTGAGAGAGCATGCTTATTATCGTAAGCACGCCTGACATCAACACCGTGCGGGTTCTTCGCAAGCGGTTGCTCGCTGATCTTAATGATTTTCACTTATTCATTTCCTCCTTCAGTTCTGCTCTGTTTTTGAGTGCAAGAGTTAGCAAGTTGCCGCGTGGAGGATAGGATTCCATCCTCCACGCGGTCACGCGGTGTCTCTGTTAGAATTTTCTAGCTGAAGTATCTCTCAAGAAGACCTTTGAACGCCTTTCCATGCCGAGCTTCATCCCTGCACATTTCATGAACTGTATCATGAATGGCATCATACCCGAGCTTTTTTGCCTTCGTCGCGATATCCTTCTTGCCTTTGCAGGCTCCATACTCTGCCTCAACTCTGACGCGAAGATTCTCTCTGGTGTCTGCTACAACTACTTCTCCGAGCAATTCTGCAAACCTCGCGGCATGTTCAGCTTCCTCAAAGGCTATTCTCTTGTAGGTTTCAGCCACTTCCGGATATCCTTCCCTGTCAGCCTGACGGCTCATCGCAAGGTACATACCGACTTCAGTACATTCACCTGTGAAGTTTGCTCTGAGTCCTTCGAGAATTTCCTTATCCACGCCCTTCGCAACGCCTATACTGTGCTCATCCGCCCAGACCATATTGAAATCTGTCTGCTCGATAAATTTTTCTTTTAAAGCTCCACACTGAGGACATTTCTCCGGCGGAGTATCTCCCTCATGCACGTAACCACATACGGTACATACGAATTTCTTCATCTTAATCCTTTCAGCCCTTCTGAATTAGTTGAGTATCGTTTTCAGATCCTCTTCAGCAGTTGTTGTCGGTTTGATATCGAACTTCTCAACAAGAACCTCAAGAGCGGCAGGAGTAAGGAAAGCAGGCAGCGTAGGTCCCAGTCTGATATCCTTTATTCCGAGGTAAAGAAGTGAGAGAAGGATCGTTACTGCTTTCTGCTCGTACCAGCTCAGTATCATCGAAAGAGGAAGATCGTTTACACCACACTCGAATGCACCGGCGAGAGCAACAGCAACCTGTATCGCGGAATAGGCATCGTTGCACTGTCCCATATCAAGAAGTCTGGGAATACCACCAATATCGCCGAACTCAAGCTTGTTGAAGCGGTACTTACCGCAGGCAAGCGTGAGAATTATGCAGTCATCGGGAATCTGCTGTGCTATTTCAGTGAAGTAATTCCGTCCTGACTTCGCGCCGTCACATCCTCCAACGAGGAAGAAGTGGCGGATGTCTCCATCCTTAACAGCCTGTATAACTTTATCAGCGACTGATAGTACTGAATTATGCGCAAATCCTATAATGATCTTCTTCTCCGGGGCATCCTCTGAAAATCCTTCGGCTGCAAGAGCTGCTTCAATGACAGGTGTATAATCATGATCATCGATATGTGGAACTCCAGGCCACTGGACCAGACCGGTGGTGAAGATTCTGTCCATATAGGAGTCCCTAGGCTTCTGGATACAATTCGTGGTCATGAGGACAGCGCCTGGGAAAGCATCAAATTCCTTCTGCTGATCCTGCCATGCACCACCGTAATTACCAGCGAGGTGTGAATACTTCTTCAGCTCAGGGTAAGCAAGTGTGGGAAGCATTTCTCCATGTGTATAGATATTAATACCTTTACCCTCAGTCTGCTTCAGAAGCTCCTCGAGATCCTTGAGATCATGTCCTGAAACGACAATAGCCTTTCCTTTTAAAGGAGTTACACGAACCTCTGTGGGTTCAGGGTGGCCATAAGTTCCGGTATTGGCTGTATCAAGCAGCTCCATAACAGCAAGATTCTTCTCCCCAACCTTCAAGGCCATACCGAACAGATCATTCATTAAGTTGCTTCTTGTAAGGAAATCCATGGCTTCATGAAAGAAAGCGTATATCGCATCGTCTTCGTAACCAAGTATCTTAGCGTGGTCGGCGTAAGCCGCTGAACCTTTCAGACCGTAAGTAATCAATTCTTCAAGGCCGGTGATATCCTTGCCGGGATCCTGAAGCTTATCTGCTATCGATAGTTTTACTGCTTCAATTTCAATAGCCTCTTCATCATCCGGTATCTGCCAAACCGCAGGACCATCAAGTTCCTCTGGAGAGTCACCCTTTGAGCTGCAGGCGTTGAGATATTTCTCTCTGATACTATCCTTTATCATCACACCTTTGCGGATCATGCTGATCAGACTGTCAGAATCGAAATTCACATTAGTTATCGTCGTGAATAGTGCTTCAACAACGAAAACATCAGCATCATGATCGATCACTCCGAGTTTGCGGGCCCTGTGAGCCCACATGGAGATACCCTTTGACACATAGATCAGAAGATCCTGCATTACCGCAGTTTTCGGATCTTTACCGCAGACACCGAATCTGTCACATCCTGTTCCCTTCGCGGTCTGTTCACACTGATAACAGAACATATTTTTCCTTTCTTTTCCGGACACATGTATGTCCAACTGATTCCATAGCTTGCATGCTATACTACTATTTGATAATTGGCATTACCTTACCAATTATAGAATTTCTAATCCTCCTGTCAATACCCTGTAACCCTATCATATCTGCCTTTACGCAAGTATTGACAAATTAGTATTTCATTACTAATATACAGTCTAACCGAAAGGAAATATATGTCATCACCTGTTACGATCCCTGAATCAGTGTCACTCGCCATTCACGCGCTTGCAAAACTTGCAGCTTCAAATGGTGAACATGTCGTTCTCTCAGATCTTCTTATCAGGCCGGGTTCAGCTCATCATCTGTCTAAAGTCCTTCAGAAGCTTACCCACGCAGGCATAATTACGTCAAGACGTGGGCATGGTGGCGGATTCACACTTGCAGTCCACCCCTCTGACATCAGGTTGATGGATGTGTGGATCGCGCTGGAAGGACCATTTGTAACCAGCATCTGCCCATACTCATGGCAGGGATGCGAACTCCCTTCATGCGTATTCGGTACAGCCATAGAAGACGCTTCAAACATTTTCAGAAAGTATTTCACAGATCATACAGTTGCCGACCTTGGCAGACTCTTCGAAGGAGAGTGAAATGGGCAGGATAACCAGAAAGATAATCAGAATAGATGAAGATAAATGTGATGGTTGCGGGATCTGCGCTGATGCGTGTCACGAGGGAGCCATTCAGATAATAAACGGCAAGGCGAAACTCGTTAAGGAGTCATACTGCGACGGTCTTGGAGACTGCATCGGTCCCTGTCCTCAGGATGCGATTACAATCGAGGAGCGGTACGCTGACGAGTACGATGAGGTGGCCGTGCAAAAACACCTTGAGGAACGGGACTCAGCTTCTACTGAGAAAAAGCCGATAGTATGTTCATGCCCCGGATCAGCAGTAAGAGATCTTTCACATCACGCTGAGGCAATGGAGACAACAGGTTCTGATAATGTGCCTTCTAGTTTATCAACATGGCCGGTACAGATCACACTTGTTCCGCCAAATGCGCCGTTCCTGAAGGATTCAAATCTTCTGATAGCCGCTGACTGTGTTCCCTTTGCTTTTCCTGATTTCCATAACCGCTTCATTAAAGGAAGGGTCGCTCTCGTCGGCTGTCCCAAACTGGATGACGCAACATATTATACATATAAGCTCACGGAGATTTTTAAAGTGAATGATATTAAATCCGTTACTGTTGTATACATGGAAGTCCCCTGCTGCAACGGTCTTGTTCAGTTGGTACACAAAGCCCTCATTCAGTCAGGAAAACAGATACCTCTCTCCTTCCTGAAGATCGGCATCAAAGGCGATATTCTGGACGAAATGAATCTCTAGCCCGGATTCATCAGACCATTGTAATAGAATATTGTGATGATGTGAGAAATATTCATTCTGCTTAACGCATTACAAGAACTTTTGCCCCGCGTATTTGCTGTGTTTTCAGATCTAATAACGCGATGGAAGCATCCTCCAGTTTGAATTCCTGTACTTCCGGTCTTATCCCCATTTCAGCCGCAAGCTGAAGGAACTCACTGATGTCCGTCCCGCAGACATTTGCAACACTTTTTATCTCTTTTTCCATCCAGAGGTCCTCCATATAATCAAGTCTCAGAAGAACCTCTTTGTCAGCCTCCTCCTTGCGAATTGCATTGATGACAAGTCTCCCTCCAGGGACAAGATTTCCAAGCGCTTCCACAACTGGCATCCATGCAGGAGTAGTATCAATGATGCTGTGGAGCTTCTCAGGTGATAGATCAGTTGTATCACCGGCCCAGACTGCTCCCAGTTCCAGAGCAAAACTTCGCTCAGATGGATTCCGCGCGAATACGTAAACGTCCGAATCCGGATACCTGTGGTGAACCATTTTAAGAACAAGGTGCCCTGATCCGCCGAAGCCCGTAAGACCAAGCCTCTGGCCATTCTTCAGTTCTGCCAGATTGAGAGATCTGTAACCAATCGCACCGGCACAGAGCAGTGGCGCAGCCTCAATATCAGTGAATACCTTGGGAATTAAGTAAGCTGAAGCAGCAGGCACTTTCATATACTCAGCATACCCGCCATCAGCATCTCTTCCGGTTGCCATGAACTCGGGGCACAGATTCTCAAACCCATTCAGACAGTACTCACAGGTTCCACATGATGAATAGATCCAGCCGACACCAACCCTGTCACCAATTGAATGATTCGTGACATCAGCGCCCACCTCGATAATCCTGCCGATTACCTGATGCCCGGGAACTACAGGAAAACGGGGAGGAGGTGTTCTTCCCTCTATCTCATCCAGTTCAGTATGACAGACTCCGCAGGCATTTACTGAAAGTAAGATTTCATCGTCAGAAATGTCGGGAACCGGTAAATCGACAAGGTCAAGAGGCTCATGATTCACGCGTAAATCACAGACTCTGTTCAGTATCATCGCTTTCATGCGCGTTTGCCTTTCCAAATTAAATAGTGACAGGGACTATTTAATTAGTATCCCTGATTTTCTTCAAGAAATTAAATAGTCCCTGTCACTATTTAATCCCATGTCGTTTTATTGGTGGGTGGCACTCTCTGGTGCCCCCGACAGGATTCGAACCTGTGGCCTACGGTTTAGGAAACCGCCGCTCTATCCTGCTGAGCTACGGGGGCACCGGAGAACGCAATTATGTAATTTCGATACATATTAGTCAAACTTCTAAAGAATAAGATTTGCGGCATCTCCATCCGCAAAGAGCATGCCCTCTGTTGTAGGCAGAATTCGTGAACCTGAAACCTGAACCCTTCCCGATCTGACCATACAGTCAAGATACTGTTCGTTTATCCGGAAACCTGTTCTTACTTCGATCTCCTCTATATCTACTCCAGCCTGCCAGCGAAGACCGAGCATCAGCATCTCAAGGGCTATCTCCTGTGAATCGAGCTCTTCGGTTTCCTCAACAGGGGATTTATAATTCTCAATCAGATTAAGATATCCATCAATCTCACATACATTCCAGCTTCTGGTTTTTTTCCCATCGAAGCTGTGAGCTGATGGTCCGAGCCCGATGTACGGGGTCCTGTTCCAGTACGAACTGTTATGCCTGGAAATGTTCTCATTACCTCTTGCGTAGTTGGATACTTCATAATGTATGTATCCGGCTTCTTTCAGGAGTTCATCCGCCAGGAAATACATTTTCCTGCAATGTTCCTCTGACGACTTCGATAATTCCCCCTTATTAATAAGGTCAGCAATCGGTGTACCGTTTTCTATGGACAGCTCGTAGCATGAGATGTGCTCAGGTAAAAGCTCAATAGCCTTTTCAAGGTTACTTTGCCAGGTATCCGGAGTCTGGCCGGGAATCCCGTATATGAGATCAATGCCAATATTCGGAAATCCTGTATCACGAGCCTGATTGAACGTGATAATTGCCTGATCCGGGCTGTGTATTCTGCCCAGTGTTTTAAGTTCGCTGGAATCGAAGGACTGTATCCCGATGCTCAGTCTGTTAAAACCAGCTTTTCTGAATTCTGCAAGATTATCCGATAATACCGCTCCAGGATTTGTTTCAATTGTCCTTTCAAGAACACCTGATGTGTCGGCAATTTCATCAAGAATACTGAGGAATTTTTTCCAGAACTCAGGAGGTAAAATGGTTGGTGTACCTCCACCGGAATATACGGTTCCAATATTGATTCCTGCAGTTTTCCTCTCCATTTCAGCCAGGAGCGCAGAACGGAACCTGGTCAGAAGCACCTCATCTCGCTCGATGGAGTAGAACGAGCAGTAAGAGCATTTCTTTATGCAGAATGGAACATGTATATAAAGTCCGGTGTAATTCTTCTCAATCACCATCAGTTACCGGTTGTACTCCGAGCCTTTGCAGAAGCCCCAGCAACGGCTCGTAATGACTTCCCTTCCAGTATATCTTATCGCATTCACAACATTTCTTGAACTCGTTGTAGTATTCCTTAGTCAGCGGTTCAAGCCGGTTTATAATATCCTTTTTATCTACAGTTTCCAGAAATGCCCCACAGTCAAGACACCTTGTGAATGGTTTGATGTTCCCCCTCAGATCGAGTCTTTCAAGGATTTCACGAGCCTGTTCCTCAGGATCCTGGCTGTGAAGATAACATCCATGGGTTACGATGCTGCGCTTGAGAAGCATCGTATCCCTTGTCAGCAGAATTCTATCCTCCCCGGCTGATATATCAGCAAGCTTTTCATCAGGAATGTTTCCGGGATATTCAGCATCAAATCCCAGAAGGCGAAGAATAAGAGCCAGTTTTCCCAGGTGTACATCCAGAACAAATCGAGTTTTCCGGAGAGGCTCTGGTCGGAGTTTCACAAGCGGTGTGATATCAAGACTTTCAAATACAGGATAAATACTGATTCTGTCATCGGGGCTAACTATGCAATTGAAATCAACTGATTTACCGTTAAGAAGAATTATCTCTATCTCTGTATGCGGGATTCCTGCTGATTCAATAAGGTGTTTCAAAGAAAACCCACCGTTCAATGGATAGATGAATTCTCTCCGGCGCCATTTCTTCGGAAGGAAATCATTCAACTCCGCATAGGCCCGGACGGTGACGAATCCATGCTTGCTCTCAGGGTCGCTCATATTCTCTCTGGATGCCCTTCACTTCGTAACTCGTACAGATTTATCAGAGCATCACCATACTTCTCACATTGGGAAGCCCACTCCTCAAGCTTCCTGCATGGGAAGTCAGTGCATTCACTACAGTATCTTAAATTGTGATCATCCACACAGCATATCAGTATCCAGCAGTCAGGCGACCAGTGATCCTTCCTGTCACCTGGGCATCCTGCGCAGTGAATCATCTCCGCTGTACATTCAGGATCGTGGTTCTCCCTTATCCATTTCGCTATGTGCTCGGCTGATTCAGGAGTTTCAGGTGCAAGATGGATATCACATATTCCGCAGTTCAAACCGCATGGAGCGATAATTGATTCGTTACAGTTCATCACTTCCTCCTTGAATTCAGAGATTCTACTTTGGAAGATGGAAGAGACAGAGCAGGATGTCTAGTCCTCCCTGCGGAGAACAGCAAGGAAAGCTTTCTGGGGAATCGCGACACTGCCGACCATTTTCATCCGTTTTTTGCCGGCTTTCTGCTTTTCAAGGAGTTTCCGTTTTCGCGTAATATCCCCGCCGTAACATTTGGCGGTAACGTCTTTTCTGAGGGCTGTTATAGTCTCCCTTGAAATAATCTGCCCGCCTATTGCACCCTGTATGGGTATCTTGAACTGCTGTCGCGGTATCTCTTCCCTCAGATTCTTACATGCGTTGACCGCCCATGGACGAGCCCTGTTACGGTGTACAAGCATTGATAAAGCATCGACCTTTTCATGGTTCACAAGTATGTCAACCTTTACAAGGTCACTGCGCCTGTACCCGGTCGGTTCGTAATCGAAGGATCCGTATCCCTGGGTCACGGACTTGAGCTTATCGTAGAAATCGTAGACAACTTCCCCCAGTGGGAGGTCTGCTTTGATCTCAACCCGATTCTTGCCAACGTAGGTATTCGAGTAGTTCTCCCCACGCCTGTCCAGAATTAGCTGGGTTACACTACCAATGTATCGGTCAGGCATGATAATGGATGCTCCAATGATCGGTTCCTCGGCGAAATCTATTGTTGCGGGATCAGGATAGAGGTTGGGATTGTCCACATTTACTGTTTCCCCGTTGCTGAGAGTGATTCGGTAAAGAACGGTAGGTGCTGTTAAAACCAGGGAGAGACCGAATTCCCTCTCAAGCCTTTCCTGCACCACTTCCAGATGGAGAAGTCCCAGAAAACCACATCTGAAACCAAAACCAAGTCCCGGAGAAGAAACCTTTTCATATATGAGAGAGGCATCGTTCAGTTTTAGACGCTCCAGCGCGGAGGACAGATCTTCGTAATCCTCGGATGAAACCGGAAAAATGGATGAGAAAACAACAGGCTTGACCTCTTCAAATCCCTGAAGAGGTTCATCCGCAGGGTTCTGGTTCAAGGTTACAGTATCACCCGAGCGGACATTTTCTACTGTCTTTATGCCTGCGATCAGATAACCCACTTCCCCTGCGGTCAGGCTGGAGCAGGGTTCTCTCCTGATTCCAAAATGACCAACCTCTTCTACGATATGATTCTTCCCGGTGGCCATCAGCAGAACCTCAACACCTTTGCTGATTACACCATCCTCTACTCTTACGTAGACTATCACACCTCTGTACGGGTCATAAACACTGTCAAAAACTCTTGCCCTAAGCAGAGCATCTGAATTACCTTCAGGTTCTGGAATCTTTTCAACAATTGCTTCGAGAAGTTCTTCAATTCCCTCACCTGTTTTCGCGGAAATACAGATGATATCATCCACATCAAGGCCAAGCTCTCCTTCAATCTCCCCCATAACTTCAAGAATATTCGCAGAAAGCAGGTCTATCTTATTAATGACCGGGATTATCGTGAGGTTCTGATCCATTGCCTTGTAAAGATTGGCAACAGTCTGGGCCTCGACTCCCTGAGCCGCGTCGATAACCAGCAATGCGCCCTCACAGGACGCCAGGGCTCTGGAAACCTCATATGTAAAATCAACATGTCCGGGGGTATCTATCAGGTTGAGTTCATACTCCACTCCGGCCTCAGAAGAATAGGCCATCGTAACAGCAGTACTCTTGATCGTAATACCGCGCTCCCTCTCGATATCCATTGTATCGAGCATAAGATCGTGAAACTCCCGATTCGAGACAGTACCGGTAGCCTGCAGCAATCTGTCAGCAAGAGTTGACTTGCCATGATCTATATGTGCGATTATGCAAAAATTCCGAATGTTTTTTTTCAAATCTTCTCCTCCGCCGGAAATGCTAATATGATTGGGGATTGAGATGTTTCCAAAAGGAAGGAGAACGAATTGGATTTCAAACCGAATAATCTTCAAATTGTTAACAACTGTATTATCGGTGAGGGCACGAAGATCTGGAATTTCGTAAACATGTACGGATGCACCTTAGGCAGGGATTGCATGGTCGGTTGTTTCACCGAAATACAGAAGGGTGTCATTATCGGTGACAGAACAAGGGTACAGAGTCACAGCTTTGTATGTGAAATGGTTCAGATCGGTAGCGACTGCTTTATCGCGCATGGAGTCATGTTCATAAACGATATCTATCCTCCACAGCCGGATCCTGCGGACTGGAAGGGAACAGTTATTGAAGATGGAGTCAGTATCGGCTCGAATTCAACCATTCTTCCTGTCCAAATAGGGAAAAACGCGATTATCGGTGCCGGAGCGGTTGTCACAAAGGATGTTCCACCGGGAGCAGTTGTAGCTGGAAATCCCGCGAGAATACTGAGGTATCAGGATGGATACGGAACGATAGAATAGATTTGCCTGTCAACGGCAGTACAGACGACTGATCTGCTTATTACATCAGGATTTGCATACACATCTGTAAGGTCATGCAGTAACACTGATGCATGATCTCTGAACCACTCAAAGTTCATTACAAATCTCACTTGTCATTTCGTCACCGACTGATAATCGAGGAAGGTGACAGGATTAACTGAGTAGGTTCATATTGGCACGCTCACCCCCCCCCCATTATTTTCAATTAATATTTATTATGTTCTATTGAAGTCTGAAAGCGAGACAAATTTCAACTTAGGAGATTGATATGAACTTATTATTGATGATGCTGATTTCAACTGTTACTGTGAATGAAGTAACCCTGGACACGGATATTATTGAGAACATTGATGGACAGTGGGTTGCGCCCGGATACATGGAAGCAGAAGAAGTATTCATCGACCCGATTGATTACGGAACACCATTGCTCAATCCCAATAATGGAAATCGAAATATTATAGGTTTTCAGCCCTTCTTTGTGGATACCCCGGATGGTGAAAAGTGGAGGATCGTACTTGCCTATGAAGGGGAGGTCGTGGTTCTTCAGGAGGATGTTGAACCAAGAAGATTCCAGATTGAGCGAAACAGCACATATATGTTGAACTCACCAAATGGAAGATATGTTCTTCTTGGTTTACAGGAAGAGGAACAGACGCAGGAAGTGATATTCCCCTTTGAAGCACCACCGCCTGAGAGACGAGCAGTTCTTCTCGATGTTGAAACCGGTAATCAGGTTACTACAACGGGATTCATTGGGACCAGGCTTATAGCTAATGATGGCTACATGGTAGGTATTAACAGTGATTCATTGCGTTTCTACGACAGCAGTTTCAACCTTCTGAACTCGACTTTTAATTGCATCAGGCAGATGGGAAGCACACCCACAGCCTATGCTTCCGATGGCTCACTGCTCGTAAGGCAGCACAAGGAGAATCCAGAAGAAACAACATCTGTGCTTCGAGCTTATGACAGATTCGGAAACGTACTGTGGGATTCATACCCACCCAATACTGGCTGGCCTACAGTATCTGAAAATGGGGATTACGTTTTCGCACTCGGTTGGGGCAGGCTCATGTGTCTTGATGGAAACAAAGGAGAACTACTCTGGGACGCACCTCATGAGAACGAGGGAACTGGTCTACTCATGATTTCTTCCCGAAGGGGGGCTGCATATGCATTCGAAACTGACGTAACGCCAGCGGAGGCAAGAGAAAACCCAATGCGCGAGAGGGTGCTGAATGTCGCGACTGTAGGACAGGAAAACGATCCCGCAATAACCAGAACAGTCTATCAATCGGACGAGATTGGATTCTTTAGTCCAAAAGTAATAACTGGTTCCGGTTGTTCTCTTTGGAGAGTTTACTTTGGACATAAACCTAATATTGATCTATCCACTTATTTTCTCTGCATTTTTTCCTGTGATGGCCATTTACTATACGCACGATCTGTTTCAGAAGCGGATCGTCGATATGGAAATATCTGGAGCAACAGCGTATCAACGGCTCTTAGACCTTACGCAATCGATTCCACAGGTAGAAGAGTAATATGGTGGGATAGAATGGAAATACACATTGTAACACTGCTTGAGGAAGGAGTTTCGGAATGACAATATTGAAGCTCCTATTAGCATTTTCATTAGGCATATTCTCATTTAATGCATCAGCTCAAACTTCACCTCAAGACATCCCTCTATCCTTCCCTTTCTTCCAGAGTGGACAGAGCTCTGGCACCAGGGATGAACTCATGATCGGATACGGGGACTATTGTGATCTGGGCGAGCAATTGCACATGGGAATTGATTTCCTGAAGTCTGAAAGCGAGACATATTTCAACTTAGGAGATTGATATGTATTCATTACTGATAGCACTTGTTGGAATAACAACCACGCAGCCTGGTATTCTTGATCAAACAGATGAGGAATGGACCGCACCGGGATACAGTATAGTTGAAGAAGTTTCGATAAATCCATTGGATTATGGTGAACCTGTATCTTGGGGGGAGAACTGCAACGGCCCCACAGCAAGTATTGGCTGTCAGGGTTTCTTTATACCAACTGAAAATGGCGAGAAATGGCGCATCATAATGCTTCTGAAAGACAAGCTGGTTGTTCTTCAGGAGGATGAAGAAGTCCGTGATATACCATTAACCTGCAATCCCCGGAGTGTGATCTATTCCCGGAACGGGAAATATGTGCTTGTCCTGGGATCTGTACTGGAAGGAGGCAGGGATGCGATATACTCAATGGAATCTGAATATGTGAACATTGACACGGGAGAGGTTCAAATGTTCGGGCCAATGCAGGATTCCGGTTGGACTGGCATGCAGTTCGTCAATGATGATGGATCAATCTACCGCTGGGATTATACTGCAGTTAATCTTCTAGATTACTATGATTCGGATTTGAATCTTGTATTTTCCAGAGAAACAAATGTCGCATGGGGTTCAAGATGGGGTCACGCATCAGGAGGTTCCATAATTGTTTTCCTCGAACTAGGAAACATCCTTACTGTTTTCGATAAGAACGGAACGCTTCTTTGGGAACAAGCTCTGGATGTTAATCTTCAGATAAGCCCATTTATGGTAAGTGCTGACGGTTCAGTGCTTATTATGGCTACTCCCATAGGATTGGAATGCTATAATGGTTTTACTGGTGAGCTTCTCTGGGAAAATACTGACTGTCACACACTTGCTCCTGTACCCAGCGCTTCAGGACACGCATGGGCTGTTTTAATGACCACTAAAGGGCTTCTGTTTGGAGCAGATGCTATCAGCAGAGAATCATTCATTGATATGCGTTATCCTGCTGAAACATGGAGGCGGGGAGCACCTTCTGCGGTTGCTAATAACGGAGCCACAATAATGGGATCTATATCTTTGCCACCTACTTACCAAAACAGAAATTTGAAAAAGATCATTTACACAAGTATGGAAGGTGAGATTTTATGGATATCATCTCTTTTTAGCGTTGCTTCCAGTCCTCTGAGTTTTGGACGAAACAACAATGCTGAAGTCGGATTAGGTGGGGAGGCAAATAGCATCCAATCTGATGGGAAGCGCTTCATATACTCTGACTACAGTCGAGTTCTGGTAATGCGAGTTGAGAGCGGTGATGAGGAATGAGAAGTATAATTGTCTGCTTAGTAGTTTCCCTTCTTCTCTCGACTTCAGTCTTTTCTGATAATCGTGGTACACCCTGGCTGGTCTCCTGGCCCTTTTTTCAGAATGCTCAGGCACCTCACAGCATACAGAGCGGCTACGGCGACTGGTGTATAATTGATGAGGGCGCACATCCCGGTTTAGATTTTGGAGCAACACTTGGAGACTCGGTAGTTGTTCCGTCAGATACGCCCATTTATGCTATAAAGATATTTGTTGGTCCTTTAGGATGCACTCTGATATTCGGAACAGATTCGACCAGCCAGGAAGGTTGGGGTGTAACACATTTGGAAATCCCGCATCCTGAATATTGGGCTGATTCAATTCCAATAGCAGTCGTGAGTCATGAACCTTTAGCCCCATGTTTGCAATATGGTTCAGCACCGTTGCATATGCACCTCCAATGGGTGGGTAATTTGCTTCCAGGATCACCTCCCGGTTTGTACAACCCATTCGATTATTATACGGATAGTCTTTCAGGTTACGATGAAGTGCAGTTCAATCATGTGAAGTGGGAAGAAATGCTATCCCCGGCAGCTAACAGAGGAATCTGGTTCACTCCCGATGGATATGAATCATATACTCAACTGGGATATGCTCCAGGGGAACCTGACCGGGACGTTTTTCAGGATATTGTAAGTGGTGCAATAGATATAGCTGCGGCACCATTTTCAGCATTTCAGGGCATCTCAGACTATGATTCTGCCGGTGTCTATTCCGTTTCATACGAGATCCTCAGACAGGATCCAATATCGCTTCAGTATGTATCAGCAGCACCGGATACGGGTAACTTCGGGCTGAGATGGCTAATGGAGATGCGTGATGAGCTTCCTAATGGAGATTCTCCTGGGTATCGGGCGATTTTTCCTGATGGCCAACTACCAAATGGTGGGGGTCCACTTGATCCCGATTGGTGGTACAACATGAATGCCTACATTGTCACCAACAGCGGAGCGTTGGATACGACAAGCTGGACTACAGGCTGGGATAATGTTTGGACAAATACCGGCTTTGTTAACGACTGGGCAACAGGTATCTGCCAGGGAGCATGGGATACTTTCCTTGCAATACCGGACATCTGGCCTAATCCTCCGACACAGAACAGTGAGGCTTTCTTCCTGGATGTAAAGTATGAAAATTCATGTTGACATGCTCACCCCCCCCCCTATTATTATGAGTATGGTATTTTATTATGCTCTATTGAAGTCTGAAAGCGAGACAAATTTCAACTTAGGAGATTGATATGTACTTATTATTGATGATGCTGATCTCAACGGTTACTGTGAATGAAATAATCCTGGACACGGATATTATTGAGAATATTGATGGACAGTGGGTTGCGCCCGGATACATGGTAGCAGAAGAAATAATCATCGACCCGCTTGATTGCGGTACACCGCTTCTCAATCCAGCTAATGGGAGTCGTAATGTAATAGGCTTTCAGCCCTTCTTTGTGGATACCCCGGATGGTGAAAAGTGGAGGATCGTCCTCGCCTACGAAGGTGAGATCGTTGTTCTTCAAGAGGACGCTGAACCGAGAAGATTCCAGATTGAGAAAAGCAGCATATATATGTTGAACTCACCAAATGGAAGATATGTGCTCCTTGGTCTTCAGGAAGAGGAACAGACTCAGAAAGTGATATTCCCTTTTGAAGCACCACCGGCTGAGAGACGAGCAGTTCTTCTCGATGTTGAAACCGGTAACCAGGTTACTACAACGGGTCTCAGAGGAACACTTCTAATTGCTAACGACGGATACATAGTTAATATTGATATTGACTCATTACGTTTCTACGACAGCAGTTTCAACCTTCTTAACTCTACTGTAAACTGTATGATGCAGACGAGCCATACGCCAACTTCATACGCTTCCGATGGTTCATTATTTGTCAGGCAATACAAGGAATCTTCTGATAACAGCGTATCTACGCTTCGAGCTTATGACAGATACGGAAACGTACTGTGGGATTCATACCCACCCAATACTGGCTGGCCACTGGTCTCTGAACTGGGGGAATATGTTTTCGTGCTTACCTGGGGTAGACTGATATGCCTTGACGGGAGTAACGGAGAATTACTCTGGGAGCAATCCCATGAAAACGAGGGTGAGGGTCTGCTAATGATATCTTCCCATAGGGGAGCGGCATACGCATTTGGAACCGACGTAACGCCAGCGGAAGCAAGAGAAAACCCATTGCGCGAGAGGGTGCTGATTGTTGGGGTCATTGGACAGGACAACAATCCCTCAATAACCAGGATGACCTTTCAGTCAGTTAATATTGCATTATACGGTCCAAATGTAATAAATAGCACTGGTTGTTCCCTATGGAGATTCTATCTGGGACAAAAACCAAATGTTGATCTTTCCACATACATTTTAAGCTTCTTTTCGACTGATGGGCATTTGCTTTATTCACAGCTGTATACTAAAGCAGATCGTCGATACGTGAATATTTCAGGTCAAAGGGCCTTTGACATCAATTCGGAAGGGAAAAAAATAGTTTGGTATGATGATAAGGAAATACACATTGTAACACTGGTTGAGGAAGGAGCTTCGGAATGACAATATTGAAGCTCCTACTAGCATTTGCATTATGCTTATTCTCATTTAATGCATTAGCTCAAACTTCACCTGAAGACATCCCTCTATCCTTCCCTTTCTTTCAGAGTGGACAGAGTTCAGGGATCAGAGATGAACTCATGGTAGGATACGGGGACTATTGTGACCTGGGGCAACAACTCCATATGGGAATTGATTTCCTGCCGGAATCTGACAATGATCAGGTCCTTAATCCTTTCAATATACCAATGTACTCAATAGGAGCTTATTATGTGCCTAATGCTGTTGATTATACCGGCTGCATCATCGGTATCGGACTTGGGGGTTCCGATTACGGCTGGGCGATAGAGCACCTGGGACCGGATATATTCGATGTAATTGCACTTGATTCTTGGTGTTCTAATTATAAAAGAGATGAACCTCTCGCTCCACAAATGCCAATAGATACTTGCTGCAACTATTCTACGGTAGTACCTCTACATACTCATATTCAATGGTCTTATTGGTTTACGGATCCTTCCTCTCCCGGTGGAGCCATCATGCCCAATCCGTGGGATGCTCTTGTGAATCCAATGGATTTCTTCACCGATTCATCTGAGCTTGCAGGCTACGATCAGATTGCGTTTAACAATGTCTGGGCTGAACATGACTGGTTCGGTACTCTTCCCGATTCTACTAACACTGGTATGTTCTTTCTACCGGATGGGATTACCAATTCTGTTGAATATAATCAGATGCTAGGAGTAGACAGCTGGAAGTATCAGGATATAGTACATGGGGCAGTAGATATAGCTGTTGCACCATTTTCGTCTTTACTTAGTTTTCCCGATAATGAGGGTTGCGGAGTTCAATCTGTAGGTTACGAGATCCTCAGACAGAATCCAATATCCCAGATATGGGAGAGTACTGAATCCGCTGAAGGTAACTGGGGTTATAGAGAACTCTTCAGAGCGGAGGGACAGATTGAGGAACCAAGTGTATGGTTGGACATATACTACTCCTTATTTTTCCATAAGGGTTACTTCTTTAACAATTACATGCTTACAAACAGTGGAGCAGAAGATCCATCAATGTGGGACCATGGCTGGGACAATGTCTGGACTGTTGCAAGCATTAATGACTGGGTAAATGGTATCTGCCAGGGAGCATGGGATACTTTCCTTGCAATACCGGACATCTGGCCTAATCCTCCGACACAGAACAGCGAAGCTTTCTTCCCTGATGGCAGATATGCAGTTAAAGTTACCGCTGTAAGTCATGGTTCGCGAGATACTGATAGTCTGAGACTTCCCGTTGATGATCTGTCTCTTCCTGATCCGCTAACTGAAGGCGTTGTTGTTGATAATTTCCTGCCTCATATTGTAAGAGTTGCCGCTTATACGTGGGATCCCGCAGCGGATACATGCCACAAGATATATGCAGGATACTGGGAAGATATTAATCCTGTTCGACAACTGATGGCTGAGTCTGAATACCTGGAACAACTGAGAGCAGAACTTCATGCTCTGCAGTCAATTAATCAGGTAGATGCATTACCATCTCGTTCTGTATTTAATCTTCCTGAGTCATTCAGTCAATCATTACTGGAACACGATTATCAAGCTGAGAGAAACAGGCTTTCAAGAGAATATCCTGATGGAACAGAAACCTTTGAGCCCGGATGCTGCCTGGATGAAGGAATCGGACAGGATCCCATTGATCAGCTGCTTGAAGAAATAGCAAGGGTGGAGAACCAGCAAGTCTTTAATGCCGATACAACAAGGATATTCGATGACCAAGTTTACGGCTATCTGCCCATAAATGGACTACCTCTTGTTTTACAGGTTTTCTATTCCGAACCGACCAAGACGGATATCTCAGATAGAATATACTTCAGAAATTATATTGGCCCGGATACTTCAGGCGAGTATACATTCAGAAGGTTATCTGGCAATTTCGAGCTGCCATTACCCCGGGATAATACTGCATCGGGAAGAGAAATTGAATTATCTGATGTTCTTCTGGACAGCAGTAATGTCGTTTATTACATATACAAAAATCTTCCACAGTATTATCAAGGTAATATCCTGCTGTATTTTGGGGATGCCAATCTTCAGGATGATGAGGGTCCGAGAGATCTCGCCGGGAATAAGACAGATGGCTATCCGGGAACAGTCGCGGAACCCAGAAACGATTATGGACCATTTTCATATGCAGGATTTGAACAGGGACCGGATACTGGCTATTCCTGGGATCCGCCGAATTGGTATCGTTACTCAAACACTGTATATGGCACAGTTGGAATTGAACAAGACCTTGTAGCAACAGTAGATTTGGATCCTATGGGGCTTGATAATGGCATATTTCTTGGTGACTGCGATTACTGGTGCGGATTCTGGTTGTACCATGATGAATACGATGAATATGGATTTGATATCTACGTTTTCATACAAAATGTGATTGGTTATAAGATTCATTCATTTAATACTCCGTATCCGGTGGGTGGTATAAATTATGAACAGAATTGGTTTGGTAGCCTAGGTGGCTTTTCACTTGACACCAGATATTACTGGATGACGGGAATCACTATTGACTTGATTAATAATCGGAGCACTGCCTTCGCGTACTGTGTTGATTCTGAAACCGGAGCTAAACCCAGCCACCGGCTCTGCTCCGGTTATTGTACCTGGGGTACTCGGTGCATAGTAAGCAATCTTCAAAACGAGGAATATCTGGGCTTAATTGATGAAAAATGGTCCATTTTACACTGTTACGCGGAAGTATTGAATATAGATATAGATGGTGGAGCTTACATTGAGCATTCGTATAGAGAGAGTATCTTTCCATTCAATTCAGTTGTAGACACTACCTACCTTTCACCTCCGGGAGGTAGTGATGATAATTTGTTTGGAGATATGTACTGTTCTTCTGATATCAGTTCTGATGCTGAAGAAGTGATTGAAATCCTTTCAAATCCTGTCCGGGAGACGCTCGATGTCAAACTTATCGGTGAAGCCGGGGATGATTTCGAAGTTATCCTTTATGATATTGCGGGACGAAGAGTACTGTCAGAATCCGGTGTTAACCGGGACGATGAATCCGTTCTCAACATTCGCGTGGAAGATCTTCCATCGGGAGTTTATCTGCTGAGGATTCGATCAGGTTCTTTTGAGACTGTGAGGACTATCAGCATAGTGCGCTGAGCAGAAGCTTCGCGTGTAAGTTGACGAAGTTGACTACGTCCCTGAATTCAAGTAGCGTGCAAATATATACTATAGTATACTTAAGTTGTATGATATATTTTGGGTTATACCTGAAGTACCTTCACAGGTAGTATCTTAAATGATATTCTTATTGAACCAGAACTCCTGGAAACTATTTTTCGGGAGATTGGTTATGCATCAGTAAAAGAAGACAAAAGCGGAATTAAATTAACTGAAAACACGAAAGGAGCACAATGAAAGCATTAGCTTTTCTTATGCTGTTTACAGCAATGGCTTTCGCTGGAACCATCACCCCTGAACTAAGTGAAATAATGAGGGAAACAGATGGTGGAGACTTGATCAGAGTACTTATCAAACCCATCGGAATGGTAGATGTAGAATACGTAATGAACGCGACCCAGGGAATGGATCGTGCTCAAACGCGTGAATTCGCAGCCGAGGTCATGAAAGACAGGGCAGCGAGTTCTCAGGCGGGAATCCTTGAGCAGATCGCAACTCTTCCTACCGGAAGCGTTGAGGATGTTCATCCCTTCTGGATCGTCAATGCAATTGCCATATCAATGACACCCGAAGCAATCATTGAGATTTCAGACCGGGACGATATCCTCTACATCCGTTTCATGCGGAAAACCAATATACTGATTGAGCCGGTGGATGTTCATACTTCGGAACCTTCTTCAAGGGCGAATGCATGGGGAGTCGACAAGATCGGCGCTCCCGATGTATGGGCAATGGGTTACTACGGCAGCGGCATTATTGTCAGTGTTGTCGATACCGGAGTCAACTACAACCACGTTGATTTACAGGACCATATGTGGAGTGATACCGGCTACACCAACGGCTGGGATTTCGCTGACAACGATGATGATCCAATGGATCAAAGCGGACACGGAACGCACTGCGCAGGCAGTGTCGCGAGCGACGGTACCGCCGGCACCACCTGCGGTGTTGCTCCATCCGCGACTATCATGGCTCTGAGAGTCGGTACTACTTTCAGCGATGAACAGGACGTCTGGGACGCCTTCCAGTTCAGTATCGACCATGGAGCAGATGTTATTTCCACTTCTCTCGGATGGCCGCAGTGGGCGGGTCCCGACCGCTATTCCTGGCGCGAAACGGAGAATAATGTTCTCGCGGCCGGTATCTGCCATTCAATAGCAGCAGGTAATGAAAGCGGTGACCCCTATTCACCGGGTGACATTCGTACACCTGGAGATGTGCCTCCGCCATGGCTCCACCCTGACCAGACAACAACCGGCGGTCTCAGTGCGGTTGTTACTGTGGGTGCCACAGATATCAGTGACAACATTGCGAGTTTTTCCAGTGTTGGTTACTCAACCTGGATGTATGACGCACCATGGTACGACTATGCTGATACAGCACCACTCATCGGACTGATCGATCCTGACATATCAGGTCCGGGAGTCAATATCACTAGCTGCACATATAACAACAATTCCGGATATACAACCATGAGCGGCACATCCATGGCAACACCGCATCTTGCAGGCTGCATGGCCCTTATTCTCGAGGCCAATCCTGCTCTGTCACCCGCACAGGTCGACTCGGTTCTTGAAGTTACAGCCCTCGACCTTGGTGATGCGGGCAAGGACAATATTTTCGGCTCCGGCAGAGTACAGATTTACGAAGCAGTTGTAGCCGCGCTTAATGTCGGTGTTGATGGATCAACCGGTTCTACTTCCGAATCAGGACTTATCCTGTCCGTAGCCGGATCAAATCCTTCGTTTGGATCTTTGATGTTCGATCTTTATACGGGAGTATCCGCTGATATGGATATCTCCATTTTCGATATCACAGGTCGAAAAGTTGCCGTTATTCAAAACGGTTCTGTCTCTCAGGGAAATCACAGTTTCACCTGGAGGGTTCCAGGGAACATCGGCAACGGTATCTACTTCCTGAGAGCTTATAGCGATCAGGGTTCGGTATCAGAAAGGTTCACGCTGCTCAGATAAATAGTGCCTGTCACTATTGAATACGAAGGGGCGGGATTTCTCCCGCCCCTTCTCTCATAGTCAGCTGGAAACTACCAGGTTTTCTGAAAGCTCAGCTGAACCTGTATTGAACCTGCTCCATCAGGAGGAGCGGGGATATTCAGCCCTTCAAGAACTTCGCAAAGGTTATCATCAACATCACGTTCAAGACCGCTTCCAATCACTGAAACGGCCGTGATATCTCCATTCCTGTTAACCTCAATACTGAACGTGACCACTCCCTGAGGCCACTCGTCAGCATCCTCAATTCCGTCAAGGCAGCGCTGGTATACTTCTGTCAGTTCTGTAAGGAGTTCTCTGACAGCAGAACGGACAACCGATGGAAGCAATCCCAGTGTGGGAGAAGCGGAAACAAGGCTGACACTTCCGAACCAGGGTGTTTCTTCGTACTCTGTGTAGTAATCACCGTCAGTAATTTCTTCACACGCGTCGCAGGATACATAACCTCCCGCGCCTAGAGCAACTGGTGCCTGCATGGTTCCTGAGACAGACCTGTTCATGGAGTAATGCATTTCTCCGCTCTTCTCACCTTCAGTACCGAATACACCATCGTACGAGACGCCTTCAGGCATATTTACGGGAACCTGAACCGTTATTGGAGATCCATCCGGATCGGTTCTGATCTCTTCGCATACCGCTACGAATGATGTGTATTCACTCATTATCTGATAATCGAGTGCCGTGTCTGTTATTTCTTCTATAATGTCCTGATTCTGATCGATGTAACCATACGTATTGTACATCTGGCGGTTGAGGTCATGTATCTTCTTCCTGGCCCAGAGAGTAGCAATGACATCGTTGTCTTCCTCGTGCGAGGGAAGTACAACCCGGACATCTCTGTTCCAGCGTCTGCCCGCGACACTGCCGGAAAGACGAACTGTCTCGCTTCCGGAACCATCGTACTGTCCAACGATTACGAGGGGTTCTCCGGCGTACAGGTCAGGAATTCTGGAAGGATATACATCGTGAACATCAAGGTCGCCCCAGTCAATACTGATTCCAACAAGGTAGGGATCGTTGATTTTCTCGTAGATCGCGCTTACCGATTCAATGGGATCTTCATTATATCCCACGTAATATGCGTGCCCGCGCCCTTCTTCAGCCAAACCTTCGATGAGGTATCTGTTAGGACTTGAGCCTACCCCGACGCTGAAGAGTCTTGTGTTCTCTCCAAGCGTGCTCTGCAGTTCACCAAGTATTTCCGATTCGTTGCCAATGAAACCATCGGTAAGGAAAATGACGAATCGCATTCTGTCCGGATCCTCTGGATAACCGATGGCAGCTCTGACTCCTTCAATCATCATCGTTCCACCTGTACCGCTCATATTGTTGATGAACTGTACACCCTGCTCGATGTTGCTTTCGGTATTGGTCAGCGGACTCCTCGACATGCTGCTTGCAGTCTCACTGAATCTCATAATCTGGAATGTATCATCCGGATTCATTCCCCGTACAAACTGTCTTACCGTCTCCTTGGCAACATCCATTGGCTGACCACTCATGGAACCGGAACAGTCAACAACAAAGAACATCTCCTTGGGAGTTATCTCATCGATATCAATATCAGCGTCGGGCTGGAGGATAAGCATGAAGTGGCCGCCCAGTTCACCATTATGAGAAATGACTCCGGTCTGTATTCTATCGGATGCTGTTGTGTACCTGAGTACGAAATCCCTGTTGGGAATAACATCATCATCCTTGAGTGAAATAGTGACATTCCCGGTTCTCCACCGTAGATCGACATCCACTTCGTGATTCAGCGACTCAAAATCCTGTATTTCGACACCAGGGTTAATAGTGACTGAAAGTTCTATGTCATACCCGGTTCTGGTTCCTTCGGGCACTATAGGAGGAGTAATCCTGTCAGCGTCTTCCACAGAAGTCGCGACTTCATACATGTCGAATATTCTTCGTACAAAACCGCCCGGCGGTACAAATCTAGGTCCTACAACCATCGGGAATACAATTTCATATTCACCATCATCGTACTCTACGGGCGCTACGTAACTGATCTCAATTACAATGCTGTCACCCGGAAGGATATTCCCGACGCTCTGTGTGAAGATATTCGGACGTTCCTGTTCGAGCAGGCTTGCGGTCTGACCGGATTGAATTGCCTGCTCATAAATTTCCCGGGCAAGATCCCTCTCATGGATTTTTCCCTCAATGAATCTGTCACCTATCCACATGTTCATTCTGTCAACCGCACCGCTCTGAGGAAGAGGGAACGTATAGACAGCTTCTATAGGCTCTTCATATGGGTTTCCATAAATCTGACGAACGGTTGCCCGTTGTAGATTTCCGCTTATGGTAATTTCCACCTGGGTATGTTCCAGTGGAAGCTCACCTATAACGCCTTCTTCTCCGACAACCTGCATCCTGCCTGCAGTTGATTCTTCTCTTGAATCTACCTGGGAGAAAGTGGTCGCCACAGCAATGATCAATACTGTGATTATCAGGTGTTTCATTCTTTCAGACCTCCATGTTAAAGTTTGCGTTTCCGATTCTGATACATGGAAGGCCGGTCGACTATTCCATCATGGTTAATTAAGAACGGTAGTCAAACGGTTTCTGATATAATTCCCTTTTCGAACGGAAATGATATACACTCCGGCGGGAACCCTTCTGCCATCCAGACTGGTTCCTTCCCAGGATACTCTTTGTGGAGAGTAAATTGTAGTCTCCCAGATCAACCGACCGGAGAAGTCATGAACAGACACTTCGGCAGATCCGGCAGAGTAATCAACGTAAAATGCGATGGGCGCTTCTCTCTTGGCTGGATTGGGATAAGGCGGGGAAATAGTGAGCGGAACGGGAGGCACAGGGCCATCACCGTGAGATTGTCTTACGATCAGAGCAGGATCCATGAAGGCGCTCCAGGAAAGAAGGCTCTGGAATGTTCGATCGTATCCACCATGCATGTATGGAATCCGAAGATCCTTCGCTATGGAAAATGCAAGTCCTATACTGGAAGAATGCTCCCAGAATACCTGCCTGGCCAGATCGATGCACATCCATTCGCTGGCTCCCAGAGAGGGCCAGTGTCCTTCCCATCCTAAGCTGGTATTGAACATCACCGCCACTCCTCCGCCATCCGGGGCTTTCAGAAGAGCTTCTGCGCAGCATTCCAGCCCGATATACTCCGCGGGGTGACATGCTATACTGGTGTGGATTCCGGTCTTGTTTCCATTATGAAGACTGTCCGTAGCTATCCAGTTAGTCATCATGCCCAATGGCGCTGAACTCCAGTAGATCCCCCTGTCATTGCCATGCCCGGCGTAGTGGTTCCAGCCTGTACCACTGCTGATAATGGGAATATGAGTGTCAATTCCATCACCATGCAGTATCTCGTAAGCTTTTGTTATCTCCCATGATGAAGGCATTGTGACCGCAATCGAATCACAGCCTTTTGCCGATGTGTATCCGATATCCTCAAACAGTACCGCTCCGCAGAGTACCGCTCTGGAAGGCCAATCTTCCGGTGTCGTACTGTTCTGGTAAGAGATGTTCTTCTGAACAAAGATCGCAGCTTCCCGTGCGGTTGAGAATAAAGCTCTTCCAAGAAGAACATCCGCGTAAAGATCAAGGTCGTCGTCCGGCTGCCCGTATTTGCCATCACCATTGTCATCCCATGAACCATCAAGGTCGGCAAAATACAGATCGACCGGAGCAATATCATCTTCTCCTTCACAGAAAAGCTCCACCAGTCTCACTGGAACAAGAGTCTCATCACCGGCAAGAAGGACGAATACAGTACCATGCTCCAAAAATCTGTCTCTTATGAAGTTGCGCAGTTTTTCAGCATCATCGCGACCGCTGAAGTTTTCGATGATTTCTTGAACAAAGGCTATCTCGACTGTCCGTCCGTGTCTCTCCTGAAGATCTGCAAGCGGTTGCAGTGTTTCTGTATAGGAGCTATCACACACTATCAGATATTCGGCATCTCCGGAAACCTTTGATAAAGGTTCGTAAACAGAAATCATTTCAGCGTTATCAATCAGAGCGTGGATTCTTCGCCTGGCGACTTCGTTCTGCTCAGTGGACAGCTGCGTCGGAAAACCTTCATCCCAGGAAACGGTTACTTCGATTTCTGATAAGAGAGAAAGCTTACCATCTGATGGGAAATACTCCCATGGCTGCAGAAGACATGAAGCTATCCTGTATCCGGATATTGTTCCGGTATGAGTCCAGAGAACAGGATCAGAGGGCCAGATAGAGTTCGATGTATATATCTGCGGTTGAGGAAGCCGAATGGACGGCCCTGAAATTCCGCTGAATGGTCTCGGTTCAATTGCGGGTATTACCCTTATGCCGGGACGACTGATTGAGGATTCACTTACTCCCGATACCTGAAAGGAAACATTCTCTGCTCCGTTCGGCAGAAGAAATACTACAGGCAAAGTCGGAAGAAGGGGCGCACCGGGTTCTCCGCGAAGTTCCATACCGGGAAATTCTACGATGTTCCACTCGTTATCAATCTCGATAGTTACAAGGGCTGGATCGAGTTCAATTATACGGGTAATCGACCCCGCGATGGCTGGAACTCCCCCGAACAGCAATAACAGAACCGGCAGAATAAATCTCAAATTCAGTCCCTTCGTTACATGGCATGTACTGTGAATATATTACAATACTCTGGTAATGGTTCCCGATTGAGAAGCAATCAGGATAACAGGTTTCGTGGAAGGTGTTTATATTGAAAACAAGAACTTTCAGAGTAGTTCCAAAAATACCGGAACAGCTCACCGCACTCAAACAGATAGCTTACAATACATGGTGGACATGGAATTCGCAGGCGACTGAACTCTTCCGATGGATAGATTCCGACCTGTGGGAAAAAGCATATCACAATCCGGTCCGTCTTCTGGGTCATGTCAGCCAGGAAAGGCTCAAGGAACTTGCTCATGATAGTGTATACCTGTCACACCTTGAAAAAACCACTGAACGTCTTACGAATTATCTTGAGAGAAGCACATGGTTCGATGCTCTAAAGAAACAGAATAGTGCTATCAACAACAATTTTCTTGTTGCCACCTTCTCAGCTGAATTCGGTCTGCATGAAAGTATTCCAATTTATTCGGGCGGTCTTGGAGTTCTTGCGGGAGACACCATTAAAAGCGGCAGTGAACTCGGACTCCCCATGGTTGGTGTCTCACTGCTGTACAGGCACGGTTATTTCAGTCAATATCTGAACAGTGACGGATGGCAGCAGGAACGCTATTTCGTTAACGATTACTCCAACATGCCTGTTGAGCCGGTTTTCGGGAATAACGGCAGCCAGGTTTCTGTGGATGTACCGATGGGAAACAGAATAGTGAAGGCAGCTGTCTGGAAAATAAAAGTAGGCAGAGCTGACCTTTTTCTACTGGATACGAATCTTCCGGAGAATAGAAAAGATGACCGTGAGATTACCGGACAGCTCTACGGTGGTGACAGAAAAAGGAGGATTCAGCAGGAAATAGTACTTGGGATTGGCGGCCTGAGAGCTCTGGATGAAATGAACCTGACTCCAACGGTAAGACATATAAATGAAGGACATTCGGCATTTCTGATAATAGAACTGATAAGAAAGCTCATGAAGGAGAATCTGTCGTTTCCCGAAGCCAGAGAAATAGTCTCCGCCGGTAATGTCTTTACCACACACACGCCTGTTCCGGCCGGGAACGAGGAGTTTCCCCCTGATCTGGTAATCAAATATCTCCATCCAATGATAAAGGAAATGGGGCTGACTAACGAAGAGTTTCTTAAGTTCGGCCATCATGACGATAATCCCAATTTCTCCATGACGGTTTTCGGTCTTCTATTCTGCGACTTCCGAAACGGTGTAAGCGAATTGCATGGCAGAATTTCAAGAGAGATATGGAAAGATGTCTGGCCGACTCTTCCTGAGGCAGATACTCCTATTTCACACGTTACAAATGGTATTCATCCTGAATCGTGGGTATCGGATGAGATGGCTAAGCTCTTCAGCAGATATGTCGGTCCGAGATGGTCAAGTAATAAAACAGACAGCACGGCATGGAAAAAGATTGATAAGGTTCCCGATTCCGAGCTGTGGCCGGCGCATACCAGAATGAGAGAACGACTTGTCTCATGGTCAAGGGATAGATGGGAAAACCAGATCAAACGGATGGGGCTTCTAAAACCGCATCTTGAAGATATCCCTGTCCTTGATCCTGAAACTCTAACCATCGGATTCGCCAGGAGATTCGCATCATACAAAAGAGCAACTCTGCTTCTACGGGACGAAGAACGCCTGAATCAAATCGTTAACGATCCTGAAAAACCTGTGCAATTCATCTTTGCCGGCAAAGCTCACCCTCATGATACTGAAGGCAAGGAACTGATCAGAAATTTAATCCACCTCTGCATGAAGGAGGAATTCTACGGCCGTATCATCTACCTCGAAGACTACAGCATTGATGTGGCAAGACAGATGGTTCAGGGAGTAGACGTTTGGCTGAATACTCCAAGGCTGCCTATGGAGGCCAGTGGAACGAGCGGAATGAAGGCCTGTTTCAACGGTGTAATTCAGTGCAGTGTTCCCGACGGATGGTGGGCCGAAGCATACGAACCGGGAATGGGCTGGTCGATAGGGGAAGGTGAGGAATATGATGATCCTGACCTTCAGGACAGATTGGAAGCGAAAGCTCTCTACAACATAATTGAAAACCAGATCGCGCCAATCTTCTACGACCGTGACAGAAACGACATCCCTGTAAACTGGATCAGAATTATGAAGGAATCGATGAAGAAAGTCTGTCCCTTTTTCAGCAGTAACAGAATGTTGA
>JAUVEU010000050.1 GCA_030594645.1 Candidatus Aegiribacteria sp.
GTGTTTTTAGAAACAGCGAATTCACAGGAGGAGGGGTAAGTGCCTGAAAATCTGACAGAAAAGGCAAGAGCCGCTCTTGAAATATCGGTAAAGGAAGCTGAAAAGGCTGGACAGAGTAAAGTTACTTCGGAACACATTCTGTTCGGCCTGATTTCTGTAAGAGGTTCAGCAGCTCTCATCATACTTCATGAACTTGGTGTAAGAATCGGAGTGCTCAGAACACGTCTTGAAAATCTTATGCGCCGACCTGTTGCGAATGAAATTAATCTCAGAGAAATTGGATGGACAACCAAGGCCAGGCTGGTCAGGCGCGAAGCAGTGAGAAAGGCTGTCAGCAGCGGCTCACCCGCAACAGGCACGCATCATATTCTTCTGGGCCTTCTGTCTGTAGGAAACTGTCAGGCTTCCAGTATACTTCGGGAGAAGGGGGTATTTCTGAAGGCGGCTGAAGATGCCGCCGCCGAGCTTCCCCTGCATATTGAATCCGACAGTGATTTAAAACAGAAACAGATTCAGGAAATACCGGGAATTGATTACTTCTGCAGAGATCTGACAAAGCTGGCTCGAGAAGGCAATCTTGATCCTGTCATAGGCAGAGAACAGCAGATAAACAGAATCATGCAGGTTCTATGCAGAAGAAAGAAATCCAATCCAATCCTTATTGGCGAGCCTGGTGTCGGGAAAACAGCTATTGTTGAGGGTCTTGCCGGATTGATTGCATCCGGAAAAACACCTAATCTTCTGGCTGGAAAACGAGTTCTTGCTCTTGATATGGCAGCTGTTGTAGCAGGGACGAAGTATCGAGGCCAGTTTGAACAGAGATTGAAGAAACTGCTTAATGAAGTTGTCGAATCCGGAGATATTATTCTCTTTATTGATGAGGTACATGTTCTGGTTGGAGCAGGTGCCGCTGAGGGTGCGCTTGATGCAGCTAATTTATTGAAGCCGGCTCTGGCAAGAGGCGAACTCCAGTGTATTGGAGCTACTACTCTTGACGAATACAGGAAACGTATTGAAAAGGATGGTGCTCTTGAAAGGCGCTTTCAGCCTGTTACTGTAAATCCGCCAGGAGTATTGGAAACCATTGAGATACTGGAAGGTCTCAGGCACAGGTACGAGGAGCATCACGGAACCACATATACTGATGAGGCTGTTCATGCGTGTGCGAAGCTTGCCGCAAGATACATAAGCGGAAGATTTCTTCCGGATAAGGCTATCGATGTAATGGATGAAGCAGGTTCCAAGAACAGAGTGTTCCATTACAGGATACCTCATCACATACAGGATATAATGGAAGAATTGAGTGACATCAGGAACCGGAAACTGGATGCGTCCCGGAAGGATGATTTTGAAACTGTGCTATCGCTTCGTGAACAGATGGAATCACTTGAGAAAAAACTGTCTGAAGCTCGATCAGCATGGTTGTCGGAAATTCAGATCGCACCGGTTTCGGAAGATCAGGTAGCTGAAGTAGTATCTGACATGACAGGTATTCCAGTCAGCAGGGTCGGCAAAAGCGAGACTGTTGGACTGCTTGATCTTGAGGAGCGCCTTACTAAGAAGATTGTCGGCCAGTCGGAAGCGATCAGTATAATATCCGGAGCGATCAGACGGAGCCGTGTCGGTCTGAGGGACATAGACAGACCTGCTGGAACTTTCCTGTTTCTTGGTCCTTCAGGGGTCGGAAAGACTGAAACAGCAAGGATTCTGGCTGAAATGGTTTTTGGAGACCCGTCCGCATTAATCAGAATCGATATGTCGGAATTTCAGGAAAGCTTCGCCGGTTCAAGGCTTGTAGGAGCTCCTCCGGGCTATGTCGGATATGATGAGGGTGGACAACTGACTGAAAAAGTCCGGCGAAGACCATATTCCATTGTACTTCTTGATGAGATAGAGAAAGCTCACACTGATCTGTATAACATGCTGCTTCAGGTTATGGATTATGGCCGCATGACTGACAATTATGGAAGAGAGATTGATTTCACCAATACAATACTGATTATGACAAGCAATATCGCTTCCCGGGACCTTGTTTCAGGAAGCAGACTGGGATTCTCATCCGATGATAAAAATTCAGAAACTGAACGGATGGATGGTATTGTTCTTGATGCTCTCAGGAATCGTTTCAATCCTGAATTCCTTAACAGACTTGATGAAATTGTAGTGTTCAATCCGCTTGAATTCGCCGATATGGAGCAGATTGTGAATCTTCAGATGTGTGCTGTTGAAGAGAGACTTTCTGAACTGGGCATCTCACTTTCACTTTCACCTGAAGCATTAACTCTGATAACTGAAGCCGGCTACGATCCTGAGGCAGGCGCCAGGCATATCAGAAGAACAATAAGAAGGCTCCTTGAAGATCCTCTGACTGACGCGATACTCAGAAACGAATTTTCTTCAGGTGATTCGGTGCTTGCAGTAAGAGAAGAGAATCGGATTCTGTTCAGGGTTCACGAATCTCAAAGTATGGAAGAAATTAACATGAACACAATACATGGAAGAGTCGAGAATTGAGATATAATTTCATAATTCTTCTTGTTGCCCTGATTTCAGTATCGTTCGCTCTTGAAGTGGGATCGATAGATGTATCCGGCAACTCCTTCGTAAGTGACAGCTTGATATTACGTGTCTTCGGACTAAATCCCGGAGATGCATTTACAGGCAGAGCTATTCAGCGCGGAACCTCAGATCTGTTCAATCTCGGATATTTCGGCAGTATTGAAATTCAGGCTGATACTGTTGATGGTTTTGCTGATATACTTATTCTAATCGATGAGAATCGGTTGCTCAGTGGAATCGAATTCAGCAATCCCGGTCACTTGAAAGAAAATGATGTACTTGATTCCCTTTCTTTTTTCCCCGGCCAGACTGTCTCTCCGGGACAGGTTGAGAGAGCCCGCAGAATAGTCTTGCATTTCTATGCGGAGAAACACAGGCATGAGGCCACTGTCAATCCGAGATGGCTCGATCCTGACACTGGCAACAGGAGTGTTCTGCTGTTCGAGTGCGATGAGGGACCTGATATCAGAGTAGGGGAAATTGACTTCTTCGGGAATACCGTATTTAACGATTCCAAGCTTCGAGGGCAGATGGACACCAGACAGGATTCATTCTGGAGGTCCGGCAGATTCAGAGAAAGTGACTTTGAGGCAGATCTTGATACAGTAATAATTTATTACCAGAATCATGGATATCCTGATGCAGAGATTCTGGATGTGCAGCGATCCATGCTGGAAGATGGGCGTCACCTGAGATTTGAGATTACTGTTGAAGAAGGAGAATATTTCACATTCGGCGATGTTTCATTTATGGGTAATGAAGCCTTTCCCGATTCAGTACTTGTATCTGTACTTGATATTGAAAATGGCGATGAGTACGATCAGGAGAAGCTGGATTCCTCTCTTTTCACCCTGTATGAAGTTTTTCAGGAGAGAGGATACTTCTATGCTGGAATAGAGCCGATTGTCACAGAAGATGAGCAGCTGAATTCACTGGATGTCTCTTTCCTTATCGAGGAGGGTGAGCGAGCTCATATTCGCAGAGTGGATATCACAGGAAATACAAGAACACTGGATAATGTCATCAGAAGAGAACTGATAGTCTTTCCTGGCGACATGTTTCAGAGATCCGCACTGATGAGAAGTTACAGAAATATTTTCTACACGAATTATTTCAGTAATGTAAATGTTGATTTTCAGTATATAGATAATTCTCCGGATGTTGATCTTATGATCAGTGTCGAGGAAAAAACGACAGGAAAAGCGGGGGTCGGGGCAGCGTACGGAGGCACTGACGGCTTCAGCGGATTCGTTGAACTGGGAGAAACCAACCTTTTTGGACGTGGACAGGATATAACGCTGAATTACCAGTTCTCGAAGACGAAACAGGATATCCATATCACATTCACAGAACCATGGTTTATGGATACACCTCTCTCTCTTGGCGGTGAGCTGTTTCATACAACGGACAACAGAACAGAATACGACAGGCGCAGAACAGGCGGCGCTGTTATTGTGGGGCGCACGTTGCCATGGATCGATTACTCTTCAGCATCGATAAAGTACGTTCTGGAAAAAGTGGATATATTCGATATAACAACTGATACAACAAGTTATTACTACTCTCTTCGAGATGAGAACTGGCCAAGATGGACCAGCAGCGTTCGATTGAACTTCACAAGGGACAGTCGCGACAGACAGGTGTTTGCATCAAACGGATCCTTGAACAGCCTGACTGCTGAGTTCGCAGGCGGTGCGATTGGTGGAGATATCGGTTTCCAGAAGTATCTGCTGGATTCAAGCTGGTATGTTCCTTCATTCTGGAAGTTCATTTTCTTCCTTAGAACTCGAGCAGGAATAATTTCTTCGCTTGCCGGAGTAGAACCTCCTGCATATGAGCTGTTCGAGCTTGGTGGAACAGGATTTTATGGAGTGAGAGGATATGATTCGCGCTCAATAGGTGCTGTTGAAGGGTTTGAAACAGTAGGTGGAAGATCAATGCTCATTCTCAGCGCGGAGTACAGATTCAGAGTCATCGATCAACTGCAGCTGTCTGTATTTGCTGATGCCGGTAATACATGGAACTCCTGGTCATCCAGCGATTTCTCGGATCTTAACAGGGGTGCTGGAATCGGTGTCAGAATTGAGGTCCCCATGCTTGGAATAATGGGATTTGATTACGCATATGGCTTTGATGGTCCTGACAGTGGCTGGGAACCACACTTCCAGTTTGGCACGACTTTCTGATCCTGAACACGATCAGTTCGGTTTGCTCTGTCTAGCGAATTCGTGAATATTCGATAATCCGTTCATTTATTAGAGGAGCTGTTTTATGAAGTTATTACCATTGATTCTGATATTGATTACGTATATGATCTTTGCGGAGACAATTGCAGTTATTGATTCTGATAGAATATTTTCTACTCTGGGAGAAGTAGCTGATGCAAAGGAACTGCTTGAAACAGAGATTGAAGAGTGGGAAGCGCATGCCGATTCCCTTCAGGACGATATTGACGCAATTCAGACTGATCTTGACTATACTATGGTCATGAGCCCGGAACGCAGACGCTCCAGGGAAGCTCTTCTCGAGGAAAAATCGATTGAACTTCAGGAATTTCTTGAATACATATTCGGACCGGGTGGCCTCGTAGAATCCCGGAATGAAGAGCTTGTTTCTCCAATTGTCGCAAATATCAATGAAGCAGTGCAGGAAATCAGCAAGGAAGAAGGATACGATATTGTTTTCGACACTTCGGCAGGTGTAGTTATTTATGTTGAGAATACACTGGATATAACAGATGCTGTTCTGGAAAAGCTTTCAGCAAGGAGCGAAAACTGAGATGAAGCTTTCCACTTTTGTGGAGAAGCTTGGAGGGCATCTTGAAGGCCCGGACGCGGATGAACAGGTATCCGGGGTTTCAACAATTCAGGACGCTCTTCCTGATCAAGTCTGCTACTACGGTAACCCTTTGTACAAAAGCCACCTGAAGAGTACCAATGCTCTGGCGGTTATTACTGCAGAACGAATTGAATCATCTTCCAGAAACATTATAATGGTAGAAAAAGCCTATCATGCCTTCAGAAAGGCATTGATTATTTTCAGCAAAACAATTGCTTCCGGGTTTGAAGGAGTTCATCCGAGCGCTGTAGTGCATCCAGAAGCGTTCCTCGCTTCTGATGTGTCAGTTGGCCCGAATGCTGTTGTCGATACTGAAGTTGTCATAGGAACAGGCTCCTCAATCGGCGCGGGAACTGTCATCGGTCCTGGAGTTCATATTGGAGACGAATGCGTGATTCATCCAGGTGTTGTGATATATCATGCTTCTGTTCTTGGTAACAGAGTTATCATACACTCCGGAACAGTAATCGGTTCAGATGGATTCGGATTTGTTCCTGATCCTGACGGTCATCTCAAGGTTCCTCAGAACGGGAATGTCGTTATTGAAGACGATGTTGAGATTGGTGCAGGATGTACAATAGACAGAGCTGTGGTTGGAAGTACTGTTATCGGGAATAATTCGAAACTAGACAATCTGATTCATATCGCTCATAATGTTACCATTGGTTCCGGGTGCCTGTTAGCAGCCCAGACCGGAATTGCCGGCAGTACGTCAGTTGGATCAGGGGTTGTATTTGGAGGACAGGCAGGTATCACAGGGCATATCAGTATTGGAGATGGTGCTGTAATTGCGGCACAGGCAGGGGTTTCACGGAATACCCCTGCAGGCGTTATCGTATCAGGATATCCAGCAAGACCTCACGACAGAGCTTTGCGCATAAGTGCTGCTCTTGCGGATCTTCCTGATTTCAGAAGAAAAGTTATTGAATTTATGCGGAACTCTAACAGTACGGAAGAGGATAATAGATGAGCCATTTCCAGACCACTCTCATAAAACCCGCAGTTTACAAAGGAATTGGTCTCCATCTCGGCAAGGAGACCTCAATTACATTCAAGCCGGCTCCGGCTGATACGGGAATTGTATTTGTAAGAACTGATGTCAAGAGTAGACCGTGCATAAAAGTCTGCCCTGAGAACGTCAGGCAGGTGGAAGAACAATCCAGAAGAACGACTCTCGGACAGAATTACTACGAAGTCCACACAGTTGAGCATGTTCTTTCTGTTTTATACGGCCTCGGAATAGATAACGCTGTGCTTGAACTTGATTCGGATGAACCCCCGGAACCCAATGACGGTTCGGTGAGAAGCTACATTACAGTTCTTGAAAAGGCCGGCATCAAGAAGTATCCTGGCAAACCACGAAGCTTGATAAAGATCGAGAAACCTATAAGCATTGATGTTTTTGGAGCAAATCTTACAGTTGTGCCATATGACGGTCTAAAAATCAGTTTTACCATTGATTATGATCATCCTGTTCTGGGTACTCAGTATCTTTCACTTGATGTGAATTCAGAAACTTTTAAGAATGAAATAGCTCCCGCAAGAACATTCTGCCTGTACGACGACGTCAAACACCTCCAGGAAAAGAATTTGATAAGGGGAGGAACGCTGGAGAACGCTGTAGTTATTGGGGATGATGGTATTCTGAACGAAGAACCACTTAGATTTCCTGACGAATTCGTTCGTCACAAAATACTTGATCTTATTGGTGATCTATCTCTCCTTGGAGCCAGACTGCATGGACACGTTATCTCAGTAAAATCCGGTCATGCTTCTAATGTTCAGTTCATCAAGAAGATAGAAGAGACTCATAGAAAAACCATTGACAGTGCTCATCTCGCTGATAAAGCATGGGATATTGAAGATATCATGGAACTTCTTCCTCACAGATATCCTTTCCTTCTGGTGGACAGAATTATTAAGGTCGAACCGGATAAGCGAATCGTGGGGATTAAGAACGTTTCCATTAACGAGCCGTTCTTTCAGGGGCACTTTCCCGGAGCGGCTATTATGCCTGGAGTACTTGTGGTTGAAGCCATGGGACAGGTTGGCGGATTGATGCTCTTTAACTCAGTTGATAACCCGTCTAACTGGCTTGTTTACTTCACCGGACTTGATAAAGCACGATTCAGAAATCCGGTTAAACCCGGGGATCAGATCGTTTTCGATCTGGAAATGATACAGCGCAGAGGTCCGATGTGCCGGATGAAGGGGATAGCCAAGGTTGATGGAAAGATTGTCGTGGAAGCAATTCTGATGGCAATGCTGGTTAAGAAGAAATGATACACTCTACTGCTGTCATTGAATCAGACGTTCCACCTGATGCTTCCATAGGTCCATATGCAGTAATAGGTTCGGATGTCAAACTGGGAAGCAGTGTCAGGATTGCTTCACATGTATGTCTTATGGGTCCGGCCACTATTGGAGATTCCGTCAGCATCGGTCCTTCAGCCGTTGTTGGGACCGATCCTCAGGACCTGAAGTACAATAACGAGAGAACCGAAGTGATCATCGGCTCGCGAACTGTCATCCGCGAATTCGCGAATATCAACAGGGGAACAATTGATTCCGGTCGGACAATTGTTGGATCAGATTGTTTGATAATGGCTTACGTACATATTGCTCATGATTGTGAAATCGGAGACAGAGTAATTCTTGCTAACGCTGTCAACATGGCTGGTCATGTGCAGATCGGCAATGATGTAACAATTGGAGGTGTCGTACCCATCCATCAGTTTGTCAGAATAGGTGAGCATTCAATGATTGGAGGAGGGTACAGGGTAAGCAGGGATGTCCCGCCGTTCGTGCTTGCGGGAGGGTGCCCGCTGCGGGTATCTGCGCTTAACCGTATAGGACTTCGCAGAAAAGGTTTCAATAAAGAGAGACTTGATGATCTGGATACCATTTTCAGATATCTGTTCCGTTCTGATGGTGTCCTTACTGCTAAGGCCAGAGAACTTATGAAAAATACAGAACTATCAGATGACTCACGGAAACTCGCTGAATTTATCCTGTCAGGCAACAGAGGAGTTATCAGCTGATTAGCCCGCATAAATTACCAGCCTTCGTAACGAAACGTCACAAATGCTGGTGGATACGAGGCTTGCGAATGCAGACTCCGGAGGCGTACTTTGCGGACGTCGAGGACGGATGTATGAGCATAACGAAGTATACACCTGCATATGTGGTGTAGTAGTAGATGGCTGGTGATTTATGCGGGCTAGCAGTTACCTGCTGCCGATCTTATTGACACTTATCCTGTCCTCAACAGGATTGAGTGATCAGGGTGAGGGTGAACCGATATCAGAAAATCTTAGGGAAACCCCTCATGAAATGATTCCTGACTCATTGGATACTGACATTCACCATTCTGATGTCTCACTTATTGTAACGAAAAATCCTACAGGCGCTCTCCTCCGTTCAGCTGCATTGCCAGGCTGGGGACAGTTCTATAATGATAAGCCGATTAAGGGACTTCTATATGGATCAGTTGAGCTGGGATTGCTTTCATGGCTGATAGTCGAACACCTGGCGTCTGAGGAAGCCAGGCATTCCGGTGATGAGCTTGCTTATGAATTGCACAGTCAGCGAAGGCTCGACCTGATCTGGTACACCTCCGCAGCCTGGCTTTTCGGCATGCTTGATGCTTATGTAGATGCCTACCTCTATTCATTCGACAGTGAGGATGAGGAATTCGAGAAGGAGACCGGTATAGGCGCAGCGGTCTTTTTCCGATTCTGAAAGGGAATAAGGAATGCTCCTGAGTGTATTACTAATGATTGCATGCGAGGAGATCAACCCTGATCTTGAATTGCTCAGGAAGGCAAAAGATGGCGATAGAGAAGCATTCGGGGAACTATTCAGAAAGTACGAGAAAAGAGTTTTCAGGGCGGCCAGACGGATGTGCGGCAGTGACGATGAGGCCTGGGACATCACTCAGGATGCTTTCATCAGGGCAATGCAGGCAATGGATAGATTTGATACTAAATACAGATTTTTTACCTGGATATACAGGATTACTACGAATCTTGCGATTAACTACTCACAAAAAAGAATGAGAAGACGAGAAGTGTGTTTTGACGAAGGATTCAGTGCGGAAGGACAGCAGATTGTTAAGGACGATCTGGATGACATGGCTGCAAGAGATCAGCTTCTGCGCTCAATTGAGAAGGCTGTAGAGAAACTTACTCCTGCGCTGAAAGCGGTATTTGTGCTTCGGGTTGATCAGCAGCTCAGTTATTCAGAGATAGCAGAAAGCCTTGGTATCGCGCTGGGTACAGTCATGTCAAGATTGAACAGAGCGAGAGGGAAAGTAAGAGAAGAAGTCGGTTCAATGCTGGGGGAATGGGAATGAAATGCCCTGATTTTGAGATTCTGATGCTAATGCTGGATGGTGAATTACCAGAGGACCAGCTTAAAGAAGTAGCCGATCATGTTGAGTCGTGTCCTGAATGCAGGAAGATATTGAGATCTCAGGAACATATTGAAACTTCATGGAGAGACAGTTTTATATCTCCTGATGACGATCGGTTCAGGGAAATCGAACAGCAGCTGTTTGATAGGGTTAATCATCATTCGAGTCGGAAATGGTGGACGGTTATCCCTATTGCTGCCGGAATAACCGTTGTTCTACTGGGAGTGAAATTCATTCTATCCGAGAAACCGCCCATAGAGATCCCTTCCGGCTATTCCATGCACAGGACTGTCGAGCGCCAGGACAATGCAGAACAGATGGAAGATTCCTTTTCTCAAATTGCTCCTGAAGCTGAATCCGGATTAGATATGGTGATGTCTGTAACACCATTTGAAACTCCACCGATTCAATCCGAGGATATATCGCTGGAAACTGATACTCATTCAAGAACTTCAAGTATTGGATACGGATCGGGTACCAATAGAGAGATATCCGGAGCAACCTCAGGCGGGTATGTGGAAATTACAGCGGGTGCTTCCGGAACCGCTCAGGGGGGAGAGGAACTGCTTGGAGCATTTGGATGCGGCGATGAGATATCGGAATCCCTCGACGTTAATCTGAGAGGTGCTGGCGGAGCCATCACTGAGAATTGTGATTATGAAGAAGGAGCTCTTGAAGAAACTGAAGAAGAGATGAGTCATGATGATCGAATCTATTACGCTGAATTGGTTTCTTCATCGGAGTCTGCCTCAGGCGAGCTTCATCAGGAAGAATCAGAATTAGAAACTGTGCTTTCTCTTGACATGGATACAACGGGACTTAAAACGGTATCTTCAGTCCCAGCTTCGTCCATAGAAGACGGAACTGAGGAGGTAATCGGGTTTCAAACTGTAGACGGTGTTATGCCTGCTGATGAAGGTTCATTACTGTGGCGGGATTCAGCGGAACTTCTAACTATTGAGCTTGTCTTCGATATTAACGGTGAACCGGACAGCATAACGGCATTGCTTCTTGATTCGCTTGTCCCGGCGTGGTATTTGTATATTCCATTCATATTCAGGGACACAACGCTGGTAATTCAGCGGGATAATATATGCGAATACTTTGCAAATATTAACATTACACCTTCTTGCGAGAATGAATAAGGAGAAACAGGATGCACTTTTACAAATCAGTCATTTCAGTGATTGTTTTATTCATGGTGGGAATCAGTTCAGCCGCACTTCCCAGAATTGGTGTTGTTTCTATCGATTTCGATGAATTCGCCCCAAACAATCTTATTCTTGAAGCAGTAAAGGTTGAACTTGCCAGAAGCGGGCGCTTCGATGTCGCTGATCTTGATTCAGTTGCCTATCTTGACGTCTCTCCTGATTTGCTGATCAATCGCCTGCGGACTATCGCCTCAGATGAGAATCTTGACATATTCCTTGCATTGGAAATTCCTGCCGCGGAAGAGCATGAACGTACTGTATTCCGGAATGATTCTCTCATTACATACAGATCGGTGACTGTCGATGTCCTGGGAAGATTTTACACTTCTACGGGAAATATGATTGGAACCATAAGAAATACTGTCTCCAGGGAAGAGATGCTTCCGTTTGCGCCTGACCATTACCGACTTGCCTTAACCTGTGCTGAGCAGCTGGCAGCCAGATCTATTCTCGAACTATTTCCGCTTGAAGTAACTTTCACCGCTTCAGACAGTCAGGTATTCAACATTCCGATAGGCAGAGAACAGGGAATCAGCAGAGGTACGATAATGGCTGCTATTGCCGCCTCTTCAGATATCCCTGATGAGATATTCGAGTATGAAGCACTCAGGAGCAGAGGACTGCTTCAGATACTCGATGTCGGGAATACACAATCCACTGCAAGGCTCCTTTCCGGATATCTTGTGAACGGGGGAATGGTTACTGCGATTGAGCAGTCAGCACCGGCAATATTCTATATTGATTACAATCTTCTTTCCATGAAGGTTGAACATGGTGAAGGTCTTGAGGGAACGGACTCTGACTGGAGCAGCAACATAAGACTTGGCGTGGAAACAGGGAAATGGGGACTGTCATTCGGCGGTGGATTGAGAGCGGGAGGTTTGGAGCATTCATCCAGTCTTGGCATTGATCTTTTAGTTGGAACACGGATTCCTCTATCCAGCCCTTCGCTGGGTCTGAGATTGTCTGGAGGGGGTGAGATTATATTCCTTATGCAGGATGTCAGATCGGATTCCCTTGCTTCAAACTCAAACGCGATTTGCGTTGCTGCAATTGCTGATGCCAGTCTGGAGTATCTTTTCTCCGAACATCTTGGAATTCAGTTTGGTGTCTCCGGAGTACTGGGAACAGCAGCCGATAGCTGGACGGTACAGGAGTACAGCGGTAGAGTGAGAGACGCAAACCCTGATGAGATATATTACAAAAAGATGGAACATGGCCCATTCGGTATTCATGCCGGTCTGATCTATATGATATTCTAGCTGGCTAATGCTTCCAGGGACGCTCGGCCATTCCCCGTTCCCATATGACTTCAAGAGCAGACCATGTAGCAATAGCAAATATGACTCCGCCTATTATTCCGGAGAAGATTGTTCCGTGTACAATGCCCAGAGCAAGTGCTCCGCCGGCAACAGCAGCTGTTAAGAGAATGAGTATTGTTGCTGCAAGTGATGCGGGACCCCATTTCGATATGACTCTTACTCTGGCGAGATGTATTGCCCATACACATAGAGGATATCCGGTCGCACCAAAAACCGCAGCTGGAATACTCCTGAGCAGCAGAATACCGAGAGTCCATAGTAAAATAAGTGGAAGAAAAACGAGAACAGCATTTCTTGAGAGAGGTGAAATCCATTTGGTCTGTTCCGGTATTTCACAAAGTGCTGTCCAGATGAAGAGACCGGAAGCAAATCCGAGAACAAGTGATGATTCGCTATGACGTATGAAACAACTGAAAACAGTCCCGGTTATACCAAGTACAAGTAATACTATTACGAAAATCTTTGGGCCTATCTGTCCTGATTCAGTGATTTTAACGTATAATCTGGTTCCAAGAAGCTGAAGGAAAATAAACAGCAGAAAAGCGCCTATCCCGAAAAACCCTGTTACAGCATAATCTCTGAGAGTCACATTGACTGTCTCAAATATCCCACCGGTCAGAAAAGACAGAATACTCATGAATTATTCCTTTCTCTCGCGCAAATGTGTTTAATTTGCCGGCTTCCGTCAATTGTCACCTTCAGATACTGATAAGTGATATTTGCGTTGATCGTGCTGCTTGGTCATATATTCAGGAGTACAATGATTGTTCCTTGACTATTTGAATAATACCGGGCGCGATTATTTGAGAGGTTTAAATGAAAACTGCTCTGTTTCTCCTGTCAGTGTTCTCTGTGCTGTTATCATTACACTGCGTCGGGACCGGACAGGATCCGGAATTCGATAGTGCGGGAGATCAGGTATTTCTGTATACAGGCAAGCGTGTATCATTCAACCTTGGTATCCATTCGGATGTTTTCGAAGACTCATTGTTCTATACAGGTGACCAGGTGACCGGGATTGTATTCAAAACCGATGAATCTGAAACAGTTCTAACGTCGATGCTTGTTCCGGGATGCGGTTCCACTACTGAAGATAGAGTAAATTATCTTGAAACCGGAGGACTCTCAAAACCAATAATGGTTGAGGTTCCTCCACTTGGTGAAACTGCTGGATTCTTTGCAGTCTTATATACAAGTGAGGATTCCAGTGTTGTAGAGAGAGTATGGAACAGAGGAGGCGGGGAACTCGCAGTACTTCAGGCGAAAACGCAGGGATCTTCTCCGAATCTGCTTCTCTCTTCGATCAGCGGGGTTTTCAGGACAGCTGAGCTTGCTGAACCCGTAAGTAACATGTTACGATCCGTATATCTTTCCGATCGCAATCGGACCATGATTGTTGAAGAAGTCAATTCAGACGTAACAGTTCCTCCGGATGTTTATCACCGTATTGTTCTTTCAGTCAATCCGGCGCGGAGAGAAATCACTGTGGTTGACACATTGACAATTGATTTCAGCCCAACTCAGTCAGATAGCCAGCTGACTTTGTTTCTTCCGAACAGCGGAACTGATTCCAGCTTCGAAGCTTTGAACGGATACTTTGAATACAGAGGAGATTCAGTGTGCTGTACCGCTGATTCTTCAAGAGTGTTCACAGGTCTATTTTCCGGAAAATGGAATGGATTCATTTCCAGTTCTACGGATCGGATCATAATCAGCGGACTGCAGATCAATCCCTCAACTTCCTTTCAGTGCGGTATGTGGTTTTACCCTGGAAATGATATACCGGCTTCGTACAGACTGGACATTTCCATTCCGGATATGGGGTACAGAATTTATGCTCCCCTTCAGGAATTATCGAGAGTGGTGACCGATTCACTTCTGATTGTATCCTATTCCTCCCCCGAAGGCGGTATAAGAGGCCCTCTTGCCTGGGCGACGGGAGGATTTTCTGAAATGGATATTGCCGGATGGAGAAGCAAGTATTTCTGTCATGATTCCGATTCTACAGCGCTGGAAATGAGTTATCTGGCGGATGATCTTGCATCTGTATTCTGGAACGATATGGGCTTCTCCGGTGCCAGACTGGATTTTGTAATCGTTCGAAGCCTTGACGTTCCTGTTTTCCTGACCGGTCCGGGATGTGTCTTTCTTTCCTCTGACATGCTCGCTTCGATTCAGGGTTACGAATCATGGTCTGATTCACTTGTTTCAGGAATTTCAGTTCCTGCCACAGCAATTGTATTTGAGACGGCAAAAGCTTTCCTCGCAGGGAGTACTTATCTCACGGAATGTCTCAGGGACGCTTTCGCGGCATGGTCGGTCTATAGATTTGCAACTGCTAAGGACAATACGGATTCGGCTGAACTGCTTGAATCCTTTTTTAAATATTATCTATATACGTCAGAGATAACCGGCGGTACGGAATACGCGATAGCTGATCCAGGATTATGTTATTCTCCGCTTTACGATCCTGTGATACTTGGTAAAGCCCCGGTCGTTATTGAATTCCTTACGAGAGAGATTCCCGCGTTCAATAGAGGAATACCAAGAGCGCTCGGTAATCTCAGGCACTCCGGTGATTCATTCGGGAGGTTATTCTCCGCCATGGGAATCTGGGAGAGCGGGGAGTTCGGAGAACTGTTCTTCCAATGGCTTTACAGTCCTGGTATTCCTCAAATCGAAGTCGCATGGGCTGACTCATCGGGATATATGAATATCTGGATAGAACAGTATCAGCCAGGGCAGAATTTCCCGCTTGGATCGATAACCGACGATGTTCTTATCATTTCTGAAGAATATTCCGAAGTGATTGAACTCACGAGGGGTTCAACAGAGGGTTTCTTCTCCGGTCGAATACCGGACATGATCCAGGACATTCGGGCGATCAATATTGATCCTGACCGGATTCTTCCCGCTGATATAATCTACAGGCATATTCATGGCAGTATTGATTACTGATCTCGTAATGCCGAACAGATATCCACTGAAGGACATTAAGTGAGAATCAGTTTCTGCATCCATAATCATCAGCCGGTGGGTAATTTCCAGCATATCATGGAATCAGCATATAGTGAATGCTACCTGCCGATGATAGAAACTATGGAATCGCATGACAGGTTCAGAGCCGGATTTCACATTTCCGGCACTCTGCTTGAATGGCTCGAATCGTGTCACCCCGAATATCTGGAAAAGGTTTCTCTCATGTGCCGCAAAGGGCAGATGGAACTCCTGACCAGCGGCAGGTACGAACCGATCCTTCCGATCTTCAGACGGTTCGACATTATAGAACAGATTTCCCGCTTCTCCGACCATCTCGAATCTCTCACCGGCATTCGTCCGGAGGGTCTCTGGCTCAGTGAGAGAGTATGGGAGCCTCAGTTGCCTTCAATTCTTTGTGAGGCAGGCATTTCCTACGCCGTGGTCGATGATTTTCACCTGCAGAAAGCAGGTATAGAAGGGTTGGATCTTTTTCACCCCTTCGTAACCGAAGATGCCGGAAAGACAGTCAGGCTTCTTGGAAGCAACCGGGAACTCAGATACAGTATCCCGTTTGCTTCGGTCGAGGATACTATGAAAGAACTTGAACGGCTGAATGACAGCGGTGCTGATCTCGTCTTCTACGGAGATGACGGAGAGAAGTTCGGTGTCTGGCCGGGAACAAATGAACTCTGTTACGCTCAGGGATGGCTCGATAGTTTTATCAGCGCGATTTCCTCCGCTCCATGGCTTGAGGTGGTTCTGCCCTCAGCAGCGGCAAGAGTTAATCTATCCGGACCTGTATACATTCCCACCGCAAGCTATTCGGAGATGGGGGAGTGGACTCCTGAAGGTTTCTGGCGGAATTTTCTTTCAACCTATCCTGAATCTAAAGAACTGCACGGCAGGATACTCGAGGCTGAAAAAACAGTACGCCGCTCCCGAAGTGAAACAGCCCTTCATCACTTCTGGAGGAGTCAGTGCAACTGTTCTTTCTGGCATGGGGTATTCGGAGGAATATACCTTCCGCATTTGAGAGAAGCTGTATGGAAGGAACTTCACTCGGCTGAACGCGAAGCTCTTAGTGGAATGGATATGTATCCATTCATAGGAAACAGCGATATAGACGCTGACGGACAAGAGGAAACTGTCATAGTGACAGAAAGTCAATCGCTGCTTGTTCATCCGGAGAAGGGTCTTACGGTAAGCGAGTTCAGCTTTTTACCCGACCACGCTGAACCGATACCCATGGGGCATGTCCTCAGCAGACACCGCGAGAAATACCATGACAGTATTCCAGGAATGACCGATTCGGGAGAAGTGAAGACAATTCATGACGATCTTCTCTCGAAGGAAGACGGGCTCGCGGACAGGGTAATTATCGACCGATGGAGAAGGGTACTGTTCAGCGATCTGGTGATGGTGCCTGATGTAACATTTGAAGAATGGAAACGGTGTGATTCTCGAATTGTCTGCTTCCAGAAATCAGTTTCATCGTGTTCGTTCAGTCAGTCAGAAAAAATTGTTGATTTCAAAAGCACATATGAGAGATATGACCTTGAACTTTCGAAGGATCTGCACGTTGATCTGAACTCCGCAAGGATTACTGTACAATCAAAATATTCAGTAAACCCCTTCGATAGAACCGGCATGGAGATATGCCTGAATCTTATGACAGGAAACTCGCCTGACCGCTGTTTCAGAATTGATTCAGGAACGGAGCTAATGATGGGTGAAGACGGTACCGCAAAGGGAAAACGGATAGAGATCATTGATCGCTGGAGGAATGTTATTGTTATAGTGGATATTGATAATGAAGCTGATATCTGGTTCGCGCCCCTTGAATCGGTCAACAGATCGGAGAGCGGGTATGAAAGGGTGCACCAGGGCGCAGCCATGTACATTTCCACAAGCGCAGACAAAGCCGGGCATAATTTACTTAACTTACTCATCGAAATGAAGAGTCTGAATGATTCCTGAAGAAGCTCACTCCGAGGTTCGAAGGCTCAGGGAACTCATCCGCAAACACAATCAACTCTATTACAGTGAGAATCGTTCTGAAATTACCGACGGTGAATACGATGCCCTGCTGCGCAGGCTGATGATGCTGGAATCTCAGTGGCCTGAATTGCAGACGGAAGATTCACCTTCAAGGAGAGTCGGGTCTGAACCTGTAGCCGGGTTTCCGCCGATAAGATGGAACCCGCCCATGCTCAGCCTCGACAATGTATTCAGCGTTGAGGAATTCCAGGAATTCAACAGCAGAATAATGCGTGAACTCGACCTTGACAGCACTCCGGCCTATTCCGTTGAACCCAAGCTGGATGGTCTTGCGATCGCGCTGATCTACCTGGATGGCCTCCTCATCAGTGCCGGAACGAGGGGAGACGGTACGGAGGGAGAGGATATCACTCCCAACGCCCGAACAGTTCACTCGATTCCACTCCGATTGGTTCGACCCTTTCCGGGAACTCTGATTGTTCGGGGGGAAGTCATCTTCAGAAAAGACGATTTCAAAAGGATGAATAAGAACAGGATAAAGGAAGATCTGAATCCATTTGTAAACCCCAGAAACGCCGCCTCCGGCTCTCTGCGGCAGCTGGACAGCAGAATAACAGCATCAAGGCCGCTGAGTTTCATATCGTACGGCACGGCTGAATGGCCTGAAGGGATCACTTCACAGAACGATCTATTCTCTCTTCTGGATTCGCTCGGGATTCCTGTCAGTCCTCTCAATTCAGTTTGCGGGAGTACTGAAGAGGTCAAGACAGCGTTTGAGAAACTGGAAGACCTTCGTGACTCTCTTCCCTTCGAAATCGATGGAGTTGTAATAAAGCTCAACGAAGCTTCTCTTCAGCAGAAGATCGGTATTCAGAGCAGATTCCCGAAATGGGCTACAGCATGGAAATTCCAGGCGGAGGAAGTAGTTACGAGATTGCTTGATATCAATATCCAGGTTGGAAGAACCGGAAGGCTCACCCCTGTCGCAAACCTTGAACCCGTATTCGTAGGTGGCGTTACCGTATCAAGCGCAACCCTTCACAACGAGGATGAACTCAGGAAAAAGGATGCCAGACCAGGTGACATGGTGATTGTCCGCAGAGCGGGTGACGTGATACCGGAAGTTGTTAGATCACTCGGAAAGCCATCAGAAGAGGAGAGGGGCCAGAGGTTCGAGTTCCCTGACAGATGTCCGGTATGCGGCGGTCCGATTGCAAGGCCGGAAGGCGAAGCTGTTCACAGATGCATGAATCCATCCTGCCCCGCAAGACTGCGTGAGAGCATCTTCCACTGGGCTTCCAGGGATGCCCTGGATATTGAAGGCCTTGGCAGAAAACTTGCAAAACAGCTTGTAGAAACAGGATTTGTGAATGACATCTCAGACCTCTATCATTTGTCTGCCCGGCGGCTTTCAGAGATGGAAAGAATGGGTGTGAAGTCCGCTGAAAACCTGCTCAAAGAACTTAACAAAAGCCGAAATACTGATCTTCAGAGGTTTATTACCGGCCTTGGCATACCCGGAGTAGGAAGAACGGTTGCCGGACTTCTGGCAGACAGGTTCAGCAGTATCAGGGAAATAATGGAAGCTGAAACGGAGGGTTTCATCGACATAGACGGAATAGGTCCTGTACTTGCTGAAAATCTCCATGCGTTTTTTCATGAACCTATTACGCTTGGAGTGGTTGAGCGGCTGCTTCGGGCAGGTTTCAATCCTGAAAGCAAAAGCGCTCATAACTCTGAAAAACCCCTGGATGGAATGACTGTTGTATTCACAGGTGGAATATCCATGTCTCGCTCAGATGCAAGGGAAATCGCTGAAGCAGCCGGCGCGGCGGTTACAGGAAGTGTCTCTTCAAAAACCGATTTAATAGTGGCCGGCCCGGGAGCCGGAAGCAAGCTTCAGAAAGCCCGTGAACTCGGAATTGAAATAATCGATGAAGAGGAATTCCTCAAGCGGTTGTGAGTACTGTAAATAGATTGAGGTTTTCAGACCCTTGACATTCTCATATCAAAACAATACCATTAAAATGCTTCGTATAATTGAATGATTCCCGTTCATCTGGAGGTATGTAATGCATTCCATTCTATTCCTCCTGCTTGTCTCAAGTCCGGTTCCGATCCACACAACAGTAGCAGACAGCTCTCTTGTAGCCTTCACAATCGATACACAGGTATCATTCGATTCAGTATCTCATGATGGGGATGATTTCATAAGGTTTATTGATATTCCTGTAACTGACAGTATCGGATATCCTGAAGTACCTGTTCTGTTATGCATGGTTGCCATTCCTGATTCAGTAGAACCTTCCGTAAGCTGGTCGTTCCATGGAGAAGAGAGCTTTGTCAATTATCCTGTATATCCTTCTCCGAAGGATTCAGTAATACATGTTCGGACTCCCGAGGTTATAGAAGTATTCAAGCAGAACTCGGCCGCTTACGCCAGCGACGAATGGTGGCCTGCCGATAAGATCGTTGTTGCTGGAGAGATGCGCCTTTTCGACCAGCGCCTTCTTCTGATAGAGGTTTATCCCGTGAGTTTCCTGGCATCCGAGGACAGTATCAGGACAGTAAAGGGTTTCAGCGTTGCAGTGAGCTTCGACAGTACCGAAGCTGACTGGAGCAGCACCGGCCTTGGTCCCTTCCAGCCAATGGTTGAGGATTCTCCCATAATTGGTTACCACCCTGTTGAGCAGAGCCATCCCCTCAATCCAGGTGTCTATAGAAACATCGACCTGATAGAAGGTCCTTCAAGCGTTCCTGAGTATGTAATTCTTACTGCAGACAGCCTTAACGGCTGGTGGATAGATAGCCTTGCCTGGCACAGGGTCAATCTTAACGGTTTTGATGTTGCCATAGTAACAACAAATGAGGTAATGACCGAGTTCGGTTCTGGATCCCCTGTGTTAACTCCTGATATCATCCGTGATTTCACGGAAGCCATGTGGGCCTGGGGATATGGCTCCAACATCAAGCCCTCATACTTTTTACTTGTGGGAGATCACGAAGATCCATCTTTCGGCGGAGAGGGCTGGTTTCTGCCGACGTTTCAATTCGACGGTGACGGCCAACCAACCACTGATGGATATGCCAACGACGAGTGGTACGTATACTTCAATCAGCCACGCAGTGTTGCCTGCGCCTTCCCTGACATGATGGCTGGCAGGCTGTCCGTAAAAGGTGCCGATACCCTTCAGGCCATGATAGATAACATCATCGAATATGAACAACCTTCAACACCACCTGAGACCGAAAATCTCAGGAGAATAGTACGGCTGACAGGTACCGGCTGCAATGAAGACACAGTAACAAATACATACTACTATGCAAACTGGGCTCCCAGAAAAGAATGGACGGAGGATTTCTGCGACTGGCTTGGTTATGACTACAGCACCACATACTGCGGTGACGGAAGAGACTGGACATATACAGACAGCAGCTACATGAGCAGCAAAGAATGGGTTGACTCCTGCATAAGCATATGCTCAGATGGAGCTGGAGTTCTGTTCTATAGCAACCATGGCGCTTACCACATGTTCAGTGCCGGATTGGAGTGGGGAGGGCTTATTCCTTCTCCCCGGCACTTTGGTACGCCTGATAGTGTATTCGACTGTCTCGATGTTCACAGACTGAGTCCTTCTGAGAACCATTATCCGCCATTTGCGCTAATGTTCTGCTGTGGCGCTGGTACTTTCAATCACACTCAGGCACAGCATCCTAGTGGAGAATACCCTCAGTTATGTGTAGATCCGGATACCCCACCAACGTATGATTTCACAACTGACTGCATTGCTGAAGCTGTTCTGAAGAATACCGATTGTAACGTGGCTGGTGTATTTGCAGGATCACACTCTTCCGAGGGATATATCTACAAATTTTATGGTGAAGGGATTCTGGAATCAGTCTACTGCCACGGTCAAAGCAGACTGGGGGAATCCATAGCCGGAGCGAGATTAAGACACAACATAACTGGCACAGTCAATGGCCAATTCAATCTTCTTGGAGATCCGGCTCTTGATATAGGAGACCGGTTGAGGTATCCAGATAAGTGTGATCTTGTCATTTATTCCGATGATATTGTTACCAGTAACTATCCCAGGGAGACCCGCATAGGATTCGAAGAAGATATCACCGTAACGGTTCATAATAATGGAGGAACTGCTTCAGGACCCTTCACATTACGTCTGACAGTAACAGGGACAGGTATCAGAGTATTTAACATGTCTTGTGCCAGTCTTCAACCGGGAAAGGAACAGGAGTATGATTTTACCTGGGATGCTTCCTGGTTCACCCCACCTGAAGAGCTGACCTTTGTGGCTGTAGCGGATCCTGCTGAGCAGTGCGATGACTGCTGGAGAGGTAACAATACCGGAACTAATACTAAAACCCTCTATGACATATATCCATCAGAATCGGAATGGCCCATTGAACCTGTTGGTGTTGTACAGCAGCCTCCATTACTTGTTGATCTGGATACTGATCCCGAGCTTGAGATAGTTGTACAGTCAAATACTTATCTGGAAGCTTACGACACAGATAACACCTTGCTGTGGCGTAATGATGAAGTGGACCTTTACCATGACAACAGTCCTCTTGCCGCTGATCTGGACGGAGATGGGAATACAGAAATACTTGCTGCAACAACGGATTATGATGTTGTTGTTTTCAACAAGGATGGTGAACTGCTTTATACACTGGAACTTCAGCGTTACACTCAACTTGCTGTTGCGGACATGGATGATGATTATTCAGGGCTTGAGCTTGTGATAGCTGATCAGAAG
>JAUVEU010000024.1 GCA_030594645.1 Candidatus Aegiribacteria sp.
TAGAATATTCCGGTCCCTGTCTTGCTGTTTTCAAACTTATGAAGAGTATGCTCCTCTTTATTCTCCCTTTCTTCCTTATCATCCTTTTCTTCGGGGGACTGAGACTGGATGGAATCAACCTTCTCTGGACATCTCTGGAGTACGTAGGAATTGTGGCGGTAATTACCGTTATTCGAAATACAAACCCCAGGGTTAGAATAGATCAAGCGGTCAGATTCTTCTGGGGACCTATAACAATTATTGCAGCAGCTGCTGTGATACTGGCGCTAAATGGATTATAGAAGGGTACGGCTGTAGCTGTAATGAGCTTAAAACTGAAAGCACTTCTGAAATCGCCATGGGTGTTTCACCTGTCTACCGGCAGCTGCAATAACTGCGATATAGAAATACTGGACTGTCTAACACCCAGGTTTGACATTGAACGTTTTGGAATGCTTCTTGTAGGAAGTATCAAGCATGCTGATGTTCTGCTTGTTACAGGCTCATGCAACAGAATGTCTGTCGAGAGACTGAAAGTTCTGTACGATCAGGTCCCGAAACCATGCCTGGTTGTTGCCATCGGTACATGTACCGGATCAAGAGGTCTATTCATTGACAGTTATAACTGCCCGGTGCCGCTGGACAAAATAATACCGGTTGATGTTTACATACCCGGCTGCCCACCCAAACCGGAAGCTATGATAGCTGGAATTGTCAAGTTAATACAGAAGGTTGGCGGAACGCAATGACGAGAGAGGAAGTTCTTCAGGATCTCAGGGGACGATTTGGTGAAGATATCCTTGAATTCCTTGATAAATCACCTACCAGGGTTTATATCGAGATCAAATCCGAATCGATTGTCAGAATGGGTTCATATCTGTTCAGGAATCTTGGAGCTCGATTCCAGATAGCGTCAGGTACTGATATGCCGCCTCACATAGAGATTCTATACCATTTCATATTAGAAGATATTAATGTGATCATTTCACTTCGCGTAAAGCTGAATCGTGAGAATCCTGAAATCGCTTCTCTCGCGAAGGAAATAGAGGCTTTCAACTGGATAGAACGCGAGATCAGCGAATTGCTGGGAGTCACATTCACAGGACATCCTGATCCTCGGAGGCTTCTCCTTGCTGACAACTGGCCTGAATGTGTTTATCCTTTAAGACAGGACTACGAAGAGTGGGATGAAACCGCTGACAGGACAAGGGGGGTGTAATGGGCAAAACAATCATTCCCATAGGTCCGTACCATCCTCTTATTGAAGAACCGGAGTTCTTTACACTTACAGTTGATGGTGAGACTGTTGTCGATATCGATATGCGAATGGGCTACAACCATCGCGGTATTGAAAAACTTTCAGAGGGAATGGTCTTTGAGAACAGCACATTCGTTGTAGAGCGGATCTGCGGTATCTGTTCCACAAGCCATCCTTTTGCGTATACCCGATCAGTTGAGGATATTTTCCCGATGGAAGTTTCCATGCGGGCCAAATATATCCGGACGATAATCGCGGAGGGAGAGAGAATTCACTCTCATCTTCTCTGGCTCGGACTTGCCGGGCATTTCCTCGGCTATAACACAGTTTATATGTGGGCCTGGAAGCTTCGCGAGGAGATACTCGATGTGATGGAGATCCTTTCCGGCAACAGGAATTCCTACGCCATGTTCAAACCGGGTGGCGTCAGGAGAGATATCAAGGCTGAAGATATCCCGTTATGTCTCAAGAAGATAAATTCAATAGTCCCCACTCTCATAATGCTCAAGAAAGCTGTACTGGATGATCCAGTCCTTCATGCGAGGCTCAAGGGTGTAGGGGTTCTTTCATATCAGGAAGCGATAGATTTCAGTGCTCTCGGACCAACATCCAGAGCCTCCGGTGTTTCCCGTGACGTCCGAAAAGACTCACCGTACGGGGCATACCAGGAGATGGACTGGAACATGATCGTTACTAAGAACGGTGATGTATTCGACAAAGCTGTTGTCAGGATACTCGAAACCTTCGAGTCGATAGATATCACTAAGTATTGTCTTGAAAATCTCCCTGATGGTGAAATTGATGCCAGTATCAAGGATGTGCCTGTGGGTGAGGGCATCGGTCATGTTGAAGCGCCCAGGGGTGAAACATTCCACTACGTTAAAAGCGATGGCACGAACAGACCTGTGCGGCACAAGGTCAGAGCCCCGACTTTCATGAATCTTCCAACTTACAAAGCGACTGTCATCGGGCAGACGATCTCCGACGCGACCATAATTCTGGCAGCCATTGATCCCTGCTATTGCTGTACCGAGCGCGTAGCCGTCAAAGATGATAAGGGTAAAATGCTCTACAACGGTCAGGACCTTGTCAGACTCAGTCGTGAGAAAACCGAGAAGATGCGACAGAGGATGGGGGCCAAATGAATCTCAATTTGATAATTGACGCTCTGAGAAATCCAAAAGGATTTTTCGTAGCGACTCCCATATCGATTCTCTGTGCAGCATTTGCCGCACTGTTCTTTGTTCTTGTGATTCTTTATTCCATCAAGCATATGAAGGGTCGCACCGGACTCTGGCGCTACTATCTCTATACAATACTAACATTCATAAGCACAGTTGGAGTTCTTTTTGCTAATAATTTCATGGTCCTTCTGGTTTTCTGGGGATTTCTCGGACTGCTTCTTTATCTCTTGATTGTATTCGGCAGGCGTGATGGTACACCGGCAGCCGCAAGAAAGGCCCTGGTAATAGTCGGAGGAACCGATGTCCTGATGCTGTTCGGTATTGTTCTGATATGGAAGCTTACTGCGGGTTCTTCAGGATTCCACGGTCTTCTTCATATGCCGATTACCGGAATGGGTATACCGCTTTCGGGAACTGCTTCGATTATCGCATACCTCTGTCTTGCATCAGCAGCATTTGCTAAAGCCGGAGCCATGCCATTCCATACATGGGTTCCAGATACAGCAGAGAACGCACCTACACCGGTTACAGCTTATCTGCCGGCTTCACTCGACAAATTGCTTGGAATCTACTTTCTTGCCCGGATTACTCTTGATGTGTTCGAAATGACACCGACAATGAATACAATCCTTATGGCTATTGGAAGCATAACAATCATCGCGGCAGTGATGATGGCACTTATCCAGCATGATCTGAAAAGGCTGCTCGGATATCATGCTGTGAGCCAGGTGGGATATATGGTTCTCGGTATAGGAACGGGAAATCCAATAGGTATAGCAGGCGGTCTTTTCCACATGTTCAATCACTCCATATACAAATCATGCCTGTTCCTTTCAGGTGGTATTGCTGAAAGAAGGGCCGGTACAGGTAATCTGGCTCGAATGGGCGGACTTATTAAAGCAATTCCTCTCGTGTTTTTGACATTCCTTATAGCTTCTCTGGCAATCTCAGGTGTTCCTCCAATGAATGGATTCGCATCGAAATGGCTTGTATATCAGGGAGTTATAACATCTGGTGATTCCATGTGGGTTCTCTGGCTCCTGGCAGCGATGCTTGGAAGCGCTCTTACGCTTGCCAGTTTCATGAAACTGATTCACTCCGTATTTCTCGGGCAACCGTCAGATGGTGTAAAGAAGACCATAGCCGAAAATAAGCGGGGTACAAGTATCTTAACTGCAATTCCAGTTGTTGTTTTATCTCTACTCTGTATTGTTCTGGGAGTGTTTGCCTGGAAGATACCATTTGCTGAATTCTTCAGACCGGAAATCAGGGGGCAGGTAGACTTTCCAGGTATATGGCAATCCGGACTGGCTACTCTTATGATCATAGCAGGATTCATCGCAGGTTACCTGATTTACCTTGCCGGAACACTCAAGAAAGCCAGGACGGCTGCACCGTTTATCGGAGGTGAAGTTCTTGAGGATAATCCTGATATGAGAGTATCAGGCGTTGATTTCTATAAAACTATCAGGGAGCTTGGTCTGCTGAAAGGTATCTACCGATGGGCGGAGAAAAAGTACTTCGATTTCTATGAGGTTGCCGGCAAATTTACCGGCGGATTTGGAGTAGTGTTCTCTTTCATGCACAATGGATTACTGTCCAGATACATACTTTGGTGTCTCATCGGGCTTGTGGTTCTATGCATAGTACTGATCTGATTGGGTTTGGAAGATGATTGAACTTTACGTACTGCTTGGTTTGATGATTGCAGGTTCATTGATCGCTATAGAGGTAAAGAACCTGCTGTCAGCCGTTATTGCTGTAGGTGTTGTAGGACTCGGTCTTTCTATCGTATTCCTCCTTCTGAAAGCGCCGGATGTAGCGCTCACTCAGATTGTGGTTGAAATCGTTGCCGTAATACTCCTTATCCGAGCTACACTCAACCGTGATATCGCAATGAAATACTGCGGCCGCAGACCTTTTGGTGCCATAATGGGAATACTTTTTACCGGTTTCGTGTTTGTAATCGCTCTTATCACCTTCAAAGATGGGCTTAACCTGTTCGGTGCCCCTCTCATGACTGTGTCTCAGTTCTATCCTCAAAACGCGATAGAGGGAACAGGTGCTATGAATGTGGTCTCTGCGATAATTCTTGATTACAGAGCTTACGATACTCTTGGTGAGGCGACAGTCCTGTTCACAGCCGTTGTTGGTGTTCTTACGGTGATGCGAAGCCCGGGTAAGAAAAAAGAAGAAGATTTGCAGGATTCAAAATGAGTAAAGAACACGATCACGGAATGACGATTATTGTAAAGACTGTCACCAGGCTTACCGTCGGTCTGATCTTTCTTTATGGAATTTACATCATACTGCATGGTCACCTTACACCTGGTGGAGGATTCGCCGGTGGAGTGATTGTCGCTCTTTCTTTCATCAACCTCGATCTTGCATTCGGGGGTAAGGTATCAGCAAAAATATTTTCCAGGGGCAGCACATCGGTTATCGAGGCTTTCGGAGGGATAATGTTTCTTGCGCTTGCTCTACTGGGGCTTCGATGGGGAGGGTTTTTTGATAACTTCCTTCACCCTGACGGTGAACCCGGAATGCTGATAAGCGCTGGAATAATTCCTCTGGAGAACATTGCGATAAGTCTCAAGGTAGGTGCCGGTCTGTTTGCTATCTTCCTGACACTGATAACACTCCAGAAATTTGAATCGGAGAAGAAGTAATGGACGCGTATCTGCCATATATCCTTTGCCTTGTACTCTTTTGCATCGGCATCTACGCAGTGATCTCCAAACGGAATATCATCAAGATTATCATTGGTGTTATCATTGCCGAGTATGCGGTCAATCTGTTTCTTATTCTCGTGGCTTACAGGGCAGGAGGCAGATCACCCATATTCTCCAGTACTCAGGAGATACTGCCGGAAGCAATGGTCGATCCACTTCCTCATGCGCTTGTTCTGACTTCAATAGTCATCGGACTTGCAACCACAGCTTTTCTTATTGCGCTGGCGGTGCGTCTTTATGGTAAATATGGAACATTTGATATCTCAAGGATGCGGGAGTTAAGAGGATGATAACCGAAAACACAATTCCCCTTTTCGTAGCGCTGCCGCTTGCGGGAGCTTTCCTGACCGTGCTCCTTAAAAGGATCAAAGGTATTCCTGACACATTTGGCGTAATGGCTTCCATAGGAACCTTCGTCATGTCTGTTTTTACCGTATTACAACTTGAGACCGGCCAGAAAATCATATGTAATATCGGCAACTGGGGCGGATTTCAGGAAGTCCTCGGAAAAATAGTCGGTATTCAGCTGGTAGTAGACGGATTAACCGCCTTCATGCTTGTTGTGGTCAATCTAATTGCTTTCCTTGTCGCGGTATATTCAGTCAATTACATGACAAGATACACCGAAAAATGGCAGTTCTACTCGCTTTTCCTCCTTATGCTTGCCGGAATGAATGGCGTACTGATCACCGGAGACATGTTCAACCTCTTTGTCTTTGTGGAAATCGCGTCGATCGCAAGTTACGCGCTGGTTGCCTTCGGCACCGGAAAGAGAGAGCTGGAAGCATCATTCAAGTATGCCGTAATGGGAGGTATAGCCTCTTTACTGATACTTCTTGGCGTGATATTCCTTTACAGTTATACTGGAACGCTGAATATGGCTGACATGACCCTTATCCTGGCGGGAAGAGACCATCCCGCTCTCCTTTACTTTGTATTCGCGCTGTTCCTCACCGGATTTGGTCTTAAGGCAGCTCTTGTTCCGTTCCACGCCTGGCTCCCTGACGCTCATCCCTCAGCTCCCGCGCCGATATCCGCAATGCTGTCCGGTGTTCTGATCAAGGCTCTGGGTGTGTATGTGATAGCCAGGGTGTTTTACAATTTATTCGGATTCCCTCATGAGGTATCACTCATTCTGATGACGCTGGGAGCGATTTCCATGGGAGTCGGTGCACTGGTAGCACTCAGACAGTGGGATCTGAAGCGATTGCTGGCCTACAGTTCCATAAGTCAGGTTGGTTTCATTATGCTCGGGCTTGGAATAGGAACCCCTCTCGCGGTGCTGGGAGCGATTTTCCACCTTTTCAATCACTCCATGTTCAAATCTCTGCTGTTCCTTGACTCCGGAGCGATTGAATATGCGGCACATACTCGAGATCTGAAGGAAATGGGTGGGCTGGCAAAGAAAATGCCCATTACGAACGGCTCTTCAATAATAGGAGCCATGTCACTTGCGGGAATACCGCCGTTCGCGGGATTCTGGAGCAAATTAATAATTATTGTGGCCGCAGTACAGGCAAGTCACATGAAATTAGCAGCCTGGGCCGTACTTATGAGCATCGTTACAATTGCATATGTACTCAAGGCCATCAGATTTGCCTTCCTCGGAGAACTTAAGGAAAAATTCGCCAATATTTCTGAAGTTCCGGTACTTATGAGAGTATCTTTAATAATTCTTGCACTGGTGTGCTTATTTGGCGGACTGCTTCTTGTTCCTGATCTGAGAAATGGATTCCTTGGAAATGCCGTTGAAGTTCTTACCAGAGTAAGCGGGGTGTAGGACTTATGAAAAGCAGAATCTTAATGTTCATAATATCCTTCGCAGTGTGGTGCGTCCTTTGCTGGAAACCGGATACTGAACACTTGATTGCCGGTGGAGCTGTTTCACTGATTGTCGCTGCTGTCATGGGTTCACTTTTCGTTACCAGACCTCACCTGATGATACATCCAATCAGAATTTTTTACTTCATATTCTGGTATATTCCTGTTTTTGTATGGGAGCTGCTGAAAGCGAATTTTGATGTGGCGTACAGGGTTGCGCATCCAGGCCTTCCCATAAAACCTGGAATTGTAAGGTTGAAAACAAAGTTGAAATCAGATACAGGTCTTACATTCCTTGCAAACTCAATAACCCTCACTCCGGGTACGCTGACAATCGATATTAACAAGGATGATGGTATTCTATATATCCACTGGATCAACGTAATAGGTTCTGATCCGGATACAACCTTCAAGGAAATCGGCAGCAGATTCGAGCCGATACTGATGAAGATTTTCGAAGAAGACGTGGTTTCAAAATGAGATTATACAGGTGGCTTGCGGGTACCATAGTTCTTGGAGTTATTCTTGCCCTTATAATCATTCTTCCTTTTAGAAGTGTGTTCTTCACAGAGAATGTGATACATATCAATTTTACGGGAAGAGCCGTTTACATTCTGATATTAGCTTCACTTATGGTACTTTTCAGGGTTCTCAGAGGACCGACTGCGGCTGACAGGATTGTAGCGATTGATATTTTCGGAATTCTTATCGTCGGGTTATGTGCTGTACTCAGCATTGCCACAGGACGTTCATGGTACATTGATATAGGTATCGCCTGGGGGCTTCAGAGCTTCATCGGCACACTGGCTCTTGCCAAGTATCTGGAGGGAAGAAGCTTCGATGATTGATATTATTGGAATGGTCTTTATTGGTGTTGGAATCGGATTTGATGTGTTCGGCTGCATTGGGCTGATTCGTCTTCCCGATGTCTACAATCGTCTTCAGGCAGCTACAAAATGTGTTACTCTGGGAACATGCAGCATACTGTTCGGTACGTTTCTTATGACCGGTGGATTTACACCTACAGGTTTTAAAGCACTGATAGCAATAGTATTCCTTATTCTCGCGTCTCCTGTGGCCGCGCATGCGGTGTCCAGGGGAGCACATCGCTCCGGTATCAAGCTCTGGGACAAGAGCGTGGTTGACAGTTACGCTGAGGATGAAGAAGGAAAGGCATAGAAGAGCGAATCGGTACAGAAGATTCGTTACGGATGGAAATATGAAATATCCAAAGCTCAGAGAACTTGTGGAAGCAATCAAAGCGGTACTAAAGGGGCCATATACTTCCAAGTTTCCCGCAAAACCATATGTTCCTCACCCTAATTTCAGGGGACAGGTCGTGTATGACGAGGATAAATGCCTTGGATGTCTTGCGTGTGTAGAAGCCTGTCCTGCAAATGCACTGGCTTTCGAAGATATTATCGAAGGAGAAGGTGTTCCAAAAAGGGTAATGATCCATTATACCGATACATGTATTTTCTGCGGTGTCTGTGTTGATACATGTATCAGGGAAACCGGAGATACAGGTATCGTTCAGACAAACGAATGGGAACTCTCATACTTCGATCGCGCAGACGCATTCGAAACTATTGAAAAGGAACTTCAGCTCTGCGAGTACTGCGGAGTAGCTATCGGTACAAAAGATCATCTTGTCTGGCTTGCTGAAAAACTCGGAGAGCTTTCGTATTCAAATCCTACACTGTACCTTTCCAGACTGAAGGAACTCGGTCTTGTTGATGAAAATATAACCACGGTATACAAAGACGATGGACGATCTGACAGAGTCAAGATTCTCTGTGCTGAATGCAGACGGAGAACAACCACATACCCCGAGGAATAACAGAACAGAATATTAAGCTATTACTACCGGTGACATTCGAACCTGTCACCGGTATTTTTCTATATATATACACGGGGACATGCACATGCACGCTCTGGTGCGTGTCACCGAATACAACTTTATGCGTCGCTGAAGTAGAAGGCCGGTCATATGTGCGAATTTAAGAAAAATATCCGGAAACTGCTGAAAGGGAGGATCGTCTATATGGGGATGGGCAATACTCTCAGGGGAGACGATGGGATAGGATCGAAGCTTGTTGAAGCGCTGCGGAAAAAGGGTGCCAGAGCTGTGGATGCAGGCACTGTTCCCGAGAACTATATAGGTCCGGTGAAAAGGCTTGAGCCTGATATAATTGTTATGATTGACGCAGTACACCTTGGAAGAGAACCGGGATCAGTTGAGCTTCTGAAGCGGGATGAAATACTGGAGAACAGCGGTTTCAGCACACACAGTCTATCACCGGTACTGGTAATGGAACGGCTGGAAAGCGAGACAGGAGCCGCAGTTTTTATGCTGGCTATTCAACCGGCAGATATCACACTTGGCGCTCCACTGTCCCCGGGAGTCAACCTTCTGCTGAAAACCCTCCCCGACCTCCTCCCAGGGACGTAGCACACTTCTTCAACTTATACTTCATCATCTCTTCAATTGGATTGGGATAATGTGAGCATTGAAATTCGAGCTGAACAAAGATCAAGAAGATCCTCAGCAGGGAAAGTGGTTGTATATCTGGCAATTGCTGTTGTTATTTCAGTAATATTTTTGATTAGCGCTTTTGGGGTTCAGCTGGTTGATGATGGTTATTATTATCTGGAAATCGCCCGGAATATTTCCTCTGGAAACGGTATTACCTTTGACGGAATAAATAGAACAAACGGTTTTCATCCATTATGGCAGGCTATGCTTGTCCCGGTATTTCTGATGACCGGAAGCAGAGACCTTGCTGCACAGGCTGTAACCATACTGCAGACGCTGCTTTTTGCAGCAAGCGGTTTTGTGCTTTACAGGATACTGATTGAAAATACGAAGAAAATCCTCCTTTCAGTTACCGCCGCCGCATTCTGGCTTCTTAATTTCTGGTTCTGGAGCAAGGGAGCCCTGTCCGGAATGGAGACAGGACTCCTGATCTTCTGTTACGGAATAAGCCTTCTTCTCTTTACCAGGTCACTCCGTGGAATGTACAGCACGTGGCCGCTTTCCTTTTCTCTTATCGCAGCCTGCATGGCCAGGCTGGATTCACTTGCTCTGGTCTTTGGAATCTGTCTCATCTTTCTTTTTCTAAGAAGGTACCGTGATGTCCTTCGGACAGGGCTTCCGGTGATGGTTTATCTGATATTGTATGTGATAGTCAACAAGCTGTATTTCGGGGGAATATTGCCCGTATCAGGATATATTAAATCCGCTGCAGGAAGTGAGCTTCTAATACAGTTGTTTTCATCCGGAGACACACGGTTCTTTCAGCATGGAGTAATGAATTTTGTCAATTTTGCTACTCTTGGAGGACGTCTTCCTCTTCCAGCCGTGCTTGCGGTCATAGGGGGGTCTGCATGTACAGCAGTATGGTTTATCAGAAAGGCATTTACTCCTATAAGGGAACTGATGGCTGTATGCTGGTGTTATACTTTACTGCTTCTGATCTATTATTCCTTCATGTACGAATCGCTTCTGGAAATCTATACCTATTACTGGTTCCCTGTTATTTTCGGAGTAATGATTTCATCTGTTCTTCTATTATCACGAATAAAATTCAGGTTCCTCAGGAACACTATTGCATGGATTCTTCTCGCGGGGCTTGTCGTTTTCAATATTGTGTATGCACACGATCGTCTGCAGGGATATTCATTTGTGATTCCTGATTCCGAAAGACCCGAGCAGCATGGCGTCAATTTTTTAAACACACTGGACGATGGGACAGTAATTGGATCGTGGGATGCCGGATATGTCGGATACTACTGCAGACATCGGGTCGTGAATCTGGATGGTCTTGTCAACAATTACGAGTATCAGAGAATTCTGCATGATCAGGGACTGGAAAAATATCTCTATATGCAGGACATCACATGTATTGCAAACATTGATCATTTCACGGGCACTCGCGATATGATAGAACGCATGTCGGGGTGGTATCAGGTTTTTGAGGATTCGAGCGATTTTCCCAATCCTGTTTCACTATTTTCAGTATCTGAGGATGGGAACCTGTACGCGTCACGGCAATCCAGAGTGTTTTTCGTGTACTGCCGATCAGCCGTTTTTCAATCTGAAAACTGATTCTCCAGGAAATCGCAGAACTCTTCCATTCCTTCACCTGTTTTAGCTGAGACGGTGAATACCAGGACTTCCGGATTGAGGCTTCTGCACTCATCTATCACTCTGTTTACGTCGAAATCAATGTGGGGGAGAAGGTCCATCTTGTTGATCACAAGTACTGATATCCTGCTGAAAAGGGATGGATACTTAAGTATCTTGTCATCGCCCTCGGGTAATGAAAGAAGTCCTACTTTAAGGTTTTCACCAAGATCGTAACTGCTGGGGCAGATTAAATTTCCCACATTCTCGATACAGAGCAATGCGAGTTCATCCGATTCAAGATCCATGTGTCCCAGAGCGTGATTAACTGCTTCAGCATCGAGATGACAGGAACCACCGGTCTCGATCTGCCAGGCCTGACACCCCGCTTTTCTGATTCTTTCCGCATCGCGGTCAGTTTGCACATCTCCTTCGATAACAGCCATCTTCGATCCGAAGAAACGGGCCATTGATTCAAGAAGTGTGGTTTTGCCGGCACCAGGAGAGCTGATAAGATTAAGCGTATATATTATCTTCCCATTCAGTAATTCCCTGTTAGATGCAGCAAAACGGTCATTTTTATTCATAACAGGGGTCAAGATGTTCACTGTCTGTTTTGTGATATCATCGCACATATCAGTCTGTTCCTTCCATGATTTCTACGCTGTCTACCGTAAATTCTCTTCCTGACAGTATCCTTCTGTTGAAGGAACCGCACAATGGACAGCCCTGGTAAAATTCCTTTGCCTGATATTCAGCATCGCAGTCAAGGCAGATAAGTTTTGCTTCTGTTTCAGTTATTACAAGCCTTGGTTCACCGAATCCCTCCATCTTTGCCACTTCTGTAAAGCAGAACCGGAGGGATTCAGGAGATATTCCTGACAGCGGACCAATGGTAATGTTCACCGTATCCAGAGGTTTGCATCCTCCAAGAACTTTACCAATGATCCTTGTCATATCTTTCGCAAGGGATAGTTCGTGCATTACTCTCCGATCATTGATCGGTGTATGGTCTGAAACTGCTTTAGATGGTAGAATATACGCTATATTCAGCAGGAGATGTACCCCGATCAAAGTCCGGAGAAGTTAATTTGAAGCGACTTAGAATGGAAATCTACGGAGCTGTGCAGGGCGTCGGATTCAGACCTTTCGTATACCGGCTGGCTGACAGTTTTGATATTACAGGCTGGGTATGCAATGCTGCAGCTGGTGTGATACTCGAGGTTGAGGGAGAAGAAGCAGTTCTACGGAGGTTCGGGGAAGCGGTGGAAAAAGAAAAACCGGCTCTTTCCATTATTCAGGATGTCACCAGAGAATATCTGGATCCTGTTGGATATACCGGCTTTGAGATAAGGACGAGTACAGGAGGGGAGAGAAGAGTTCTTGTTCTTCCTGATATATCTACATGTGATGATTGTCTGGAAGAGATAATGGATCCTGAAAACAGACGATATCGATATCCGTTTACGAATTGCACTAATTGCGGTCCGAGATACTCCATCATCAATTCCATCCCTTACGACAGACCTGCTACGACTATGTCTGGTTTTCATATGTGCAGGAAGTGCCTGTCCGAGTACGAAGATCCATCCAACAGGAGGTTTCACGCACAGCCGAACGCATGCCCCGAGTGTGGACCGCATATAGAACTCCTGGATCGAAACGGAAAAATTCTTGCGGAGAGAGATGAAGCCCTAAGGAGAACAGCATCCGCAATACTCGATGGCAAAATAGTTGCAGTAAAAGGGCTTGGCGGATTTCATCTGATTGCTCTAGCAAGCTCTGACAAAGTCGTCCAGCTCCTGAGGAAGCGGAAGGGCAGGAAAACCAAACCTTTTGCCCTGATGTTTCCCTCTTCAGATATGATCTCATCCTTCTGCGAAGTATCGGAAATGGAAAAGAATCTGCTTAAATCCCCTGAATCTCCGATTGTTCTGCTTAGAAAGAGGATAGATCATGGATCTTCCAATAAACTTTCGGGTTACATATCTCCTGGGAATCCTGATCTTGGTGTCATGCTTCCATATACCCCTCTTCATCATCTTCTGTTGCAGGAGATAGGCGATCCTGTTGTAGCAACCAGCGGTAACCTTTCCGATGAACCCATATGCACAGATGAAAAAGAAGCATTAAGAAGATTGTCCGGTCTTGCGGATCTGTTCCTGATTCACAACCGACCTATAGCAAGACATGTTGATGATTCAATAGTACGAGTGGTGGATGGCAGGGAGATGGTTCTGAGACGAGCCAGAGGGTATGCTCCTCTGCCGGTAAGGATGAATAAGAAATCAGATGTTATACTTGCCACCGGAGCACATCTTAAGAATACCCTGGCGCTCTCGATAGGTAATAATGTTTTTGTAAGTCAGCATATCGGAGACATGGAGACGCCTCAGGCAGTTAAAGCATATAAAGAAGTCTGGAGCAGCATAGAGTTGCTCTACCATGCTAAACCAAAAAAAATCATTCATGACATGCATCCGGATTACATCTCTACAAAATATGCGGTGGAATCCGGTCTTCCAGCGTTTCCGGTACAGCATCATGTAGCTCATGTCTGTTCCTGTATGCTCGATAACGAATTAAGTCCTCCTCTGCTTGGAGTATCCTGGGACGGAACGGGATATGGCACTGATGGTACGATATGGGGAGGGGAATTCTTTAAAATAGGCGAAGAATTCATTGAGAGAGTTGCGCATATGAGAGTATTCAGGCTTCCAGGCGGAGAAAAGGCCGTAAGGGAACCGAGAAGATCAGCACTTGGACTCCTGTCAGAGATATTCGATGATCCAGACCGGTATATTCCATCTGATGTTTTTATGAAAGAAGAGCTTACCGTATTGAAACGGATGCTGAAGAATAATCTTAATTCACCTTATTCTTCAAGCATGGGAAGACTTTTTGACGTGGTTTCGTCTATGCTCGGACTCTGTCAGACAAATGAATTCGAGGGTCAGGCAGCGATGCTGCTTGAATATGCTGCTGCAGGAGTGGAAACGGATGATTCGTATAATCTTTTACTGGATAGGAGCGAGGGAAAACCCTGGATACTGGACTGGGAATCTCTTATCAATGATATAATCGAAGATATTACCATCGGGGAGAAGGCATCCATGATCTCAGCAAGGTTCCACAACGCGCTTGCCGAAGGAATTGTATCTGTAGCTGAGTTAATGGGGGAGAAAGAAGTGGTCCTGAGCGGAGGATGCTTTCAGAACGTTTACCTCGCGGAAAGAACAGCGAATATGCTCCGGAGAAAGGGATTCACACCTGTTCTGCACTGGAAGATACCACCGAATGACGGCGGCATAGCCCCAGGGCAGATATTCGCAGCTGTGAATCTGTATAAGAACGAATGAAAGGAGATTAAGGATGTGCCTTGGAGTGCCGGGCAGGATTGAAGAAATTTTTCAGGGAGACGATCCGATTTTCAGAACAGGAAAAGTGAGTTTCGGAGGAATTCTGCGGGACATAAGTCTTGCCGGTGTCAGTAATGCAAAGGTTGGTGACTGGGTTATTGTTCATGCCGGTTTTGCTCTTAATAAACTCAATGAGGAAGAAGCCTGTGAGGTTTTTGAATATCTAAGGCAGATATCTGAATTTGGTAAAGAAGAACTTAATAGTAATCATAATACCTTACAGGGAAACAATATACCTGATAAAGGCACATCTTGAAATATGTTTCCGAATACCGTGATCGATCAGCAGCTGAGGAATACGCTGAAAGGATTCAACAGCTGGCTTCCAGGGAGTGGACAATTATGGAGGTGTGCGGTGGGCAGACACATTCCATTCTGAAATACGGTATCGACCAGCTCCTTTCTGAAAAGATCTCACTGATTCACGGTCCTGGATGTCCTGTATGTGTAACTCCGATTGAACTGATCGATCAGGCTATCGAGATCGCCGGTATTGAGGATGTTATTCTTTGTTCGTTCGGTGATATGCTCAGAGTACCTGGCAGCGTCAAAGATCTGATGGGTGTCAGGGCTTCCGGCGGAGACATCAGAATAGTCTATTCACCAATTGACGCTGTGAAGATCGCAGAACAGAACCCGATGAAGCAGATAGTGTTCTTCGGAGTAGGCTTTGAAACGACAGCTCCTGTAACAGCAGCCTCAATAATACAGGCAGACCATCTTAACCTGGACAATTTCTATATGCTGGTATCGCACGTTCTTGTACCACCAGCGATGCAGGCAGTCCTCTCAAATCCTGAATGCAGAGTACAGGGATTCCTTGCAGCCGGGCATGTCTGTTCAATAATGGGTTACATTGAATACGAGTCTATTGTGAGCGAGTACAATGTTCCCATAGTTGTTACCGGTTTTGAACCACTCGATATCCTTGAGGGAATCCACATGTGCCTGAAGCAGCTGGAGGAAGGCAGGGCGGAAGTTGAAAACCAGTACACGCGCTCAGTAAAAAGGAATGGGAATCCCGAAGCCATTGATATGATACGTGAAGTATTTGAAGTAATTGACAGGAAATGGCGGGGGATAGGTGCAATACCAGCGAGTGGACTCGGATTAAGGGAAAAATATTCGAAATTCGACGCTGCAGAGCGATTCGGTGTCAGTGGATATACAGTTGAGGAATCCGGCGACTGCATCTCAGGGCAGGTTCTAACAGGTGAGAAAAAACCTGACGAATGTACCGCCTTCGGTGGTAAATGTACCCCGGAACATCCACTTGGAGCCCTGATGGTATCATCCGAGGGAGCATGTGCTGCATATTATCGCTACAGATTAACCAGGAGTAACCGATGATTTCAAACGAAAGCTGCCCTATACCTCTATCTGATTACCCTGAAGTAACCATGGCGCACGGCGGCGGTGGAAAGCTTATGCATGACCTTATCAGCAGGATGATGTACAGAGTCTTCTCAAATCCGATTCTGGATGCTCAGCATGATGGGGCTGTTCTCAGAACTGATGGCAGAAGAATAGCATTTTCAACCGATTCGCATGTAATTACCCCTCTGTTCTTTCCGGGAGGTGATATCGGATATCTTTCCGTATACGGAACTGTTAACGATCTTGCCATGTGCGGAGCAAAACCGGAATGGCTGAGCGCCAGTTTCATACTTGAAGAAGGACTTCCAATGGAAACCCTCTGGAGGGTTGTGCAATCGATGGGAGAAGCCGCTGAAAGAACAGGTGTATCAATTGTAACAGGAGACACAAAGGTTGTTGAGAGAGGTAAGGGCGACGGGATCTATATCAATACTGCCGGAGTGGGCATCATACCTGAAGGTGTAGATATCAGTCCTTCCAGAGTGAGAGAAGGAGATTCCGTTATTCTCAGTGGTGACATTGGGCGGCATGGAATCGCTATCATGGCCATTCGCGAAGGGATCGATTTTCAGACGGTTATTCAGAGTGATCTTGCGCCTCTTGATAAAATAGTCTCCGAACTGCTTGAAGTTGACCTTGATATTCACTGCATGAGGGATCTTACGAGGGGAGGGCTTGCCAGCGGTCTGAATGAAATTGCCTCTGCTGGCAAAGTTTCAATAAATATCAGGGAGAGTCTTATCCCTATTCGTGATGACGTTCTTGGAGCCTGCGAAATACTTGGTTTCGATCCGCTCTACGTTGCCAATGAAGGTCGATTCGTTGTTATTCTTCCCGAAAAGAATGCCGAAAAAGTTGTTGATATTCTTCATAAACATGAAAACAGCCGACAGGCAACCATAATTGGACATGTTGCAGAAGCATCATATGCCGATGTGATCATGGAAAGCAGCATTGGAGCTGAGAGAATCGTTGACATGATGAGCGGTGAACAGCTTCCCCGAATTTGTTAGCTTCTCCCTTTCTGGCTCTTGAAATCTCTCAAACCTCGCACGGATGCAACATCATCTGAGACAATGTCTTGCCAACCTGATTTGACGTTTTCCCTTGAATCGAACCTTTGTATGTATGGTTTGATGTCAAGCAAAGGGGTGTCATCCAATATGTCGAGGTCCCTGATATAAAGAATATTATTTTCAATTCGATCCAATCGCACAAGACTCATCCCTAATTTATTAGGACGATGTGGAGCGCGTGTAGCAAAAATACCATGTTCATGGTCTGATAGATACGGCTTTAAACGTAAACACGTTTTCTGTGAATGATCGAAGTAATAGAACAAATAGATATGAGAGAATCCCGCTAAATCTTTCAACCCTTCAGCATATTCATTATTTAAACGAACTGTGCCTTCGACGTCGTTACAAAAAACAGGTTGTATCGGGATTTTTGATATTTCTTTATGAGGAGAATGGATAATTCCTATTGATTGGAATACAAATTTGTTACCTTCCATTATTCTTCCTTTATATTTAAAACTACGTTTGCATAACCAGCACAGATGTTACTCTGGCTCATAGCTTTGCATTTGTGGCTGGTTCATGCAATTGTTGACGAAACTTTATCCTCGACAAGGTTCTATAAAATATTTATAGCGAACATACCTCAATCTCGAAAAATTCCGAAACTCACTACCTATAAATTTCTCTTCGATGGCCAATCTTAACAATAAGTACAATCAGTTTTGCATCCTGGATCTCATAAATAACTCTGAATGATCCTATTCTGATTCGCCAAGCAGGACGCCCGGATAATTTTATGCAACCATCTGGGCGTGGGTTTTGTGTGAGAGATTCGATTGCGGAAATAATACGATCTTGGTCTTGGCGATTGATCTTGCTTAGCTGTTTTTGTGCAGAACGAAGGATTTCAACGGAGTAAGTCACGCGTCGTAATTATCGCGGATTTCGCGAACTGCCTGATTGAAAGGGATGCTTTCCTCTGCGGAAGATTTTGCAGCGTCGAACGCACGAATGTCCTCAAGCTCTTCAAGTTCATCCAATACCTTTTCCCATTCAGAGAAAGGTAGAAGTACAGCTTTTTTGCGTTTGTCTTTACCTATAACAAATTCTGGATGTAACGGTACCATAACAACCTCCTATGAGTATTATGTAAAAGGTTGGGTAAAGATTCAACCTCTTCTTCAAAGTGACCCAGCGAGTTAAGTAACTGTTCTTAAAGAACTGATGTCCGCGCTTTGTCTTATATGTTCTTTTTTACGGCGACGGCATTTTTGTCCTCTGGGCCTGATTTCCAATTGTTCTATGTTCTCAAGTCGTCGCCGTTTTTTACTCGTCAACTATGATTATGTGGATTCTACATTTGCTTGTATGTCATTAATTCCACAACTTTATATTTTCACTTGAAGTTGAATCAAGGATAGTAATCATACAATGGACAGCTTAACACGTTACATAACACCCTTATACACCTGGATTAGTGGCATCTACATTATCCTGCATTTCAATATTCCTATCGAAGTTGAAAGGCTTAGCAAATGCTAATTGAAGGCAGTCGCTGTTGCAGTGCCTGGGTTTCTGTCAGTACTGTCCCATTTTGTTGAGTCTTTTCGCTTTTCTTTCGAAAAGTCTGAAGATGGAAAGCCCGATAAAAAGAAAGAGAAGGCTGTTTCCAATGACGAACAGATACCACCAGAGCGGAAAAGATGTTCCGTGTACTATATGCGCGTTTATCGTATGCGCGCCTGCTATGAATGGCAGGAATGAGAAAGCTGTCAGGGGATAGACTGGAAGCAGCATCAGACCGATCAATCCGAACGAGAGTATTCCGTTAACCGCACCGATTTTTTTATGGATCAGACCCACACCGCCAAGCATGAAACCTATTCCGTTCAGAGAAAGCACTGAAACAAACAGAATCAGGTAGAAGTAAAGAAGGTTGACTGAAAGTACTCTTCCTGTGGTCAGCATCGTAAGGTACAGCATCAGCGTGAGTATGACAAAATTGAACAGAGTATTGGTTATTGCTTTAAAGAAAAAGATGATATCTGCGCCGTAAGGGGAGAGGTATATCTGCTCAAGAGTACCCCTCTGAGATTCGGAGAGAACTACACTCCCGGTTCCCTGAAGTGAGAACATCGCGCTCATCCATAGAACGTACCCGATAACCATGGAATCCAGTGAAGATTGATTGATGCCGGCACCGGCGATGGACTTCGCGCCCCAGAACATACCGAGAAAAATGATGTACATCACCACAACCATGGCGCCGGTATTGAACAGGTATCTTTTCATCTCCCATCCCAGCATCCGTATTTCCACGATAAATACGTTCAGAATGCTCATATCACTCCGGTTCATCTTTAATCACATTCAGGAAAATATCCTCCAGATCGCTTTCGACAGTACTGAAATCGGTTATTTCCAGATCGGCCGATCTCAATATCTCCAGGAGATCGTATATCAGCATCGCGCTTTTCAGAAATATTATCAATCTGCAGCCGTTATCGGTATTTTCTACGGTAAGTTCACCAAGTTCCTCAATCCTTCTGATGCTGTTCTGGTCAGGGTTAGTTGCAATATCAAGATTTAAAACTTTTCTTGAGAATTTCATTTTCAGGCTCTGGACAGTCTCATGGGTGAGGATTCTGCCCTCCTTGATAATAAGTACCCTGTCACATACGGATTCTATGAAATCCATATCGTGAGATGTTACAAGAATGGATTTGCCGGACTTCTGTGTTACTTCCTTGAGCCAGTTCCTCATTACCCTTGAAATCTCAACATCCAGTCCAAGAGTGGGCTCGTCCAGAAGAAGTATGTCAGGGTCATGAATGAAAGCACAGGCAAGGGCGACTTTCTGTTTCATACCCTTGGAGAACTCGCGGATTTCCTTTTTTCCTACATCTGCAAGTTCCAGCTCATGGAGAAGAGTATTCATACGTTCTTTTATATGCGAATGAGACAAGCCTTTGAGACCGGCGAAATATTTCATGTTCTCTTCGGGGGAGAGGTGCCAGTAAACATTTCTTGCGCCTTCAAGAACAGCCCCTGTGTTTCTGAGGATCTTAAGATGATCTTTTTTTACATCCATACCTGAAACATGAATATCTCCGCTGTCAAAGAGTATTAAACCCAGAATTGATTTGAGTGTAGTGGTCTTTCCTGAACCGTTAGGTCCGAGTATACCAAGGATTTCACCTTTGTACGCGTTGAATGATATGCCGTCCACAGCGACGATATCTTTGTATGATTTTATGAGATTGCTGACTGATATTATTGAATTATTCATGGATGATACTCAGGTTTCAATTATTTGCGGAAGGCGAATCGGTGAGAGCATGGGTGGTGTATCATGATCAGGGCAAACGGATATATCGAAACCGAATACACTCCCTTTCTCAGGTTCACTTCTAAGGAACACTGTACCACCGTGCATTTCGACAATCCGTTTTACTATGGAGAGTCCTAGACCGATACCAGGTACTTTCTTACCTGAGACGTCATTGTCCTTGATGCGAGCGAATTCTTTAAACAGTTTCTTCTGATTCTCGTTTGAGATGCCTATTCCGTTGTCTTCCACTTCCACACAGATGGTGCATTCGTCCTTAGCAAAGCTTCGAACAATTATTTTACCCTTGTCAGGAGTGTATTTAATAGCGTTGGTTACAAGATTGGCTACAACTTCAAAGAGAAGTCTCTCAACGCCTCCAACGGGCGGCAGGTCTTTCTGGAGGTCAGTCGAAAGCTTGTGTTTTTTATCAGCTGCAATATCCTGATTTGATTTAACTACCTTCTGAATAACTTTATTCAAATCAGTCTTTTTCGCGTGTTTCCTTACCTGAGACGTGTCTTCAAGCGCAGCGAAGAACTGAAAATCACGGAGGAATGAAGTTGCCTCGTCCAGTCTGGAATGCATTCTGCTCATAAGGTGTTTTTGCTTGGTTGTGACTGATGATCCCAGAAGAGTCTCAAGGCTGTGAAGAAGCATCGTCGTCGCTGAAACAGGGGATTTCATGTCATGAATGGCGATGTGAAGGAAAGCCCGTCTGAGTTTGGAGAACTCCTTGAGGGAAGCATTTGTTTTTTTAAGTCTCTCTTTTCTTTCATTGAGGGCCCTGTATGTATTCACTAATTCAGTGCTCAGTTCGCCGATCACCGTTGCTACGATCAGGAAAAATCCGACTCGGATTAAATCGGCCCAGAAAGGGCTTGTGAAGCTGGAGAAGAATCTGAAAATGAGAACATCCATTCCCAGAATTATTGCTACATATATGGACTTTCGACCCCACCAGAAACTGGCGAAAATGATAGGAACATATGCGAAATGTGTATATCCAATGTTTTCGTTTAGTTCCAGAGTGAAATATGCGCTCATGATTATGAAACCAGATACAAGAGCACCTACAATAACATATCTGTTTCTGGAGCTTGGTATCTTCTCCTGAATCATCCTTGTACTGGATTTACTATCAGAATCCTGATTCATCCTGTTCTCTCCATTTTCATGATATCCGGGTTAGCAAGCCTAATATATCGCGCATTCGGGGTAATTGCGCAAACTGCAGAAGCTGAAAAGATAGTCTTTAAAAAGGGTGATTGTCCAGTCAGAAGATTCTCCATAGAGTTACGGAATCCTCACCGCATATCACGTTCGATCTGCTCCCGAAACCGGCCAGAAATTCAATGGATTCACCGGCTTCAGAGACTAGGTTGGAATACTGTCCTGGAAACGCAAGAAGATAGTCCGCATTTAGCTCGATCCAGTACCAGTCCTCAGTATCTTCCCCTGGAAGCCTTTCAGGAGTGACAAGACCGTCAAGATCCAGAATGTGTATATTTGTAATCCATTTCACAGCACCGATATCCGCGGAGGCTACCGTCTCCGTGTCTGTCGCGATATCAGAAAGGTAATCAGCGGGATCCACATCAATAGCGCCCACGTCACATGAAGCTTCTGCTCGCCGTTCTCCGAAAATCAGTAAACCTGGAAGCATTGAAGCGGCAAGAAGAAGGGTGTTCAGCTTTTTTCTTTGCAATCCGCTCAACCAGTATCCAGCAACGAGAACTGTTGCTGTAAGGGTTGGAACATAGTACCTCATCTGAAAAAAACTGTTCGGTTGAAGAAGGAGGGAAGTAGCAAAGAGCAGAATTGGGAATGAGCCAAGCGCAATATTCTTTCTTCTTAGTTCAGAAGGAGCTGTTCTGAATAACCCGATTATTGAAGCAACTGCTGCGAAGATAAGGAGTGGAGAAACAAGAAGCAGGTTCTTCAGTAATCCTGGAAGACCGGATGATGCAGATGAAAACCAGTTGACAGATTGTTTTGCGTAAAAAGTAGAAGGAAGCAGCAGACCGGCAGCATGAAGATTCCATATTATCCATAGAATCCCGACGACAAATGACGGTGCCAGCAGAATAAGAATATTTCGTACACTTCTCCCTGGCATGGCCATAATCAATGGTACTGCGAGAATTGCAAGCTCAGGTCTGCATAGAAAAGCTCCGGCCAGAATGAACGGTCTGAGTCCGAGCATAGTCTCATCCCTGATGCTTTTCCATAGTACGATTACAAAAAGAGAAGCAAGCGCTGTCTCCATGCCGCTTGATGCATGAAAAAAGAATGGTCCGGTCATCAGCAGAAGAAGCCCTGCCCATGGACCCGCGGCAAGCAGTGCCAGTGCAGCAGCTATAAGGGAGAACCCCATAAGAACAGCCGGAGCCGCTTCAGTGCCGCCTGTTGAAGCCAGTGCGGAAGGGAGAAGCCATAGAGGGCTTGTAAAGCCTGAAGATATCTCACCCTGGTTGAAGGATAGAGGGCTTCCGGAGAAAAGACTCCTGCCGAACACAAGGTGAATATATGTGTCGTCCATAGGAGGTATCAGGGGTCTGCACTCCTGCAGAGTCAGCACCAGCAGTGTGCAGACTATCAGTATCGCCGGAAGTAATATCCGATACATCCTTTTGTGCTTGGTGTTCTTCGAAGATTTTTTCATGTGGGTTTTATCGTTTCCCGGCTGAGTTATGTCAAGAGAACGATGCATATTCCAATCACTATGTATAAACCTTGACGTGAGTTGATCAGGCACTATTGTTATTTTTGATGGAACAAACAATCTATCGAGATAAAAGAGCTTGACTAATTTGTCCGAGGCAGAAGGAACCTTGATAAGGTACAATCTGAAAGTTAATTTGAATGAAGGCTATTTTCTTCATACTTTTATGTAATGTTGCAGTATTCGGAGGTCACAGTTCAGGATACGGGCAGTTCCTGTGCTCAGGAACCCATTCTCCGACTCAGACAGACAATTATCTCTATTCACAGTATTTCAACATGGACTATCTGGCAGATGGGCTCTACGTTATGAATGACGATGGATTTGCTGCTGCAGACAATTTCATCCTTAATTCAGAATCCGATATTGGCTCTATTACTTTCTGGACTATTCATGGAAACACTCATCCGAATGAGATTGCTCTTGAGATATATGAAAACACAGGTGGTATTCAGGGTAATTTTGTCTGGGGAGAAATAGTACCCACCATACGCATGACTGAGACTCTTACCGGATTTACCATGTGGGGTTACGAACTATGGGAGCTTAAGCTTGATCTCCAGACAGATCCTACTCTTGCTGAAGGGGAATACTGGCTGACTATGACTGTTCTCAATTCCATCGGTCCTGATGCATGGCTGATATGCGATCCCATATACACAGATGGCATGTATCAGATTAGTTATGGTGTATGGTGGGTCATTGACTGCGATGCATTTTTCATGATTGAGGGCGTTGAGACAGCTCTTGATCATCAGACATGGGCTGGTATCAAGTCAGTCTGGTAACAGTAAGTAGCTTCTGAACGCTATCTTTTGTGGCAGGCTAGGGAGTTCCGACAAATTTACTGATTTCTGCAAGCAATTCATCAATTTCGATAGGTTTTTCCATGAAAGTGTTTACAGGAATATATTTTGATTCCTTACCTGCATCTTTTTCAAAGTGGAATTTCACCATATCTGCATCCTGATTTACCGCGGTTATCATAATTATGGGAAGATCCTTTATACTCTTATCCGACCTGATTCTCTCGCTTACCCATATACCATCGCCTTTGGTTTTCATCATAATATCCAGCAGCATGATGTCAGGGACTTTTTCCATAACTTTTTCCAGTGCTTCTTCACCGTCATTGGCAGTACGGGTTTCGTAACCTTTACTCTTCAGAACTATTTCAATGGTTTCTACGAAATAGCGTTCCAGAAGAGGCTTCGGCATAAGCTTCATCATAAACATAATTGTTCTTAAAACAGTGGACACGGCAAGCTTCTCGTGTTAGAGTTCACATGCTGTTATTACTACTAAATATATTATCCGGGAGAACAATTTCTTTGAATGTAATCGGGGTTGGAATAGATATTGTCGATCTTGATACTTTCAGGACTCGGCTTGACGATGGTCTGATTGAGGAACTGTTTATGCCGGAAGAAGTTAAGTACTGTTCAGGCAGAGCCAGGCCATGGGAAAGCTATGCCGCCAGATTCGCAGCAAAGGAAGCAACTTTCAAGGCGCTCAGTGCAGGGCTCTCTCATGGACTTCGCTGGAAGCATGTAGAAATTGTGAAGGATAAATCCGGAGCGGTTGCCGTCCGATTAACAGACAAAGCGCTTAAGCAGGCTCAAGAGAAGGAAGTAAAGGAGATACACCTTTCTATCAGTCATACGAAGTTGAATGCAATAGCTGTCGTGGTGATGGAAGGCTGATCAAAACCCTGAAAAACAGATGTCAGAATGGTTGGAAGGAGCGGACTTTGAGCAATATTGAATCATATGAAAAAGCAAAAAATGACTTCAGCTGGGACATTGCCAGAGATGTATTGAATTGGAAAGATGGTGAACTCCTTAACATTGGAGCCATGTGTTCCGATCGTATTTGCGACAGGGGAGATGCTGATAAGACAGCTCTCATCTGGGAGGGATTTGGAGACAGAAAAGAAAAATACACATTTAATGATCTTAGAATATACTCAAACGGATTCGCACAATTCCTTAAAGCACAGGGAATCGAGCCGGGAGACAGAGTCTGTATCTTTATGGACAAAATTCCCAGTCTTTATTTCTCATTTCTTGGCATTCTCAAACTTGGAGCTATTGCTCAACCGCTTTTTTCCGCGTTCGGTGATGAATCTCTGGAGGTCAGGCTGGCCAGCGCCAATACAAAAGCCATTCTGACAACCCGTAAGCATGTCAGGAAGGTCAGAAAGATAAAGGACAAACTTCCTGAACTGAAGAACATCATTGTTGTTGAAGGTGATCCGGCTAAGCTGAAGGAAGGCGAAGTTTTCTTTGATGTGGAGAGCGCTCCGAAAATTGAAGAATTCGACGTTTTTAAATCAGATTCCGAATCGCCATCCGTTCTTCATTATACATCAGGCACAACAGGGCAGCCCAAGGGTGCTCTTCATGTTCACAGCTCTGTCTGGGGACAGGCTCTCACCACAAGCTGGGTCCTTGATCTCAAGGATGATGATATTTACTGGTGCACAGCAGACCCGGGCTGGGTAACAGGCACAAGTTACGGCATCATCGGCCCCTGGGTTCTTGGAACCACACAGTGTGTTCTTGATTCCGGTTTTACATCTTCAAGATGGTATCAATTCATTCAGGATAATAAAATTTCTGTCTGGTATTCGGCGCCAACTGCTATCAGAGCGCTTATGAAAGATGGCAATGAACTCGTTGGTAAATTTGACCTCTCTACATTGAGGCATCTTGCATCAGTGGGAGAACCACTTAATGCTGAAGCCGTCATCTGGAGCGGTGAAGTATTCAACGGACTGCAGTTCCATGATACGTTCTGGCAGACTGAAACTGGCGCAATGATGATTACTAACTTTCCCGGTATGGAGATACGCCCCGGATCCATGGGAATGCCTTTCCCGGGGATATCGGCTTCTGTTCTTGATCTTGAATCTCATGAACCGGTTACGGAACCAGGCAAAGTCGGTCTGATAGCATTCCGACCCGGATGGCCTTCCATGTTCCGAAGTTATTGGAAGCAGCCGGATATATACAGAAGCAAGTTCGTTGGAGCCACAGAAGACGCTATGCCTGATGAACTTAGAATGAATCCTGAGCTCTGGTATGTTTCAGGAGACAGAGCAAGCATTGACAAAGATGGCTACTACTGGTTTGTGGGAAGGGATGACGATGTCATTAACACAGGCGGTCATCTGGTTGGACCTTTTGAGATAGAATCAGCTCTGGTGGAGCATGAAGCTATTGCTGAAGCAGCTGCCGTGGGCAAACCTGATGAAGTTAATATGGAGGTTGTAAAGGCTTTCGTTACTCTGAAGCCAGGGTACGAACCTTCCGATGATCTTGAACTGGATATCATGAATTTTATCAGAAAAAGGCTTTCTCCGCTTGCGATGCCGCAGGAGATCGAATACATGGACAGACTCCCTAAAACACGCTCAGGCAAGATAGTAAGAAGGTATTTGAAGGCAATTGAATGGGGCGAAGACGTTGGTGACATATCAAGTCTTTCCGACGAATAAAAGCAGAACTGAAAGGATCTGAAATGGAAGAGATGAAAAGTGCCGTTCTGGAGTACATAGTCGATGAATACCTTGATGAAGATGATGAGGATGAAGTATCCTTCGATTCTCCTCTGATATCCTCTGGTATAGTCGACAGTTTTTCCATGGTGTCTCTCAAAAGATTTGTTGAGAACAAGTACAGTATCAAACTTCCTGATGAGGAAGCGACTCCTGAAGCGTTTGATACAGTCAACTCCATATGTGATCTCATAAAAAAGCATCTGGGATAGCGGAGGAGGTGACAAATGGCTTTTTCAAACGATACTAGAAACCTGTTCACGAATGAGATTGAGAAGATCAAGGATGATGGTCTCTACAAGGAGAAACGTTTCATCTGTTCCGAACAGGATGCTGAGATCGAGGTTGAATACCCCGAGGGTGCTGCCCACAAGAAGGTCTTGAATTTCTGCGCGAATAATTACCTAGGGCTTTCCAGCCATCCTGACGTTATCAAGGCAGCCCACGAAGGGCTTGATACACGCGGTTACGGGATGAGTTCTGTGAGATTCATCTGCGGTACACAGGATATCCACAGAGAACTGCAGGACAAGGTGTCCGCATTCCTGGGCATGGAGGATACTCTTCTTTTCCCCTCATGTATGGATGCCAACTCCGGTGTATTCGAGGCAATACTATGCCAGGATGATGTTATCATAGCTGACAGGCTGATTCATGCATCACTGGTGGATGGTATCCGTCTATGTTCAGCGGAGTACGATACATTCAAGCATATGAACATGAAACATCTCAGGAAGAAGCTTGAACTCCACCAGAATAAAAGAACAAGACTGGTGGTTACGGATGGTGTTTTCTCGATGGACGGTGATCTGGCTCCTCTTGATGAAATGGTTGCTCTCTGCAACGAATATGACGCGATGCTTCTGGTTGATGATTCACACGCATCGGGATTCATAGGAAAAACAGGACGGGGAACTCACGAGCATTATGACGTAATAGACGAGATTGATCTTATCACCACAACTTTCGGCAAGGGGCTGGGAGGCGCTTCCGGAGGGTGTGTATCCGGCCGCAGAGAGCTGATTGAATTGTGCCGTCAGAAGGCGCGTCCATACCTCTTCAGCAATTCTCTCGCACCCCCGATAGTCAATGGATCGATCAAGGTAATAGATCTGATAACCGCCTCTACAGAGCGCAGGGATAAACTTGAATGGAATACAGACTACTTCAGGAAAGGTATGGAAGAAGCTGGTCTCAACATCAGGCCGGGAGAGACTCCAATCGTTCCTGTAATGCTGTACAATGCCAAGCTGGCTAATGATATGGCTCGAGATATGTATGCAGAAGGCATCTATGTGATCGGGTTCTGTTTTCCTGTCGTTCCTGCCGGCGCGGCAAGAATTCGTGTTCAGCTTTCAGCAGCTCACGAGAAGGCACACCTCGACAAATGCGTTGAGGCCTTCAAAAAGACCGGTGATAAATATGGAATACTAGGTCTTGGCAAGAATGAGATAATCGAGAAATACGGCAGATAGTCAAAGCCTGACGGGGACACGTACACACTGCGTGTCCCCATTTACACGTCCCATGCACACAAATGAATCGTTGACATAGCGCATCCCCTGTGCTATCGTGCGCCCTTATAAGTGCGACCGGCAGGGGAGACCACCCGGACCGCCATCCTGGCGGGGTTGTTTTAATGTAGCGATAGTCGGATCCCGTCTGCCGATTCATGAATAACATATTTGAACAGGAGAGCATTATGGACCATGGACCGGCCGTTGAATATCATGAGTGCGAAGAACTATTGAAGTACAAGCAGAAAGCAGGCTTGCGGCTCTTCTTCGTATACTCAGCCATATACGGGATATTCGTGCTTCTTAACACCGTTTTCCCGAGAATGATGGAATCCGTCGTTTTCTTCGGTCTGAATCTCGCCATCGTCTACGGTATCGGTTTGATCGTAGTCGCTATCATCCTCGGTCTGTTCTACAACCATCAGTGCACGAAGATGGAGAGGCGTCTGGACACCAGTGGCAGTAAGACCCTGAGAGGTTCAGAATGATATACACGGCCTCTCCTCTCGCGGTCGGGATATTCTTTGCGGTCGTAGCGGCTGTACTGGGAATCTCCTTCTACTTCGGCAGGAAGACTACATCTGCCAGGGGATACTTCGCTGCAGGAGGGACAATCCACTGGTCCGTGAACGGCATAGCTTTCGCGGGTGACTACCTCTCCGCAGCCTCCTTCCTCGGAATCTGCGGCATGATTGCCTTCTCGGGTTTCGACGGCTTCCTCTACTCCATTGGCTACCTGGCAGGATGGGTCGTGGCTCTTTTTGTTGTTGCTGAGCCACTCAAGCGAATGGGCAAATTCACCTTCGCCGATGCCCTGGATTCCAAGTTCAACTCCAAGGGAATTCGCCTCATGGCAGCCATCAGCACGCTTGTAGTCTCAATCTTCTACCTCATACCCCAGATGGTCGGCGCGGGTGCACTGGTTACCCCTCTTCTTGGACTCCCGCACTGGGTGGGTGTAACTCTCGTGGGCGGGATAGTCATCTTCATAGTGACCACTGCCGGTATGAAGTCCACCACTTACGTGCAGTTCCTCAAGGGAGCTCTCCTTATAGTTTTCTCTGTTATTCTGGTCTTCCTTGTAGTTGACAGGGGTGTTCAGGACATACCCTACGAGGGTTACCATGACTTTATCACCCTCCAGGCTGAGCTGACCGACGGTTCAGTCACATCCCTGAGCGACCCGGCCTATACCATTAAGGGTGAATACACGGAGAACGGTCTTCATTTCGTTAAGCTGGAGAAGGACGGCATCAGCAACTGGTGGAACCTGGAAGAGACCGGCACACTCACAGAAGCTCTCAGCATCGTCACCCTGTCCGATGGGACCGTCCTTTACAACGGCGCTCCAAGGGAGGATCAGCTTTTCTATCCAGTTGGTAACATGCACAGGATAACAGTCGACGGTGAACAGGTCGAAGAGGCCGGCAGCCTTAACATCATCAGTTTTCTGGCTGTAATTCAGGAGAGCGAAGTAGTCAGGTTTATAGCCGACGTATTCATATCAGGTGACGAGAGGGTCCGCATCTGGTATCAGAAGGTTACCCCTGGCAATGAGATACTCAGTCCCGGTCTTAAGTTCCACATAGACGAGGGTTCCAGCTTCGCAGAAAAGATGAACTTCATATCACTGATGCTTGCCCTGTTCTTCGGCACCGCTGCGCTGCCGCATGTCCTGATAAGGTACTACACGGTTCCTACACCATCAGCTGCAAGGAAATCCACCATTGTTGCGATAGCTGCAATAGGCTTCTTTTACATTCTCACTCTCTACATGGGACTGGGTGCCATGATAAGCGGGGTACTGGACGTGGAGAGTTCCAATATGTCCGCTCCACTTCTTGCACAGTCGTTCGGCACTCTCATGTTCGCTATAATCTCCGCCATAGCCTTTGCGACCGTACTGGGAACCGTCAGTGGTCTCATTGTCGCCTCTTCGGGCGCAGTAGCCCATGACTTCATAGATAATTTCCTTGGCAAGAAGTTCAGCGACCACAAGAAAGTCATCATCGGCAAGTTCGCTGCTGTGGGGACCGGCCTCATCGCCATTCTTCTCGGCATCGCCTTCAAGGGCATGAACGTGGCCTACCTGGTGGGGTTAGCCTTCGCAATAGCAGCTTCCGCCAACCTGCCCTCGATACTGTTGCTGCTCTTCTGGAAGAAGACCACCGCGAAGGGAATAACTGCATCCATAACCGCTGGTATCATCTCAGCGGTCGGAATCATCATGTTATCCCCAAGCATGTTCACCAGATACGGACTGGAAGCCTCGTCGGCACCGTTCCCTCTGGACAATCCGGGTATTATCTCCATCCCGCTGAGCTTTGCTGTGCTCATCATTGTATCTCTGATGACGCAGGATAAGAGGCAGCCCTTTGAAGTAAAGGCATCGACCAGCTGAGCGAATTGAGGAAGGCAGCTTACTGTCGTCAAGCTGATGATAAGTGAGAAGATTGTAGCAGGTTGAATTGATGAATCCAAGTCATGTTCGCAGAGTGATCCTGAACGGGAAGAGCGGAAAACCCTCTATTGCGAGGAGTTTCATCAAGGCGCTGAATGATGAACGGATAATTACCGAAAAGGGCGGATTCCTGTTCAAGGTGTTTGCTGCAGGTGACAGACTCATGCTGGGTGTTACCCCTTATTTCATTGATAGCAGAAGGACCTACCACTACGACACGCAATTGCCGGGAGAGGACGAATTTACACTTATCGGGAGTGTTACACCAAACGGGATATTCGAAATCCTCTTCAAGCCGCTTTCGATGGAGCTTTCACCTGAGGATATTCGCAAATACACTGATACCTATGTGATGCTTGCCCGATTTCTCCTGGAGAACGGTTACTCGGGGCCGGGAAGGCTGGACCCTGTGACCGTCAGTATGATCCTGGAGGCGGGACTTTTCAACCCGGCACCGGAGGATCTGGCCGGGCTTGCGCATGGAGTCTGTTCGTTTGACGAACAGGATAGTTAGCGTACAATCATCACATATTTAACAGCTTCATGACATTGGTTGCCGGCTACTTCGACTTCCGTCCAACAACATTCACGAGGTGACAAATGGCTTTTTCAAACGATACTAGAAACCTGTTCGCGAATGAGATTGAGAAGATCAAGGATGATGGTCTCTACAAGGAGAAACGTTTCATCTGTTCCGAACAGGATGCTGAGATCGAGGTTGAATACCCCGAGGGTGCTGCCCACAAGAAGGTCTTGAATTTCTGCGCGAACAATTACCTTGGGCTTTCCAGCCATCCCGATGTTATCAAGGCAGCCCACGAAGGGCTTGATACACGCGGTTACGGTATGAGTTCTGTGAGATTCATCTGCGGAACACAGGATATCCACAGAGAACTGTAGGACAAGGTATCCGCATTCCTGGGTATGGGCAAGAACGAGATAATCGAGAAATACGGTAACTAATCTTATCTGGAGGATGAATGAAAGACGCTCTTGCCAATCCTGCCCCGCTGGGACTTATGGGTTTCGGGATGACAACCGTCCTGCTCAACATTCACAACGCAGGATTTTTTGAGAACGATATCATGATTCTGGCCATGGGCATCTTCTACGGGGGTCTTGCACAGGTCATTGCCGGAATAATGGAGTTCAAAAAAGGAAACACATTCGGAACAACCGCTTTTACAAGTTTTGGCCTTTTCACAGGACTTGAAGGTATTCCGCTCCATTTTGATCAGAAAACATGCCTGATTATAACAACAGTTACGATGATCAACGGCGCCAGAAGCAATACCCAACCTACAAGAGCTACAAAGAGACCAGGTGTTTTCTGAGTTATCGCTGGACGAGGAAATGTAAGAAACCCCGTATAATTTCCCATCGCATCCGAGAACCAAATACATGCAAGTGGGAGGACCAAAAAAGCCACCATTTTCAAAATGATCTGAGAGTTTCCAAAGGCTATCGCTGAAGCAAGATAAAGCAATGCAACAATGCCGGAAAGCAGTCGTGATTTCAACAGTCGGAAGATAGCGTTTTGCTTGCCTCTTTTGTGTAATTCATTTGCTAGAGATTTCACATATTTGTTTACAGCAGGATTTCCTTTGAGATACTGAGCTACATCCTCAAGTTCTCCTTGATCAGCCCAAATGCCGTGACACGAGGGACACTTGTTCAGAAACACGTTGGAATCGTAACAATAATTGAATACTTTTGTTAATATGCCGCATCTTGGGCAGAATATGTTCGATTCCTTTTCATCTGCTGGCTGTAATCCGGGGTGAAACGCAGCTGCTGGTTTCTGCTTCTGAATAAAGTCCTTCTGGATCATGTCATTCGCTACAGCACTCAGTTCTTCAGAATCGAACCAGATACCTCCGCATTGAGGACATACGTCTATGGTTTGACAGCCATATGAATTCGAGGCAAGTTCAGCACTGCATACAGGACATTTCATTTCTCACTCCATTGCGAGGATGCTCTGCATAACCTGAACAGGAATCACTCCAGTCCACTGCTCTGTCCTGTGACAGGTTCATACATTGGTTCTGCTAATAATTTTAATATGTCATGAATTTATGCGGTAATCAAGAATGTGGGGAGACTTATTTATCAGATCAAGCAATACCTTTGTTGAGCCTGTAGGTATTCGTTTTCCCTGTTCCCACTGCCTTACTGAAGATGGGCTTACATTAAGCAACCTGGCAAATACAGCCTGACTTAATTTAGTCTTTTTCCGGATTGCTTTAATTTCTTCGGATGATATCCTGATTTCGGAGAATTCGATCCCCATTTCATTAAAGTCTTTCTTAGAAAATGAGGTTTTCAAGTCAGAGTTCAGCATATCCTGGACGGTCGATTGAATTGATTCTTTCATTGTTTTTCTCATTCTGTATCCTCCAGGTCGTACAAAACTTTATCCTTAATTGCTTTGAGAGGCTGGGATGAATTCAAAGCCAGAAGATGTCGTCCTAATTTCTTAAAGTAATTCAATTCGCTATTATCAATATTCCCTTTTTCACTAATTCCGAACCCGTGGAGGAAAATTGCCCTGTCATCTTTTCTGAACCACTTGGTTGTGAGTATCTTTATGGATAATCTATATCACATTGTGATACGGTTGTCAAGATTTGTGATTCAATCATTCTAGATCGGTTGGACTCGGTGTTTAAAGAAGAATGATTGTTTTCGTTGTTTTCCTTTACCATTACTCAACTATCCCTTATCATCAGAAAAGACATTCATGAAAAGAGGAACAATGAGATACTCGACACCATTTCTAATGCTGCTGGCAATTACGTTTACTTCACTGGCAGATATGGGGTATTTCGGCTCAATCGCCCAGAATCCTGTTCCAGCTGATACGTTCCAGGTACACCCGTTCATAGAACTCACATGTGAAGATGTTGTAATAGAAGTATTTCCTGGCGGCGAAGCGGAAATCACAGCCGATTTTCTTTTCACCAATACAGGGCAGGCGGACACAGTTATAATGTACTTTCCGATAAGCGTTATGGTTCCTACGATCAGTGTTTTGTGGTCACTGGAAGACATATCGGATCCGATAACCAATCCTTCCGTCAGCGTGAACGGTATTCCGGTAGATGTTCATCCGCTTCTTTCATCAACATGGTCAGTCCTTGGTTTGCGCCGTCTAAGCTGGGAGGATATCCTGGATACTGTTGACCCGCTTTCCGACATCGAACCGGACGCCCGTGAGGTTTTCTTCTACATGATTGCCCCGGAGTCCTGGAATTCACTCGATGTGATGAACTCTGTACTTGCTGATTCAATAAGCGTCAGGGATCGTATAATCCTCAGTGCTTCCAGCAGTCATGCCTGCTGGACTGTTCCTTTCAATGCAGGTGAGCAGGTTCTGGTTGAATACAGTATGGACTATTTCCTGGGTCATGACTTCACTGAATGTTCTTATGATCTCAATTATCCGCTCTATACAGGAGCATCCTGGTCCGGTCCCATAGGGTGTGGACGGATCACTGTCATTCCAGGTGGAGATCTGGGGATAAAGCACTTCTTAAACTGGAACTCGACCTCCATGCCCGAGGCGATATCCGTTGAAGATTATTCATTTGTGCCGCTCCCGGCAATTGTTAACGCTCCAGCTTTTGAGTTAACACGTCTTTCGGACATTAAGGGTCTGAAGATAGAAGATGCTCTAGTCTGGTTATTCCATGATTTCGAGCCTGTGGTTTCAGGGAGCGGATGGATGTACTATTTTGAAAGTTCGACTGATCAGGATGCAATATATCACTCTGAAATGTATGAAGATAGTACTGCCAGCTGGCCATCAGGCCTGCGAGTGATAGTTAATAATGGCGGATTGAAGTATCTGTAATCAGCGGAAAGATGCGGCAATCGGAAAAAATGATAGAGCAGATAGAATATTGAGCATCGTATTATTGAAGTAGTGGGGAGCAAGTTGTGGAATATTTCATAGATGAGAAAGGGAAGTACATCTTCAAAGGAAGTACAGCTGGTGTGTCCAGGCGTATATTTACAGTTGTAATCATAGCAGCGGGACTCATGATGCTGGGGATATCACTGACGCTCTATTTAAGTATGCAGAAACAGATGTTCTCATCCTTCAATCCAATTATGCCGTTCATTCCAGTAATGACACTTCCTGTTACCATAATCGTACTCCTTTATGTCAGGAAGCGGATTGGAAATGCGGGAACCGTGACGGTTGATTACATGAAGAACATTGTATCATTCACTCAGCAGGTATACAACAGCTACCGGGCTGTTACGGTGGGTACGGAACAGATAACCAGGGTCATGCTTTCAAAAAAGGAGTGTGCTTCCTATGGCTATTCCGGCTCTGTTATGTGGACAGTGAGCATAATGACGGACCAGGGGCAGTATGATCTTATGGCTGATACAAGCGAAATGAAAACAAGAGGATTCGCGAATGAATTCTCTTCGCTCATTTCCAGATCCGTAGACGACCTTACCAGAGGTGCGTAATCCTGTAAAATAGCGGTTGGTCTTCTGTTAGAATCATGGTGCGATATTCTTGACTGCTGTGGAATAACAGTATATTATTTTAGTGATTGAGTACAGTAATTTCTACGCTGAAAAAAACAGTTATTGACATGGTCTTTCACATGTTATTAGATATTCGAATATTCGAATATTAGAATTAAATTTATCTTAAGCTTGAGCTATCTCTGACAGAGTCGATCAGGCAGCAAACTATCACTACTTCTGTTAATCAGGAGTTACAGAATATTGTGTGTGTTTGTAAATTTCCAGGCAAACAGGTACGGGAGAGAATGAAAGAAAAGGCTGGGGCAGAGTTCGTTCCTTCAATCGTGGGTTTTCTTTGCAACTGGTGCACATACGCAGCTGCGGACCTTGCCGGTTCATCGAAACTCGCACTTCCACCCTCGTTCACGGTTATAAGAGTGATGTGTTCCAGCAGGATCGACCATAACCTTCTCCTTTCAACCTATTTCAAGGGAGCCGATGGTATTCTCGTCGCGGGATGTCATCCTGGTGACTGCCACTACGGTGAGGGCAATTATTATGCCAGGCGAAGGTTTGCTCTGCTGAAAAAGGTCATGGAAACCCTCAATCTCAATCCGGACAGGCTGCAGCTCTCCTGGGTATCTGCAGCAGAGGGAAAACGGTATGCGGAGGTTGTGGGCGAATTCACGGAGAAGATAAAGGAACTCGGACCGAATCCTATTAAAAACAGTACTCGTTTTTGACAGAGAGTAGATAACATGCCTCAAACCGGGAATGTTCTTGTTATTGGTGCCGGAATCGCCGGGATGAAGGCGAGTCTGATGCTCGCCGGAGCTTCCAATAAGGTTTACCTTGTGGAGAAACTCCCCATCATCGGTGGAAAGGTCATCAAGAACGAGGAAAGTTTTCCCAATCTCGAGTGCTCCACCTGCATGGTGGCTCCCATACAGCAGGATATACTGCAGAATCCGAACATTGAAACCCTTACATACAGCAATGTGGAAAAGATCGAGGGCAGTGCGGGGGATTTCAGTGTTGTTATCAGAAAAAGAGCCAGATATGTCAGTCTGACCGACTGCATCGGATGCGGGATGTGCTATGAACCCTGTCCTGTATCCCTGAAGAACGAATGGGAAGAAAACCTGATTGACAGGAAAGCCATTTATGTTCCCTGTTCCGGATCGCTGCCGAATGTTCCTGTAATTGATTCCGAACACTGTCTGAAGCTTAATGGCAAGGAGGAGTGCAACCTCTGTGTGGAATCCTGCGCATTTGAGGCGATTAACCTTGACGACAGCGATGAAATTATTGAAATAAAGGTCGGAGCTATAATACTGGCAACCGGATCAGCAACTTTTGATCTTTCAACTCTGCCGAACCTTGGATACGGCACTTTACCCGGAGTATATGCTCCGATGGAATTTGAGAGACTGTTCGCGTCAAACGGGCCTACCCTTGGCGAGATAACCCTTCGCGGATCAGAGAAGGTTCCGGAAAGCATAGCGGTGATTCATTGTGCCGGACGGAGGGAGCAGAAGTACTGTTCTTCTGTCTGCTGCATGTACTCATTCAAATTCGCAAGATTTCTGAGACACAAGATTCCGTCAGCCCGTGTTTTCAATATCTATTCGGACATCTGTGTTCCGGGAAAGAGTTACCAGAGTTTTTACAGGAGCGTTGAGGGGACAGATACCGAGATGCTCTACACTTCATCTATCGGAGACGTGTCGGTTTCGGAGAGCGGATCGGGACTGAAGGTAAGCTATTTGGATGCTGCAGGATCCCTGCAGGAGCTGAACGTGGATATGGTGATACTTGCAGCCGCTCTTGTTCCCGACCCTGATGTCGCTCCACTAGCTGCAGTTGCTGGAGTTGATCTTGACCCGCGTGGTTTCGTTATGACAGTGCTCGACGGAAGCGGATCAATGGAAACCTCAAGAAAAGGGATTTTTGTTGCCGGTACCGCGGAAGGCCCGAAGGATATTCAGAATTCCGTAATACAGGCGGAATCCGCAGCCGGACAGGTCATGGATATCGTAAAATCCAAGGTCTCTAGCTTATGAAAGAATTTGAAATGCAGGAATCGGGACAGGATAAGAAGATGAGGGCAAAGGTCGGGGTCTACATCTGTGAATGCGGGCCTAATATCGCGGGGAAGGTCGATCTTGACAGCATCCTTGCCGATCTGTCCGGGCTCGATGATTATCAGGATGTAGAACTTGTTGTTAAGAAGTACGGATTTCTCTGCTCCGCCCCGGGAAAGGAATTCCTCGAGGAGGAAATAAAAAGCAACGGCTTCACGCACCTGGTAATAGGTGCCTGTTCACCGCGCGATCACGACTCGACTTTCATGGGTGTATGCGAGAAAACTGATCTCAATCCTTATCTGTACAGGATCATAAATATCCGTGAACACTGCAGCTGGGTGATAGACGACAATGAAAAAGCTACCGAGAAAGCGTTCAGTTATATGCGCGGAGGTATTGCCAGGGTTCTTCGTCAATCCGAGCTGTTCGAGAAACCGCTGGATATTAATCCGGACGTACTCATTATCGGTGGCGGAGTAGCAGGCATGGAAGCAGCTCTTGCACTTTCAGGCGATGATAGACGCGTATTCCTGGTGGAGAAGACTGATCACCTTGGTGGCATATCTCTTGATCTTTCAGGATTGCTTCCCGGACAGGGTTCCGTGATCAATGAAAAGATAGAATCCGTTACGGAAGACAAAAACATCAGGCTCTTTCTGAATACCAGGGTCGAGAACGTTATCGGTTTCCTCGGCAACTTCGAGATAGAGCTTGTATCAATAGAAAATGCTGAAACAACGGAGATAATGGCTGGCGCGATCGTAGTGGCGACAGGCAGCGAGCTTTTCGAACCGGGGAACAGTGATCACTACAGCTACGAAGGTTCGGATGAAGTTTATACCTCTCTGCAAATCGAGAAAATGTTCAAAGGAGATGAAGGAGCTAAACTGCGTTCAGGCGAGCAGCCCTCTTCAGTTGCCCTGATTCACTGTGTCGGAAGGGAAGAGAAGAATTACTGTTCTGGAATATGCTGCAGTTACATGATGAAACTGGCAGGGTTTTTCAAA
>JAUVEU010000089.1 GCA_030594645.1 Candidatus Aegiribacteria sp.
GATTCCTCATTCAATCGAAGACGTTATTGAGAGGAAGCTTGACCTGATGTCCGCTGAGGCGAGGAGCCTCATGGAGCATGCTGCGGTAATAGGCCGTGAATTCGATTTCAGTTTCCTGCTGGAAATGACCGGCTGGAATGAAGGGCAGCTCTTTGACATGATGGATGAGATACTTGGAATGAGATTCCTTTCCCAGGGAGCTGAGGAATCCTTCTGCTTCAAAGAAGATATCATAAGAGAAATCATTTACAATCAGATGAATGAATCCAGGAGAAGAAAATACCATCTGGATATTGGAGCAAAGCTGTTTTTGAATAATAAGGATTGCAGGGAAAAAGTTGCGGAGGAACTTGCGTTTCATTTCCATAAGGGAGGAGACCAGTTAAAAACTATTCACCACAGCATGATTGCCGGAAACAGCTCCAGAGACTCATATGCAAATCAGGATGCGATCAGGTTCTATACATGGGCTCTCGAAATGCTTGAGAAGAACTCTGAAAACATGACCGAAACACTTGTGGAGTGTCTGAAGGACAGAGCCGGTGTATATAATCTCCTGGGAGATAACGAAAAGGCTATTGAGGATCTCAACAGGGCAATTGACTTTGCCGGAGAAACCGGTAACAGCGAGAAGGAAGCAGACTGCCTTGTAGCCGCAGGCGCTGTTTATCAGGACATAGCTCAGTATTGGAAGTCGAAAGAGTTATCCACCAGGGCATTGGAGATTTACCGGAAAAAGAATAGCAGATCAGGTGAAGCTCAGTGTCTTATGAGCATAGGCACACTGAATCGTTTTCTGGGCAAGTACCATGAGGCGCTGGATTATTTCAGAGAATCGCTGGATGTACCCTTTGATTCTTCCGATCATTCAATTGAGATAAAGACACTTACCGGAATTGGAACTACTTATGCCATGCTGGGAGAGTATGACAATGCTCTTGAGAACTACCATGCGTCCAGGGAACTCAGCGAAAGCACTGGAAGCCGGAAATCTCATGCTGCCACACTCAATAACATAGGGAATATATGTTACTTAAAGGGAGATTATTCAAAAGCCCTGGAGTGCTACAAGCAATCGATGGAAACCAACAGGGAGATAGGAAATCGGAGAGCCCAGGCATCGATTCTCAATAATATGGCCAGCTTGAACTACAAGATAGGAAGTTATGTTAAAGCTCTGAGCAGTTTCCAGGAAGCCCGGCGTATTTCCTCTGATATTGGCGACCGGAAAGCCGAGGCTGCGACTCTCAACAATATAGGAACCGTTCAGATGCATCTTGGTAACAATAAAGACGCGATTCCTAATTTCATAAATTCACTTGATATAAGGAAAGAGATAGGTGACAGAAGCGGCGAAGCCGAAGGTTATGCGAATATTGGAGCCGTTCGGCAAAGGCTCGGAGAATATGCTGAAGCACACGAGTTCTTTGAGCACTCACTTCGAATAAGGGAAGAGATTTCAGACCGTGAGGGGCATACAAAGATTCTGTGCAACATCGGATGCGTATTTCTGGAAGAGAATGAGATAGTAAGAGCTGACGGGTATTTCAGGATGGCCGAAACATTCGCGAGAGAAATCGGTTCAAAACCACTGCTTGCCTGGGTTCTAATATGTCGCGCTCAGTTAAGCTTTGAAGAGAACGACCTCCCCGGAGTGAAACTGTATCTCGATGAGCTTGAAACTCAGTCAACTGAGCTTGAATCAAAAGAGATAAGTGCGGAAATATTTCTAATTTCCAGCAGGCTGTTTTCTTTCGAGGGGAAGACAGAGGATGCGGAATCCTGCATGAAACAGTCGATTGAGAATTTCGAGGAGCTGGGAGATGATTATCTGATTGCAAGAGCTTTCTACTATCAGGGATTGATGCAGACAGAATCAGGAAGCAAGTCCGATGCCGCAGCCAGTTTTGAACGAGCAAGAGTAATATTCACCAGAATTGAAGCAAAAGGCTGGCTAACCCGCATAGCATAGGCCCAGGGTCAAACCTTGTATCTTGACATTTGTACCCGATAATAGCTAAAATCTAATAATAAATCAACCAATTTGGATTAATCAAAAAACAGTTGAAATGTCTTTCGGACTGTTTCAGTATTCGTTGCAGAGTATGAGTGAAAGGTGTATTGTTATACTGATTTGAATAGCAATATTGTTCTTGTGTTGTTCGCAGACAGCACAAGCATCTATCAACTGCTCGGGCTGCTGTGAATCCGAGTGCCCAGGCTGAACAGGAGGGTTCGATGAGATATCCGTTATTGTCCGATGCTGACATGAAAGCCATAGATGCTCTGAAAGAGCATCACGGCGGAGCAGAGAAGATCGTCAGTACAATCAGGAAGATGAGAGATTTCGAAACAAGGAAACGCATCCTTGCCGAAAAGGGTTTCGGAAAAATGATTGAGGAAGCAGAAGCCTATGCCAAGGAATTTCCTCAGGTAGAGGATTTCGAGAAAGAGAACGGAATCATCTATAATGACGCTTTCGGAACCGGAACAAGTCAGGTCTCAGGATTCCAGGGCGCGAAGGTCACTCACGAATGCATAAGGCGAATAGCTGAGAGTGCAGGGACCGATGAGCCCTGTTTCGCTCCGCAGGAGATGATATCCGTTGTAGCTCTGACAGACAATTACATTTACAACGGCGACCTCCTGGCAACTCTCACAATGGCCGAAAACATTATGAAGGCCAGTAAGTTCTGCAGCACAAACCTGATTGGAATTCCGCAGCCTGAGAGTCGCTTCAGAGAGCTTGAGGCACTTACCGGTGAGAAATTTGAAAGATACGAATGTGAATGCGGAACCTGTGCGCTTACGCTGAAGAATCAGGGAACACCATTCGGAAACTTCGGCGGAATAGAGGTCGCGAACAATAACCACCTGATATATCTTGACGGCATCACCCGCACCGCTCTGGCAACTGGAGGGGATTTTTTCCTGAATCCGAGCTGGAGCACAATTATAGCAATCTGCTATTATGGACGGGATATTCCAAATCTTAATATAAAGATTTCCATGCTTCTCGCTACACAGAACCCCATGCAGTTCAGAATGCTGTTGAATATCATGAACGAGTACATCCGCGATGATGGAACTTCGCCCATATACGAGATAAACATTGGCAACGGTTCAACCGCGGCTAATTTTATCCAGTGTGCAAAGGAGCTTGATGCGAGTGAGATCAAGGGTGTCAGTCTTGCCGCTCATATCTATATCAATCCAGATCTCGGTATGCCGAATTTCAACTGGACCGATCATATGTTCAGAGTACTTGAGAGCGGTACCGACATGACCTTCAAGTACGAGAGCGATGGAACTTCCCATGAACTCGATACTATGGCGACTTACTTCATACCAGAGGATGAGCGTGATACTATCGCAAAGGATATTGGTGAGGTAATCTATAACAAGGCTATCCGTGCATCGAAGGACGGCAGGACTATGATGAAACGGGGTATCAGGGCAATCTTCGCGAGAAGTTGCCAGCAGCGCTGAATACTAAGAGGTAACAATTATTCGCATATTTCACCAGGTTGCGAATGCGAAACGGTGTAGAAGCTCTTGCAGACAAGGCATGCGAATGAGGTCGACGCAGATGTATTTTATATGCTTCAAGGAAAACCGATTGAGCATAACGCAGTATGCGAGTGTCTTATGCGCCGTTGCAGTAGTAACTCTGGTAAAATATGCGGATTAGAACATGGCAGTGAGGTTTCCATGATACAGGACTGGAACAATCGTTTCTCTGAGAATATCAGAGAGTACGGCGGGTACTCCATAGGCAAACTGTTTGCTCTGCTCAAAGATCCCGAGATAATCTCCCTTGCCGGTGGGCTACCATCGCCGGATATGTTCCTCATACACGAGATGCGACTCGTATCAGGAAGGGTTCTTGAGGAAGATATCGAGAAGGTTATGCAGTACACGCCCATCAAGGGAGAAAAGGTTCTACTTGATGCTATAGTGCGATTTCTGGATAGAGACAATATCCGGGTTACCGATGAGAACATTGTTGTGACTTCATCAGGGCAGCACGGTCTTGACCTGACGGGAAGACTATTTCTGAATCCCGGAGATATCGTTCTTCTTGACCGCCCCACATTTGCGGGGGCTATTGTCGCGTTTCAGATGCAGCGTCCAGAGTTTGCGGGTGTTGATATTGATGAAGACGGTTCGAACGTTGAGGGATTTCGCGCTAAGATCGAGTCTCTGGGGAAAGACAATAAGAAACCTAAATTCATCTATGTTGTGCCGGATTTCCAGAACCCCTCCGGGATCACCATGAGCCTGAAAAAAAGACTTTCACTGCTCGACCTGAGCAGGGAGTATGGCATCCCCATTCTGGAGGACAGTCCTTACAGGGATTTCCGATATCGCGGCGAAACCATTTCTTCAATTTATGCGCTTGACCAGGAAAGTGGCGGCGGGAACGTAATTGGTCTTTACACATTCTCGAAGCTTTTCTGTCCCGGTCTAAGGGTAGGGTTCAACATCGGCCCGCCTGAAGTGATTGAAGCTATGACCAACATCAAGGAAGGAAATATCCTGAATACTCCCAAGTACAACCAGGACATGTGTGCTGCCTTCCTTACCGAAATGGGCATGGAGGAGCATATTCTTAAATGCAGGAAATACTACGGTGAGAAGCTTGAAGTGTTTCTTAAAACGATGGAGAAATGTTTCCCTGAAGAAATGGGAGTGACATGGACCAAACCCGAAGGAGGATTGTTCCTCTGGGTAACGGTTCCTGAGCAGATTGATACACACGAACTATTCTATGAAGCAATAAAGTACAAGGTGGCTTTCGTTCCAGGAGATGTGTTCTTTGGGGAGAATCCAAAAAGGAATACAATGAGAATCAACTTCTCGTTTGCATCGAAGGAGCAGCTGGCCACAGCAGCAGGAAGACTTGCTGAGTGTATTCGCAGCCAACTGTCATTGTCGGGGTAAAATGGCAACAGCCAGGCAGGAAAGAAATATGAGAAATGAACCGATACTATACAGATCAACCAATCAAAGAGCACCGGCAGTCAACTTTGAAAAGGCTCTACTAAAGGGGATTGCTCCGGATGGCGGGCTCTATATGCCGGAGGTGATACCCCGATTTTCACCCGGAGAAATACAGGATTTCACCGGCGCGCAGTACCATGAAATTGCGTTTGCTGTCGGCAGGAAATTCCTCGCTGGTGAGATTCCTGAAGGCGATCTAAGGCAAATTGTAATTGATGCTTACGATTATGAAGTACCGCTTGAGCGCGTATATGACCGGAAATACGTGATGAGACTTGATCAGGGACCGACAGCTTCCTTCAAAGATTTCGCGGCTAGAATGATGGGTCGACTTATGCAGTACTTCCTCGACCGGAAGAGCGGAGAACTGCTTATACTAACAGCAACTTCAGGTGATACCGGAAGCGCTATTGCAAATGCTTTTTACGGACTGGACAACATAAAGGTAGTAGTTCTCTTTCCTGAGAAGGAAGTAACCGCGCGCCAGCGGAAGCAGATGACGACCCTTGGCAGGAACGTAACCATTCTTTCTCTCGACGGTAAATTCGACGATTGTCAGGCTCTGGTCAAAAAGGCGTTCGCTGATTCAGAACTGGATTATCTGAATCTCTCATCGGCGAATTCGATCAATATAGGACGTCTTATACCTCAGACGATGTACTACTTCTATTCATTTGCGAAGCTGCGGTCAGGAGATCCTGATGAGAAAGTAGTTTTCTCCGTTCCATCAGGGAATTTCGGGGATCTCTGCGGTGGTCTTATTGCAATGAACATGGGATTACCGGTAAAGAAGTTCATAGTAGCGACAAATGAGAATGACGAGTTCCCGAAGTTTGTCGAATCAGGTATTTACGAAAAACTTGTACCTTCCCGAAACTGTATATCAAGCGCTATGAATGTTGGTCATCCGAGTAATATTCCGAGGCTGGTTGCTCTTTACGGGGGAAACATGAACGAGCAGGGTGTGATAAACACTGCTCCGGACATCGACCGCATAAGGGAAGACATGTACGCGGTAAGCATTAACGACAGAGAAACAGAAGCGATGATAAGGGATGCCTACGAAGAACACGGCCTGCTGCTCGAGCCTCATGGTTCCGTCAGCTGGGCAGGTCTGGAGCGTTATCTTAAGGAAACAGGGGAGCGTACTGATCAGCTTTGTATCTCACTTGAGACAGCGCATCCCGCAAAATTTCCAGAGAAGATTCGCGAAATTCTATCTCTCGACCCTGAATTACCGCCAAGCCTTCATGGACTGGAGGAGAAAAGGGAATCCTACGAGCATCTGCCTGAAGGTTATCCGGCTTTCAAATCCTTCCTGAGAGATAACTACAATAAATGATGAAAGTGACATCCACCGATCTGGTGGGTGTCACTCTCAAAGAACCAGGAGAAGGCGAAGATAATTAATGAAGTACATCATTATTCTTGGAGACGGTATGTCTGACCGTCCCATTAAGAATCTAGGCGGTAGAACACCGCTAATGGCAGCTGATATACCACATATTGACGCCCTTTGCGAAAGAGGAAGGTGCGGAAAATTCGTAACCGTGCCTGAAGGCATGCCACCTGGAAGCGCGGTGGCGAACCTTGCCGTACTTGGTTATGACCCCGCGGAAGTTTTCCAGGGCAGGGGAGTGCTTGAGGCGGCAAGTATGGGAGTTACGCTGGAGCACTCTGATCTGGCAATGAGATGTAATCTGATCTGTATCGAGGATAGAAAGATAAAGAATCACTCCGCGGGACACATCAGTACAGAAGAATCTCACCAGCTTATAGAAGTGCTCAATGAACAAATGGGATCTGATATGATGAGATTTTATCCCGGCGTCAGCTACAGGCATCTGTTCGTACTTAAAGATGGAAGCGATGCAGTTTCCTGCACACCGCCGCATGATGTTCCCGGAACAGATTATGCTGATGTTCTGATCAAGGCAACGGAAACAGCTGGTGAGAGAACAGCCGCTCTTCTGAACATTCTCACTCTCCGGTCGCAGGAAATTCTCAAGGATCATCCTGTAAATCTGAAACGAATCGCCGAAGGAAAAGATCCGGCGAATTCGATCTGGTTCTGGTCTCCCGGTTTTAGACCAAAGATGAAAACCATGACCGAGCTGTACGGTATTAAAGGAGCGGTCATTTCAGCTGTGGATCTTGTGAAAGGTCTCGGTATTTACGCAGGGCTGGACGTCATTGAAGTCGAAGGAGCAACAGGTCTGTACGATACCAATTACGAGGGCAAGGCTCAGGCTGCAGTAGACGCGCTGAAAGGCGATTACGACTTTGTCTATCTCCATGTGGAGGCAACGGATGAAGCCGGTCACGAGGGTGATGTTGATCTGAAGATCAGAACAATTGAGTATCTCGACAATCGAATCGTGAAATACATAATGGAGCAGACATCAGGTATGCTGGAGGAAGTAGCGATAGCTATTACCCCTGATCATGGAACTCCATGTGATGTCAGAACGCATGTTCATGACCCTGTACCGTTCCTGATATATCATCCGGGTGAAGAACCTGATGATGTTACACAGTACGACGAGAGCAGTACTGAAAGCGGAAGCTACGGTACAATCAAAGGAGCTCGATTTATAAAAGAGCTGCTGCGAAACTGACACCTTCTTTCTGCTTAACCTCCCGGATGGTCTTGAATATCATATCGGACTGAGTTAACTGAAATATAGAGTACAGAATTTGATTCAGTGTAGAAATGTGTGATGTGACCTTTCCGACGCAGATTCTACTTTTCCTTGTCCTTATAAACCGACACAAACCAAAGTGCCGCAACCCCCAGGAAGAATATTCCTAAACCACCCACTGCCTGGCCTAACATCATTAAATTTCCCATATCATCCTCCATTATGTTTAATGCCGCTTGCTCATTTTGTCGCGACGCTGAAAAACTCCATACCGTGTTTTGCTCCCAGAGTAACAATATTCAGAGCAACCTTGCGCGCGGTCTTACTCGGTTTATCATTACGCATAAAATCCTCCCATAAGCAGAACGTCAATATCAGCGGTGCAGTTAGCTTCCGCTGCATATTTTTGTACTACTTTTAATAATGCTCAATATTCCCAGCTTATATATTCTTCATTTTCATTTTTCATATCTTCGTAGATCCAGACCATTCTATCGAGATACCAGCTTTTACCTAAATACGCTAAAGATATTCCCAGTACTGCCGGCCAAACGGATAGAGTAACTATGGCCCAGATAGATAAACCCATTCCTGCCGATGAGATGGCATTCAGGATATTGGGGACAATGATATGATATCTGGGAACAGCTACTTCGTCTCTGTTCAACCACACTCGCTCTCCTAAAACGGTTTTTGATGCCCAGTTCTTTGTCGATCTCGCTTTCCTGAAGAATGTGGGGTTAAAAAACATCCAGGCCAGCGATATCATTGCCGGCAAAAGGAACCACCACCCGATCCCGATCCGGCTCCAGAAAGCCAAAACAATAACCGGCAGCACTGAATATCTTGTCCATACACTCCATGGGTTTGCGTGTTTCATCCAGTTTTCATCTGTAAGTCTGAACAATTCTGCTATTTTTCTTTCAAGTGTCATGTTTCACCTCTTCCAAGCATCTCACCCATATGTTCGAATAGCGTTATCGATTCTCTTTTAGAGTGCTGTAGTGTTCCTTGAGCGTACGGATGCCGGTGACCTGCGCGACGCCCTCGCTGGTCATTGCCGTGGTAAGGAAGGCCAGCAGCTCTCCCTGGTGTTTGTTGAATATCCTGGTCGCAGCGATGATCAACCTCATCAACCAGACAGGGACAGAGGTTATCCTGACGCGCTTCCCCTGCACCTCCAGGGCAAGCCTGGCAATCTCGCGATAGGTCATAACCTCAGGGCCGCCGACATCGATTTCCTGCTTTTCTCCCTCCAGGGCATCAACGCAGCAGACAGCCAGATCTGCGCCATGGATTGGATTGATCCTGTTATTGCCCGGCCCGAACAGGTAAACGCGGCCTTTCCCGGCCATGTCGAAAAACTGCCCCATGTCTGAGAAAAAACCGGTGGGACGAATGACGGCGTAGTTCATACCGGAGGCTTTCAACTCATCAACAAAATCTTCATGAGCCCTGACGATGGCCAGATGCGGCAGGTTCGGACCATTGAAGACTGATATGTAGATGAATTTTCTCACTCCTGCCTTTCGAGCGACTTCGAGCAGGTTCAAATTGCCCTGGTAGTCCACGTCCCTGAACGACAGGTTGCCTTTTTGCTTCGTAAGACCTACCGAGGAGAAGACAACATCGATCCCGTCACAGACGTTTTTTATCGACTCAGGCAACGTGATCTCACCTTCCACGATTTCGTCCAGCTGATCCTTCAAGTAGTCGAGCTTGCGCGGAGCTCTGGCGAGGGCTCGAACAAAGTGACCGCGCCGCTTAAACTCCTTCGCTGCAAACCCGCCAAGATATCCAGTAGCGCCGGCAACTAACACCTTTCTCATTTTAAATTCCTCATTTGTTGCATTTATACGAGCATTTCGTCTCCATCTTGCATGATAGTGCACTCTATGCCCATCTTCTCAACTTCTCTCTTGAACATTTCACCATCTGCCGGATTATATTTTTTACTGAAGAATGCCGGACAGTTATAATGACAAGGAATCACAAGTTTTGGCTTCATTATTCTTACTGCTTCTTACCTACTCATAGTATTATTAAAACAGCTATCAGAACCACCAAAGCGCTGAGCACAATCCCCACACCGCGCCAGTTCATCGCAATCTGGGCGCTGCCATCCGTAACA
>JAUVEU010000067.1 GCA_030594645.1 Candidatus Aegiribacteria sp.
AAAGGTTCAGCGAAGGGATGAATTGAATCTGTTCCTCAGCGGAAAAGGGATCAGCACCGGCGTGCATTACAAACCACTGCATCTCTACCCCTGCTATGGTCAGCAATCACCCCTGCCTGTTGCTGAGGATGTATTCAAACGAATTATGACTCTGCCGCTGTATCCGGATCTGACTGACAGCGAGGTTTCGCATGTGATGGATTCAATACGGAAATTCTATCATGCCTGACAACAGCGTCTCTCCAAGGATTGTGTGTATGTGCGGCAAGGACATAGGGTACGGGATAGCAGAGTTCCTCCTCGATCAGAAGGCGGAAGTCAGATTTGTAGTGAACGAGTACGAAAAATCGGGGAAATGGTACAGAACACCACGGGAACTGGACATTATCGAGATCCCGGAGAATGAGATTGCTGAATACAATCCAGATCTGATAATAGTTGCATTCTACGATAGAATTCTTCCTGAGGATATTTACAGAATTCCGCGAATGGGGAGCTGGAATCTGCATCTGGGTGATGCCGAGCATTACCGCGGGGCTTATCCGAACATCTGGGCTCTGCGTAATGGAGAGACAGTCTACGCTGTCACACTGCACAGGATAGATGCGGGAATTGATACAGGTGAAATACTGGCAAAACGGTCTTTTCCCGTTTCACCCGCAATAACGGGCAGGGAGCTTTATGATATGATGACAGATGAGGGAATGAAGCTTTTCCGTCAGTATTACAATTGTCTTGCAAGCGGAAAGGCACCGGGAATAGCCCGTGTTCAGGACAGCACAGAAGCAGTCACACATTACCGGAAAGAGCTTTCACACGAATTGTACCCTCCAGAGGAGTTCATCAACTCCGTAAGAGCTTTAACATTTCCGCCCTTTCCTCCGCCTTATTTCATGATAGGAAAGCGTAAATTTATCATTGTTGAGGAACAGCCTGAAGATTGCAACGAATAGTAAAGGATCCATCTAACCAGAATTTGTTAAACTGCATTATTAGGTAATATCTTTGATAACAATGCTGATATTCAGGACCTGATCCCGGAAAGATAGCGTTTTAGTTCATGGGGTGAATTTCGGTTATAGTCTGGAATTTTTCAAGGAACTCAGTTTCATTGAGTTCTTCAGCTGCTGTCTCAAGGATTTTCTCCATCGATATCCTGCACCAGCTGCTCCCGAATGATACTGCAATATCCATTATGTCCCAGCTGCGCTGAAGATCAAGTGAGGCCGCATACGAAGTGATGATTATCAATTCCGTCCACTGTTCAGGGTCACCGGTCCATTCCCCGCCAAGTGCTACGAGCAGTACAAGCGAGGAATCCGCCCCTCCGAAATTCACCATCGATTCCCTGTCGAGGTATTCAAGAACTGTATTACTTACAAGCAGCGCATCCTCAGGATATTTTGAATCTTCCTGCACGGAGCCCATGCCCTGAAGAACAATCAGTGTAAAAAGCACAGGTAAGAATGTTTTCACATTGACCCCCCCTTTCTTTCAGGGCTGTGCTGACGCGGGGTTGAAATACAGTTTTCCGTTGTCTGCCTGGTTGCGACAGTTCTGCTTCTTAGAAGGCTGACTTGATCAAACCCCATGTTGAGTCGTCAAGGGACGAGAAAACGGAGAAGACCACAGAGTTGGATCCAATTACGTTCCAGACGATACTTCCACATCCGGGGGCAACTGTATTGGTCGAGTAATAACGCAATTCATGTGATCCGGCTGGAAGAGGAGCGAAACTGAACGATTCTATGATCGGGCCAAGACCGTCCCCCTCAGTTATCTGGAATGATCCCACAGTATTCCCGTCGATGCGGAAATCGATATCACAATGACCTCCCGAAACCAGGGTATTGGTCGTCAGCATAATGGTGATTTCAGCAAGATTTGCGTCGTTTTCCGATAATGTGTGGTTACCAAAAACGGAATCATCCAAATTCCACCAATAGGGATAGTACTTCAAATCCCAGGTATCAGAGGAAGTTGGGAAAATAATCGTATCATCACGGTTTGATTCGCCTTCGTAGGTTCCCGAATCTGAAAGTATATCAGCATCCGGTACGCCGTTATTATCGCGATCCCCCTCCGCGAGAACGATACCACTTGATCCCAGCATGATAAGGATAAGTATAAAACCGGCTGTTTTGAACATGAACATCCCCTTTCTATTGAGTGCAGGTTTCTATCAGAATATATCAATATAGTGAGAAGTCCTATGTCAGGTAAATGCTGAGAATCGCGCTAATAACCTGTCTGATCCTGATTGGATTCAGACTTTTGACAGGAGTATGTTTTCAAAGGTATTGTTGTTACGTGAAGAAAACCATACAGGACAGGCGGCGGGGGGAAGAAAAGAGGACTGTATCGCTTGAAGCAGAAAACGGCATATACAGGAATATTCGAAGCATCGAACGATGCCTTCATCATATCTGATCTGAAAGGTGTTGTCAGAGAAGCAAATCCAGCCGCATGTAAAATGTACGGCTATTCCTACGAAGAGTTGATTGGGCTATCCGCCATTAATTTAGTTCATCCGGACTATCAGCATCTTTTCAGGCAGTTCGTTGAGGAAACTCCTTCTGGCAAACCCTTTTCCGCTGAATCGGTTGAAATCCGCAAGGATGGGTCCACTTTCAACATAGAAGTCAGAGGTAGCTCATTCGAGTATGAAGGCGAACCGCATATTCTGGCAGTCATTCGCGATATCACCGAGCGCAAGCGGGCAGATGAAGTGCTGCGGGAGAGTGAGGAAAAATTCCGGTTGCTGGCGGAAAACTCCTTAGACTGTATCTGGATGCTGGATACCAGGCTGAGATTCACTTATTTGAGTCCTTCAGTAGAGACAATACTCGGATATAAACCGGAACAGCTGGTCGGTTCAAAATTAAGCTCGCATTTCAAGAAAAAAGAATATCTGAAGATTGGTTTGCGTGCTGCAAAAGCAATAAATAATTATAAGACTTTTACTCACGATACCTTCGAAACCAGAATGCTTAACAGTAAAAATAAAGAAGTTGATATAGAAATTACCGGTAAAACGCTTCTCAACAGTCAGGGTAAGCTGATAGGACTTCAAGGTACAACCAGAGACATCACTGAGCGCAGGAAGTCAGAGGAAGCCCTTCGGGAGAGCGAGGAACAGCTGCAGACTTTAATTGATGCCATGCCGGATTTCATCTGTTTCAAGGATGGAAGGGGGCGCTGGCTCAAGGCTAACGATGCCGCTATCCGCATTTTCCAGCTTGAGGACATAGATTATCGTGGAAAGAAGGATTCTGAATTAGCCGAACTCAGCGATTGTCTTCGAGGCGCATTCCTTACCTGCAAGGAATCCGATGCAATGGCATGGAAAGAGGGCAGTCCTTTTCGCATAGAAGAGATGATTTCTCAGCCCGATGGTACTGTGCGGGTTTACGATGTGTCTAAAGTTCCTGTTTTCCATCCTGATGGCGGGCGGAAAGGTATTGTTGTTCTGGGATATGATATCACGGAGCGCAAGAAAGCAGAAGAAGAAATACGGAAGCTGTCTAAAATCGTTGAAACAACTCCGGAGGCAATTGTTGTTACGGATATGCAGGGAAAGATCGAATACGTAAACCAGGGACTTCTTACTCTTGGCGACTTCGATGATGATAACTCACTAATTGGGGAATCTGTCTTTTCGTTCAGCGATGAAGAAGGCGTAAGACAGTTAAAGGAAGAAATTATTCCAACTATTGTGTCTGAAGGGAAATGGATAGGGGAGATTACTGTTAAACGAAGAGACAGCTCAATGTTTCCGGCGGATATGGTTTGTTCGCTCATTCCGGATGAAGAAGGCAGACCAAAATATCTACTATCTCAATTTCTCGATATTACAAGGAGAAAGAGCACAGAAGAGCAATTGCGCGAAAGCGAACAGAAATTCAGAGATATGACAAATCTTCTGCCGCAAATCGTCTATGAGATTGATATTGATGGAAATCTTACATATGTGAATAATCATGCATTTGAATCTTTCGGATACTCTCAAAAGGATTATGAAAAGGGAATCAATGTGCTGCAGACATTAATCCCGGAGAATAGAAACATAGCAAAAGCGAATATAGAAAAAGTGCTGTACGGAAAGGATATTGGAAATCCTGAATACACTGCTCTGAGAAAAGATGGAAGCACGTTTCCTATTATAATATACGCAAGTGCGATTCTCAAAGATAACAAACCTGTTGGTTTGAGAGGGATCATTGTTGACATCACCGAGCGCAAGCAGGCCGAGGAGGAAAAGACCCGGATCGAGGATCAATACCATCAGGCCCAGAAGATGGAATCCGTGGGCCGGCTGGCGGGGGGTGTGGCGCACGATTTCAATAATATGCTTGGAGTGATTCTCGGCTATACTGAACTGGCTCTTGACAATATTGACCCTTCGGAACCGATTTTTTCAACCCTGCAGGAAATTCGTAAGGCTGCCGACCGTTCGGCTGACCTTACGCGGCAATTGCTGGCCTTTGCCCGCCGGCAGACGGTCTCGCCCAGTGTACTTGATCTGAATGAAACCGTCGATGGGATGCTCAAAATGCTTCTCCGGCTTATCGGGGAAGATATCGATCTGTCATGGTTGCCGGGTACAGGCTTGTGGCCGGTCAAGGTTGACCCTGCGCAGATAGACCAGATTCTTGCCAATCTGTGCGTCAACAGCAGGGATGCCATAGCAGGTGTTGGCAAAATGATCATTGAAACGGAAAACGCAGCTTTCGATGAAACCTTTTGTGCTGAACACAACGAGTTTGTTCCAGGCGAGTATGTACTGCTGACCGTCAGTGATGACGGTTGCGGAATGGATAAAGCAATTCTGGAAAATCTCTTTGAACCATTTTTCACAACCAAGGAAGTTGGTCAGGGCACAGGGCTGGGACTGGCCACTATCTACGGGATAGTCAAGCAGAACAATGGTTTTATATACGTCTGCAGCGAAGTTGATGCTGGAACGACCTTCAGGATTTACCTTCCCCGGTATATTGGAACGGTCGTGCAGCTGCAGAAGAAAGATCCGGTGGAACAGGTCAGCTTCGGTCATGAAACCATCCTGCTGGTTGAGGATGAGCTCTCGATCCTGAAGATGACCACGATGATGCTTGAAAGCCAGGGTTACACCGTGCTTGACGCAATAACACCGGGCGCGGCCATCAGCCTTGCAGGGGAATACAACGGCGAGATTCATCTGTTATTAACCGACGTTATCATGCCCGAGATGAACGGCCGGGAGCTGGCAAATACTGTGGAATCTTTCTACCCTTCCATAAAACGTCTGTTCATGTCCGGCTATACGGCCAATGTCATCGCCCACCGGCGTGTGCTGGACGAGGGGGTCAATTTCCTGCAGAAACCCTTCGCGATGCAGGATCTGGCTGCCAAGGTACGTGAAGTACTGGATAGCAAATGAGTACATGAAAAATTGGACATTGGCTTGAGGAAGGAACATGAACGAATTTTACGACAGACGCTATGATCAGAAGGATTTCTACTGGGGAGTGAAACCTTCAGCTATTTGTTATAGAATATTGGATCTGATTCCTCCTGACCGCGGAATCAAATTGCTCGATATCGGATGTGGTGAAGGTCGCAACGCGGTATTCTTCGCAGGCAAGGGGTATGCTGTTACAGCTTTCGACACCTCATCGGTCGGTGTCGAAAAGACGAAACGCCTTGCGGACAAGGCACAGGTTCAACTTGATGTTTTCGTGGCCGACATCAACGAATTCCGATTCAGCGAAACTTTCGATGTTATTTTCTCAACGGGAGTTCTTCAGTACATCCCGATGGGAATACGATCGGAAATTCTGGGAAACTACCGCAAATTCACCAGTCCGAATGGCATCGATGCTCTGTCCGTTTTCGTCAAGAAACCATTTATTGCCGGTGCCCCTGATGCGGAGAGTACTTCCCACAGCTGGATCTCCGGAGAACTGCTGACCTATTATCAGGATTGGCGAATAGAGTTTACGACAGAAGAGATATTTGACTGTATGTCGAGCGGCATACCGCATCAGCACGCAATCAGCAGAGTCATTGCCAGAAAAGAGATCTGATTGATCAGGAACAGTTCGGAAACCAACAATGTCTGAGAAAGGTGGTTATTGTGAAACTGAAGCAGGCCGCGATTCTAATCCTGGTTGTATTGCTTGTTATCATCGTCATTCAGAACTCAAATGTGGCGGACGTGCATCTTCTTTTCTGGAAGGTAAGCATGTCCATGATAATCCTTATTTTCTCCGTTGCCCTTATAGGTTTTGTGATAGGATATCTTTTACATCATTTCGTCCTTGAGCGCAGGAAGAACAAATAATATCCAGCAGAAGAGATCATCGCTTACCAAAGGGGTTTCAGTTTCCTGAAGGTTTATTACAGGAGCAAATATTAAGGAGCTTTCGATGAGACCGGTATTCAGGTTATTAAGCAATGAACTTATTGAGAGAATAATCGGAGAGGCACGGGATATTCTGTGCCATCTGGGTGTAGAGATTCATAATGACAACGTTCTTTCAATGCTCTCCGATCATGGCGCGAAAGTGGATTTCGGGAAAAAGCTTGTGCTTTTCACTCCTGACATTATCGATAAGACCCTTGAAGCAGCGCCTGATTCAGTGGAACTTTTCGATGTCATGGGCAACCATACGCACGAATTAAGAGATCATAACGTTTACTTCACGCCCGGTTCTGCAGCTATCAATATTCTTGATCCCAGGAGCGGTGAGATCAGAAAACCGTCAACCGCCGATTATGTAGAATACGCGAAACTGATGAGCGGACTGGATAATATCGCTTCCCAGAGCACTGCGTTCATTCCAGCAGATGTTCCCGAGAAGATATCGGACAGCTACAGGCTGTTCCTCAGCCTTCTGTACTGCGAAAAACCTGTGGTGACAGGCGCTTTTACAATTAATGCCTTCAATGTAATGAAAGACCTGCAGCTAGCCGTTCGCGGGAGTGCAGAAGCATTGAGGGAAAAGCCTCTTACGGTATTCTCATGCTGTCCGACTGCCCCTTTGAAGTGGAGCGATGTCACCTCTCAAAACCTGGTTGATTGCGCGAAGCACTTCATACCTGTTGAATATATTTCAATGCCGCTTTCCGGTTTCATGGCTCCCGTGACTCTGGTTGGATCTATGGTTCAGCATACCGCAGAAACTTTGAGCGGCGTTGTACTCAGCCAGCTAACACAGCCTGGAACTCCGGTCATTTACGGCGGTTCACCCGCTGCGTTTGATATCCGGTACGAGACCACACCGATGGGAGCGGTTGAAACGCAGATGATAGATTGCGGGAATAACGAGATAGGCAAATATCTGAATCTTCCTACTCAGGCTTACATTGCTTTGAGCGACGCAAAGCTGCTGGATGCGCAGGCGGGGCTGGAAACCTCGATGGGTGCGACTCTTGCAGCCCTGTCCGGGATAAACAGCATATCCGGGCCCGGAATGCTTGATTTTGAAAGCTGTCAGAGCCTTGAAAAACTTGTTGTTGATAACGAAATCTGCGGAATGGTCCTCAGGCTGATCAGGGGAATAGAACCGAAAGAAGATTTCCCTGCTATGCCGATTTTTAAGGAACTTCTTAAAGAAAAACATCTTCTGATTGCCAATCATACAAGAAAGTACCTCCATGATGAGCATTACTTCCCCGGGGCTGTAATTGACCGTGCGAACAGTTCGAGGTGGAAGGAAGAGGGGAGCCTTACCATTGGAGATCGGGCAAAAAAGGAGATTGAAAGACTTCTGGAAGCATGGAAACCCACAGAGCTGCCTGATGATGTTCTGACGGAAATGACAGTTCTGATGAAAAAGGAAGCCGCGAAGTTCGGGATGGATTCACTTCCACATGAGGATTTATGAGATCGATTGTTTGCTTTAGTGCGGAGGATACAGGACTTTCACGCAGGGAAATACTGCACAGCCAGGGTATTCCTGATGAAGCTGAACTAAGTGAGAATTTAAAGCGGGTTTACACAGAAGCAATTGAGTATTTTCAAGAACTTGCAGAGCCAAAAGGGATTATGAACGGGATAACAACCTCCGTTTTCGAAGGAGTATTCCGCGGAGAAGGGCTGAACGAGGAAGAGAACCCGGTAGAGGATATATACAGGAAAAGCGACTATCTTGCTCTCTTCGCCGTAACGCTCGGGTCTGTTCTCAGTGAAAAAGTTACAGAACTCTTCGGCAATGGTGATTATGCGACTGGATATATGCTGGATTCGATCTCGTCCTGTGCTGCGGATAAACTGACGGATCTCACGGCGCAGCATATGCAATTGGAACTTGCCGGGAGGGAACCGGCGGCAGCTTCACTGCGGGTTCTGGGCTATAGCCCGGGGTACTGCGGATGGCATATAAGCGGTCAGAAAGAACTGTTTGAAGTTCTTCATCCTGAAGAGATAGGTATTACATTGAATGAGAGCTGTCTCATGAGCCCGATAAAATCCGTGTCCGGGGTGCTTATTGGAGGATCTGCGGAAATACATGAATTTGTGAATTCGTATCCATTCTGTCATACATGCAGGACAAAGTCATGCCTCAAGAGGATGCGGAATTTGAAATTAGGTCAATAACTGATATGTGGGGATTAATATGGAACTTCTGAAACAGATATCTTTCAATCTGCAGAACGGCTTTGATGAGGCAGTTGCTGAGCTGACAAAAGAAGCTGTTGAGAAACAAATACCTCCGGATGAAATAATGAATAACGGTTTGATTGCAGGCATGAATATTGTTGGTGAGAAATTCAAGAACCATGAGATTTTTCTTCCCGATGTTCTGCTTGCCGCAAGGGCAATGAATAGAGCTATGGAGGTACTTAAGCCCCTTCTTATCAAGGATGGGATTCCAGTCAGGGGAAAAGTTGTTATCGGTTCTGTAAAAGATGATCTGCATGATATCGGAAAGAACCTGGTCGCGATTCTTCTTAAAGGTGCCGGATTTGAGGTCATTGATCTTGGAAACGATGTTCCCGCGGAGAAGTTCATCAGCGTTGCTGCTGAAGAGAACGCGCATGTAATCGGAATGTCCGCTCTTCTTACCACAACCATGCCTGTCATGAAAAAGGTCGTTGACATGGCAAAAGATGAGGGTCTGTACGGCAAAGTTAAAATCATGGTGGGAGGGGCGCCTGTTTCGAAGGAATTCGCGAAGGAGATAGGCGCTGACGCTTACAGTTACGATGGTGCCAATGCCGTTGAAACAATTGAATCGTTCTTCCGGGAAGACAGTTGATGAAAAAGCTTCTTGAGCGCCTACACAATGGTGAAATACTGGTTGCTGACGGAGCCATGGGAACCATGCTGTTTCAAAGAGGGCTTAAAAGCGGTGAGTGCCCTGAAGGAATGAACCTCTCAAGATCCTTCATACTTGAGGATATAGCAAGGCTATACCTCGATGCGGGGGCTGATATAATCCAGACGAATACGTTCGGGGGGTCTCCGCTCAAACTTGCATCTTATTCTCTGGAGGATAAAGCAGCTCTGATTAACAGGAATGCCGTTTCCGCCGTGAAGAAAGTTGTTGCTGGAAAAGCGTATGTGTCAGCATCCTGCGGTCCCTGCGGAAAAATCCTGAAACCCTATGGTGATACCGATCCTGAGGATATATACGAAAGTTTTGAAATACAGATGCAGGCTTTTGCTGAATCGGGATGTGATGTAATCTGTATCGAGACGATGATGGATCTGGGGGAAATGCTTCTGGCTCTGAAAGCCGCAAAAAAGAAGGCACCTGGGATTCCTGTCATGGCAACCATGACTTATGATCCGACCCCTAAAGGATTTTTCACGATCATGGGTGATACAATTGAAAAAGCGGCACACACACTTGAAGAAGCTGGCGCGGATGTAGTCGGTTCCAATTGCGGGAACGGAATCGAAAACATGATAAGGATTGCAAGGGAATACAGAAAGCATACCATTCTTCCACTGATAATCCAGTCGAATGCCGGTCTTCCTTTATTAGAAAACGGGGAACTTGTCTATCCGGAAACACCTGAATTCATGGCGATGAAGGCAAAGGAACTGGTTGATGCCGGTGTGTCAATAATCGGCGGCTGCTGCGGAACAACCCCGGAACATATCAGGGCCATCAAGAAGGCCCTGGGGTCAAATCTTTCTTCTTGAATATCAAGAGGAAAGATTTGACCCCATGTTTCTTTCGATAACAAGATGGTCCTGCATTTGAACGAGTGGTTTCTTATTCATCCAGAAATTGTCGTAGATATGATCGGTGATCTCCTCTTTCTGTTCAAGAGTGTATTTATGAACGTTGGGGTAGAGAAGGATCATCCAGATCACCGCCATAAATTTCTCGAAATCATCAACAAAGAAATTAACACTGTGAGTTTGCCTTAAGAACTTAGCTTTCCTGAATATTCTGTTCCTCCGCAGTTCCCTGCCAAATGAGTTCAGGTTCTGATCGTTACGGCAATTGAAGAATTTGCCGGCAAAATGATTGTAGAGCCAGGTTGTGGAATACCTGTCTTCGCTGTTTGAAGACATCATTACAGCATGAATTGCTCCCCTGCGAGCAAGAATCTTCCGGTAAAGACTTTCAAAGAATTCTTTCCAGACCGATTCCTCGCAGTAGTAAAGAGAATGATGGAGAGTGATAAGATCCAGTTTTATCCCGTCCAGTCTGTCCTTCAGGAACTGTTCCGCCTTGTCCGGCTGGACAAGAGCCCTGCTGTAATCCGCCTGGACAGTGGTAACGTGTTTTATCCACTGTCGTTGAACACGATCTCTGACAATGGAAAGTGGTACACTGTCGGAATCGAGAAGGTATATGCCCCCCCTGAAGGCTGATTCCAGAATAAGGAATTGCGGTTCTGATCCGGAACCGATGGAGAGGACACGCAATTTTCGGGAAAGCGGCAGCGATTTATTCATGGTTCTGATTATCTGCATCAGTACTTCGCCGATATCAATCTTATCTCTGCTGTTCCGAGACCAGATCAGATCCTCATCATACATATCCGTATCTCCAGCTCTCATGCCCTTATCGATCAGATTCCTTCTGGTATCAGCACTCATATTTTTCCTCCTGCAGACCTGTCCGGTCAATATACAGGCAAAAATATGTTCTGTAACGTTCTCCTTGCCCTGTTTGTGAAGATTGTACATATAATTATATGTGCCGGTATTATCAAGATACTATGATTAATACTCATATTATTGATTAATCCTCGGGAGGAGGACGTGTAAACATGTTTCGATTAACTCTACTGCTTCTGTTTATTGCTGCGTTCAGCGCGGCAGGAGAACTGACCGTTACAATTCCCTTTGACAGGACTGATGTCAGCCTTGTTTCTGAGGGAATCTACACCGCAGTGACTGCTTCCGGACTGCCTTACATAAGCCATGACGGAGCACCCTGCCTTCCGATAATGCCAGTGAGGATTGCCCTTCCCACAGGCTGCATTGCAACCGGAATCGAAGTTGTCGATGCTGATTATACGAATCTGATCGGTGGTTACGATGTAATGCCGGCAAATGAGCCGGTTCCTCTTTCAGTTGAGATGGATCACATGCAGGCTCTTCCTGATCCCGAAATTTATGGAAGGGATACACACTACCCTCGGGAAATGGTGTCTCTGCACAGCTCCAGTGTTTACTGGGGGATACCCATCGCGTACGCGATGGTCTATCCTGTTAGGTGGAATCCTGCCGACAGGACCATCGAGGTTCTGTCACAGATGACTCTCAGGGTAACCTATGAGTACGACCAGTCTGTCAATCTCGTAAACAGGAGGACACAGGCCAGCGAGGATAAGGCCATGGACATCGCCGGAAGATTCGTCGTGAATCCTGATGGCGTCAGTCCTTCGGGTGCCGTTATCATTCCGGAAAGAGATCTTGAATACGGACAGTACGTGATTATCACTAATCCGGAATACCAGCTTCAGGCTAGTCAGCTGGCTGACTGGAAAACTACAAAGGGTGTTCCCGCGAATGTTTACACAACTACGTGGGTTGAGTCACAATACTCCTCCTGTGTTGATCTTCAGCAGAGCATGAGAGCTTTCCTGACTGACTGCCGATATGAAGGTACCGATTACGTCCTGATCTTCGGCGACGATGACAAGGTTGCCTGCCGCGACGCGAAGCTGGTTGGAAGTTCGTCATATTCGGAGATTGCCCCGGCCGACCTCTACTTCGTTGATATCAACGATGCTATTCCCGGAGACGATCTCTGGAACGCGAACGGCAATGGAATCTGGGGTGAGGTTCCATATCCATACCAGTATCCTCAGCCTGCGGGTTATGACCAGATCGATTACCACCCCGATCTCTTTGTCGGCAGAGCCAGTGTGAACTCCCTGCTGGAGGCAGATATTTTTGTTGAAAAAGTTTTTGTGTATGAGGGCATCCGGACTGTCGACTTTTTTGAGACAGGTCCGAGAGAGCTGAGAATAGGCTATACGACAGGAATACTCTGGAGTTCTCCCTATATTCCCGGCAGCGCTTCCGCGGAGGCTATCTCCGCTTACATTCCCAGCAGCGCCTGGGAAGAGGAAAAGCTTTTCGAGTCCGACGGAACAAACAGCTATACCAATACCGTAAACATGATCGATGCAGGTCCGCATCATGTCTACCATGCAAGCCACGGCAGTAAAACCTATATGTGGACATCTGCCTACAGCAATTATACTGTGGCTCATATCATGGCCCAGACGAATATATCGTCCGGAGGACTTCCCGCTCTCTGGCAATCCATTTCATGCCATATAGGTTACCTCGATGGCTACGAGTGCTGCGGTGACGCCTGGCTGGCATCGCCTGATGGCGGGGGATTCGGATGCTTCAATACGAGATACGGCTGGGGCAATTTCGCCGGTCCGTGTACTGGCCCGAGCGAGATGCTGTGCATAAGATTCTACATTGATCACTGGGAAACCGATATCTACAATCTTGGCATCGCGCACGCGACAAGTATGGATTACTATGTTCCCCCCTGCAGCACCTACATGGACTGGTGTTTGAAGGAATACACACTTTTTGGTGATCCTGAACTGCCGATGTGGACAGAAGTTGCCGGAGAGCTTAAAGTAACCCATCCGAGTAGTATTAACGGTTCTACATACATAAATGTGACTGTGAATAATGGCACCGATCCTGTCGAAAATGCAAGAGTATGCCTGCAGAAGGGAAACTGGCAGACCGGAGAGGTTTACGAAGTGATTACAACGGATGCTTCCGGTCAGGCTGAGGTACTTGTGGAGCCCACAACTACAGGTACGCTCAACATCACAGTGTGGGCCAGAAACTTCAATACCTTTCTGGGCTCAATCGATGTTACCGGAGTTGGTGTCGAAGAGACTGAATCACCGATTCTCAGCAACAGGCTGAATTATCTGGCTCCGAGTCCCGCATACGAGTCAGCG
>JAUVEU010000083.1 GCA_030594645.1 Candidatus Aegiribacteria sp.
CACCTATCCTATTCCTTCTTCTACTTTCGTCCCGCTTCCCTCGGATCTGTACTATGCTGACAATAACGACACTGAACCCGGTTTCGACATGTGGGACAGTAATGGCAACGGTCGCTGGGGTGAATGGGAGGATGATGTGGAGTGGCATCCCGATCTCTGGGTCGGCAGAGCATCCGTGAACAGCCTGGAGGAAGCGCTTCTCTTTGTGGACAAGGTACTGATCTATGAGCACGTACAGGAGGTCCCTTTGTCTGGATGGCCCGAGGAAATGCGATTCGGTTATACAACGGGCTTTCTGCAACCCGGCAGCGGCCCTGGGAGCGTGTACGCAGAGTCGATCTCTGCCTTTGTACCAGGCACCTGGTCGGAGGAGAAGTGCTACGAATCGTGGGGGAACAATTCCACAGAGATCACGATCGCAATGATCAATAATGGCCCTCATCAGGTTTTTCACGCCAACCATGGTGATTTCGATTGCATGTACACTGCATATGGTGATCTATTTACTGTTGACGATATCATGGAGCTGCAGAACATAAAAAATTCGGGAAACGTTGCTATCTGGAATTCTATAGCCTGTAATTTGGGAGCTTTTGATTCCCTTACCTGCTGTGGAGACGCCTGGCTGAACTCCCCTGAAGGCGGAGGGTTCGCCTGCATGAACGCACGACCTGTCCAAGCCTCAATGAGTTTCCCCATCTGTGAGAGGTTCTATAGTGCTTTCCTCGTTGATGGTTTTCACGAGCTTGGCATCGCGCATGGTCTGTCATTGGATTATCTGTGCCCGCCAACGAGCGAATTAGCAGGCTGCACCGTGCAGGGCAACAACCTGTTTGGAGACCCCGAGCTGCCAATGTGGACGGAGCCGAGCGTTTCGCTGGACGTGGAATACCCATCCAGCATAGAGGGGTCCTGTATGATTTCTGTCTACGTCTCCTCGTCGGGGGGAATGCCCGTCGAGGGAGCAAGAGTATGCTTCCAGAAGGGTTCGTGGCAGACGGGAGAGGTCTACGAAGTCGGTTACACCGATACTGGAGGATACTTGTCTCTGTGGGTCAATCCTCAAACCCAGGGCGAAATCGATCTGACCGCCTGGGCTCACAACTTCGATCCCTATTTCGGGAGTATTGATGTGATCTCAGAGGAGCAGGAAGAGGAGGTCGTCTACGTTTACTCGCTGATAAGAATAACGCCAAATCCATCATCCGCCCCTGTTCAGATGCATTTCTCGCTTCCTGAAACCGCGTACGTGGAACTGAATATATTCGATATCTCCGGTCGCTTGATTTATACTCCAGCTTCCGGACCTTATGACTCCGGTATCCATGAAACAACAGTCGGTGGTCTTCAATCGGGAGTCTATTTTGTAAGAATGGAATCCGGGAGCTTCTCTGCAATTCAACGCTTTGTGGTTATCGAATAGCTGAACTTCCTTCTAATCTGGCTTAACAGTCCGGAACAGGTATACATCCTGATCCGCATCAGTGGCACCTTGCGCCGAATAGTCAATTTCAATGAGCCTGCCGTCTGCCAGCTTTTCAAGGCAGTACCGGGGGTGATAGGTTCCACAGATGTTTGTGCCGGAGTATTTCTCCCCCCGTACAACCAGTTCCCCGTTACGGAATCGCTTTAACTCTTCATCGGAAAGAACCGATGTTCTGGATACCCCGTGAACAGTGATGATGATATAACCGCCCGGCTTTGTTATCCTGATGAGTTCATCGAGGCAGCTGGACTGCATCGTCCGAGAGAGGTGCGTAAACACGGAAATCGTGTACACGATGTCAAAAGAATTATCATCGTAACCTGTACGGGAATTCAAACCGTTTACGGATACTTTCACAAATGGAAGATTATCCTCACACCATCTGATCAGGGGTGGATTGTAATCGGTACCGAAGATCTTGGCGTGAGTCAGACCCTTCCAGAAGCGAAGTACCCTGCCGCAGCCACAGCCAAAATCGAGTATACTGTCGAACTCATCAATATAGAGTCCGTTCTTCTTAAGAAGATCGGTAATCCAGCCGGCGCCCTTCAGGCCATTGTAATACAGAGCCTTCAGGTCATACTGCCCACAGACCAGAAAAGCCAGACCAGGAGATTGAACGGGTAATCCGTCTGGAGCTCCTTTCCGAATAAACCTGGCGTTGCTCAGGAGAAGCTTCCAATTGAAAATGTACTTCAGGAAGTTTAAAGCATTTCGCACAGAAGCACCCAGTCGAAATCTATCCAGAATCGAGTTGATCATTTGCTTCATACTAATAGAAATTCCCGCTTTCTCACCGATAATCTTATTTCCAAACAACTGATTTGCTCTATGTAAGAACAGTAAACTCGACTGCTTGATTCAACTGTCCGTCACCGGCCTGAACGAAATATACTCCATGTTCCAGACCGGTGATATCAACTGAATTACCGCACTACTTCATTTTCTTCCAGAGCTTCAGAAGTTCTTGCTCTTGTTCCGGCTTAATTCCGGCTACCAATTCGTAATCAGATGGACGTGTGGCATGCCAGGAAACCGTATCGCGAATTGTGTCAGCATAAGGCCTGAAGCTCAAACCTGCGTTAATTGCTTTCTGGCAGTTGACCTGGTTTATTCCTGCCCATTCTTTCGGCACCCATACCGGCAGATTGATTTCGTTCTCAGTAATGAATTTCTCATTAACCCAGGTGAATTCAGCATTACTTCCGAAGATATTATTACATTCATTCAGAAACTGTTGTGTAGTAAGTGTATAGCCTGGACCAGTGCAATTATATGTATCTGTATGTCTTTTCTCAATCATAAGCAGAGTAAATTCTACAAGATCACGGACGTCAATGAACTGGATCTGCTCGTGCGGGGGAGATGGAGCTAGAATTTCGCCTCCTGATTTTACTCGAACAGGCCAATAAGTGAACCGGTCAGATGAGTCAAATGGCCCTACTATCAATCCAGGACGAAGTACGAGTACTCTGTCAGGCATAACCTGTTCAACTGCTTTTTCACAGAGAACCTTAAGTGGACCATAGGTCTCATTTGTTACCTGTTCTACGGTTTCATTTTCAATACCAGCGAGTAAAGAATTTTCATCTAAGCCAGGCTTGCTGAAATCCGCATATGCACTGATACTGGAAATATAGGTATAGTGATCCACAGAATCTGCAAGTAGTTCAGCCGACTTTTTCACAATACGCGGCACATAACCGCACGTATCAACCACAGCATCCCATTTTCGACCCTGCAAAGGTTCAAGATCGCTGTCCCGGTCACCTTTCAGGCATTCTATTTCAGGGAACAGATCAGGATTAGTTCTGCCCCGATTAAAAAGTGTTATCTCATGTCCTTTAGCAAGGGCAATCTCTACGAGACTGCGACCAAGAAATCTTGTGCCGCCAATGATCAGTATTTTCATTGAAACAGTATAGTTAAGGCATCATCACTGTCAAGGAAATAAGATACTATTTCTGAAAAACCAGAAATCTCCAATTACACAGATGGAAACTAGTGGAAAAAGAAGAAGAATAGTATGGTATAAGGAGAGTTGATCTGTTCCTGATGTACAGCGTGGCTTTTCGTCAATTCCTCATAATGTTTTGACACAGGTTCGGAGGTTATTATGCTGCGATCAGTTCCGAACATGATTCCAGTGTTTGCTCTGTGTTTTCTACTTACAGGTGCTTCCACAGCAGATAATAGTACCGGAGGTGCATTCGGGCTGCGAATCAGCTCGTTGGGTTTCGGGGGCGAGATTGTTCTTCCAGTCTCCAGTGAAATCTCCGCAAGACTTGGGTTGGATTTCTTCAGTTACGAGAGCAGCAGAGACATCGACGGGATAGATTATGATATTGATGCCTCTCTGGCATGGATACCGATGCTGTTTGACTACAATCCCGGTCAGAGCGCTTTCAGACTCACTGCCGGTTTCATAGTAAGCATGAACAATGTGAAATTGACGTCCACCTCGGATGGAGTAATAGAGATAGGCGATAACACATATACTCCCGAGGAGTTCGGAACGCTTATTACAGATATCGATTGCAGGGCTGTTGCACCATACCTGGGAATCGGCATACTGAAGCATATTCCTTCTGATGGAGCAGTTTCCATAGCCTTCGATATAGGAGCCATGTTCCAGCACTACAAGCTTATCCTCACGCACGAGGGAGGAAGCATCCCTCCTTTGATAGAGGAACAGTTCATGGCAGACCTGTATGCCGAGTCGAAAACGATTGAGAATGACCTGAACAGCCGGTTCGGGGTTTACCCGGTTCTCAAGATCGGGATCAGCTTCAAGATCTAACCCGGATAGCAAGGATCACTGTCTCGGTCTTTGACCTAAAGTCCTAATCAGCAGCTTCAGTATAAAAGCAATCCTCCCTTGAAGGAGGCTTTCACTTTTGCCGTTTTATAAGTGGGTGGCACTGTATCAGTGATATCCCGATCAGTAAAAGTACAATTAGTATTTAGAAATAGTGGTTTTGACAGGGCAGGACTGCCAGCAGTATTGCCCGTTCAGGAACAGAATCGGTTACTTGACATGATTCAGTACATCCAGATATTGTCATAATAAAGTAGTTTGCACTACGTTTCCGAAAGGATGTATAGCATGAAGATATTTATTCTGATTGTGTTGCTTGTTTCAACCATACCTTCGTTCGGGCAGTACATTGAGTTCAGCTTTCCCTCACCCTCCCCTTACATAAGCGGTTTGACATTCAACGGCGATCTCTTTGCTCTGGATTCACTCTCTGGAGTTTTGTACAGGATGAACCAATACAATGGAACCGTGCTGGACACCATATCACTTCCCGAAACCCCTAATTCTCCTGTGGGCCTGGCATCGTACGGGGATACACTCTGGTTCGCCGAGAGCGGAACCGGAATTGTCCACAAGATAGACGTGCAGGGCAATGAGCTTGCGGTTTACGATCTCTCAGACAGCGGCCCTCAGAGCATCACAGGGCTTGCACACTTTGTCTGGGATGAGGAGATGTACATAATGGATGGCTCCAGTACAACGCTTTATGTTGTGCAGACTCCGATAGGCTCATCTCCAGTAACAGTAGTCCTGGCAATAGAGGATTGTCCGGAAGTGCATGATATCTCCGGGCCAATCGATTATTCCTGTGTCGCTGTAGCCTGCGAGGATTCTATTTCTCCAGTGAGGATATATGACAGCCCTACCTCCTATACGCCACTTGAGTACGGAGAGTACTCAAGCGCTGTAGGAGTAGCTTCCTGGGACGGGTGCCGGTTCTACTTCAGCGATCCGGAGATGGAGATGATCTACAGATACTGTACTAATATGGGCGGTATCACGCCATCCGATCCCGCCAGCTTCGCGGGAAGTACGCTGACCCCCGTAAGTAATCCCTCATTATATGCTCTGGAATTCAGGCTTGATCTGCGCATGGACATCAGCATGACACTGAGGCTTCTGGACTTGTCCGGAAGGCTGATCGAGGAGACTCCGGAAGAGAATTTCTCCGCTGGTATACATTATGTCCGCTTCGAGGATCTCTCGCCCGGAATTTACTTCTGTGTGGCTGCCCGGAATGGATTGTGCGCCCGGGGAGTAGTTGTTGAAAGCGACTGATGGCAAACGCTTCAAGTAGAGCAAGGTCCCGTTTGACCAACTGGCCGCCTGTCTGAGAAAAGGAACACTTTCATGCCATGGTTGTACGGAATTGCCCAGTAGAAGGGAGTTTATTGTCTTTTGCAGCGGTGTGTGAAAGGCGTCGTCTATAATCTGGATTAGATAAAATTATTGCAGAATAGAGGTGTAATAAGTGAATATCAATAATGGTCCTATAGATAGAAGCGCCAATTAGTATTCAGAAAAATAGGCTTTGACAGGTCAGGGTTGCACTGATTATTAAACGTAAAGAATAACCGCTGAAAAGGTGGCACTTGATCGTTTATCAAAGGAGTGAAAATGAAAACATTTCTTCTTTTACTAACTATCTCGTCTGTCTGCCTGGCCGGTACTTTAGTCTTCGGTCTTGACTCCGGAGTTACAGCTCCTTTATCCGCAAATGATAACCTTCACTACAACCCGAGTATCTACATACAACCCTCTCTTATTCTACGCATTTCCGATAACGCTCTGTTGTCTACAAGTTACGGATACGTTTTCGCCAGGGGGGGAGAGTTGATTAAAGAGACGGGTGTATGGGGTGATGTCTACGGCAACTACAATACTCAGTTACACTTCATTAAGTTCGGGTTGAATGGAGAACACGATCTTGTGGATTTAAACGGAGGTTTTGGGATCTGGTCATACCGCACAGACAGGGATCTTGTGGGGGAATGGAATGCAGATTGACCCCCTGAACTGTCGGTCCGGCGGACCGATATTGGTGGTTACATAGAGCTGGTTACAGATATCGGCAGCCAAACTGTACTAAAAGTTGAACTGCAAGCTCCGCACTTTTCCAACTTATGGTTATCAATAGGCTTGGGTATTCGCCTGGATCCCGGGTGGTGAAGGAATGAAAACATCCATTATTTTCGTTCTATTTCAGATTTCATTCTTCGCAGTAGCAGGAATACCTGTTGAACTCGGTCCTGCCGGCAGAATAGTGTTTCCTCTCAGCAAGCCACCGATGGTGATCCAGACTTCAGAGGATTTCAATGGGAGTTTTTCCTCCGATAATCCTGTTGTTCTTGCCGGAGCAGTTGTAAGAATACTTCTGATTCCGTCGCTTCCCATTGAAATGTCCGGACTGTTTGGTGAGTATGATCCTCACTTCGAATACTCTGATGAATATTCTGACAGCACCGGAATAGAATTCTGCAGAGGATCTCTGGCAATAGTAACGTTGGGGTTTCAGAAAAACCTGGGTGATATTGTATTACTGGCAGGTTCGGATATACACGCTTACCATGAAAGATGGATCGAGATTGATGGCACCGGATGGGGAGGGTATCACAGAGAAGCCAATAACACAATAATTGCTCCTTATGCTGGTGCTAGTTTCGGTGTGGATTTTCATACCATGGAGATCGATTTTGACATCAGGCTGCATTTTCCCGATATGACCGATAGATGGCTGTCCGCAGGGTGCTCGCTACTATTCTTTTAGCCTGCATAATGCTGTAAATCTCTCAAGAAACCACATTTCCAAGCATACAAATTGCACCATTGCGTCCCTGTGACAACAGACAGGGAGCAATAAGGAATTTTCAACAGCAGTAAGAACCTTGTTGAATGCATCTTTCATGTCCCTTTTCCCTGGAGCAGACGACGCTGAGCGATAACGAATCGACTGAAGGGGGCATTCACTTTTGTCGTTTTTATAAGTGGGTGGCACCAAATGGCTGGTCGCCTGTCTGAAACTTGGAGCATTCGATGTAACTTATCAGGCTATTTGACTGTGCAATATTCCTGGGATATGCTAAACCTGTAAGTCAAAGAGCTAATCGAAAAAGGATGAATGGATGCTGATCTATATGTTCAGAAGAATTAGAATTAAGAGAATTCTATTTGGTTTGTCTGCGCTTCTAGTCTTTTTTGGATGCGGTGGACCCGATTGGGAATACTTTACCAGGGAGTATTTCACTGTACTGCCATTCGATGTTCTGGCAGTATTTGATCAGAATGTTTACGAGAACGAAGTGGATCTCCTTCCTTATGTTCGATCTGATGATGGTTTTTATCTTATCGAATCCCCTGCTCATCTGGATTCGGTCTTCGAGTACATTGATTACTGGTATGATTGGGTGCCTCGACTTGATACGCTTTTCCCTGAGGATGGGTCTCTTGTAATGCTTGACTATTTCTATCCTTGTGGGACCCAGTTGCTTGATTACAGCTATAGCTTCAATATGGACTCGCTAAAAGTTACTATTGAGCTAAGAAAGGATCTGGAGTATCCTAATATGAAGTGCACAAGCTGCTGGTTTGCGATAGGAGTAACGAGCCAATAAGATTTATCCTATCTTTCTCAGGATTCATTGAGATCTTATCTCCTTAAGTCGAAGCTTTCAGACAGTAATAGTAAAGCAGTATTGCCGGGCAGATGTCCTTATTTTCTGGGAAGCTTACGTCCATCATTTAATCAATTCGGAAGGATTAACAATGCCTGGAACCAGTGATTCAACTAGGTATCATCATAGTCAGAGAAAGTTTAAAGAGGCTTCTATTCTATTTACCATTCTTGCTGTAATGATGATTAACTCTATTCTGGGTTGCGGGGAAGCAGAAAACAGTATCGAGAATGATGCAGTGTCACAAGATACGTTAGTTGTCAGTGTTCAGAACACTATCGGGGTCTCGGTAGGTGATTCTAACTACGTATTTGGGGAGATACTGTCAGTCAGAGAGAGAAATACAGGAGAAATTCTGGTTCTGGACCGAATAAGGATGCAGTTATTTGAGTACGATTCAGATGGAAGTTACATCCGATCAATATCAAGAGAGGGTTCTGGTCCTGGAGAACTCCTGAATCCTACCGATTTTGATATAGACTCCTCAGGTAATCTTCTTGTTCTTGATATGATGCATGGTATGATGCTCAAGCTGACATCAAGCGGTGAATACATCTGCACCATGTCATCTTACAATAGCCTCCCCCCACTGAAATTTGAATTATCCAGTGATACATCATACATTCCTTTGCTGGCGGAAGAAGATATATCAGAAGGTGGAGTGTTAAGTATACGAGCAGTTCTCGCAGGAATTCGATTTGGCTCAGATGAACGTATAGACTATTGGGAGAACACATCACAGTTAGATCTCACAGCGATTGAGAATCTATATTACGCTACAATCCTTTCAGTAGCATATGATGTTGACTCTCAAGGCAATGTTTATTACGCACCAAGTACCACTGACTACTTTCGATTTGTGTCATGTGAACCATCTGGAGAAACTCGCTTCGAAGTGAGCTATGATGTTAACCCAATATTGAAATCAAATGAAGAGCTATATGAGGAGCAGGCTTTCATAAAGTGTCTGGCAAGGTGGTTTGGAGGCAGAATAGAGCATAATTTCGATCCACCACCATACAGGACAAGCATCATTGACATTGACGTTGACTGCAATGACAGGATCTGGGTTAGAAACGGACTTACCACTGAACCAACATTCGAGGTTTACTCTGATTCCGGAGATTATCTGACAACCGTAACTGTACAGGTACCTGTTGAATGCAGTCATCTCATTTGGGATTTCGAGATCAACAAGACCATTCTCGGTTTTCCTGTGAACCCGGGTAACTTTCATCGTCTGTACTTATTCGGGGGAGTTGATATTCTTAACCAGACTGCAGGATCAGGACCTTGATATCGACAGAATATTCAATACCACCGCATGGGTTCTGAAGAATGCTTCGAACACCTGTATAGGAGTCCCCATCGGTGGGGTAGAGCCCATTGACTTTTGTGGCTGACCGGCTGTTTGAGAATCGGAACACTTTTGCCACTTGATTATTCGCCGTTGCAGTAGTAACTCTGGTGAGATATGCGGACTAGCTTACCTGTTTCTTTGAAATGACTTAAGCTGCTGAATCTTCTCAAGAACTTATAATGACCTGGTAGCAATGCCTGATGTAGTCGGAACTACAATGTGATTCCCGGAAGGCATTGAGAAGAATGCCCGATACTGGATTGTCTGCTGAAGAAGTAGACCGTGCTATTGTAAACTTGCGATCAGAACCCCGCTCTCAGCCTGCCTAAGAGTAAAAGCATTCTGCTCTGACGATGTCAACGGTGATATTAAACCTCAAGCAGTTTTCTTTAACGCCTGCCACGGTTGTATCCACTACTTCGAGAATGAGTACCCTTGCTCCTTTTCGTTCTGTTTCCATTACCGCGACCGAAATTCTTCGGAGCCGGCAGGTTGGAATGGAACGCTTCGTGGCAATGATAGGCGTGCTCTATCTCGGTGGGTAATGGTTTGCCCAGCAAGTGTTCTATTTCCCGCAGGTAGGCTCGATCCTCGGCGGTGCAGAAAGAAATAGCGTCACCGTTCGCTCCCGCTCGTGCAGTGCGTCCGATTCTGTGTATGTATGTTTCAGCTTCCATGGGAAGATCGTAATTGATTACATGGGTGATGTCGTCCACATCCAATCCTCGTGCTGCCACGTCTGTAGCGACAAGCACTCGGAAACGGTCCCGCTTGAAACCATCCAACGCCCTGATGCGTCCAGCCTGGCTTTTGTTGCCGTGAATAGCAGTACTTTTAACACCGGTTGCAGATAACTTTGAAACCACTTTGTTTGCGGTATGCTTCATCTGAGTGAAAATGAGAGCCTTATATATTGCTGGGTCGCTCAGAAGAGATAACAGGAGGGCATCCTTGTTCTTTTTCCCGACGAAGAGCACCTTCTGGGTAATGTTCTCCACAACCGGTTGATCTGGTGTGATGGTAATCCTTATGGGATTGCGAACCATGGTTCTGGCCAGCGCCACAATTTTTGGAGCCATAGTAGCGGAAAATAACAGGGTCTGACGATCATCGGGAACATAAGACAACACCCTCTTAATGTCGGGAATGAAACCCATGTCAAGCATCCGATCTCCTTCATCCAGAATAAAAACTTCCACCTCATTCAGGTGAATGAATCCCTGTTGCATCAGATCAAGCAGTCGGCCGGGCGTAGCAACGAGAATATCGATTCC
>JAUVEU010000153.1 GCA_030594645.1 Candidatus Aegiribacteria sp.
GGTGGGTATCAAATCCTCTATCCCCATCGCCATATACAGAGGGAACTGACCGCTGGTGGAACCCCAGAAGTGCCAGTTGTATACGAATATTTCTGCTTCATCGAACAGGTAGACTTCCCGAACCTTGTACCAGTCGATGCCGTTAGTCGGGGCATGCCAGCACTCCAGTATCACAACATCCCACTGACCTGTCTCAAGGGCATTATTGAAACTACTCTGTTCATTTAAGCCTGTGTACACCTCAAGATAGCAGGCTGACCAGAGTTCATCGATGGCTATGAGCACAGCATCGCCATAACCATCAGCAACATCATGGTAAACAAGAACAGAGGGTGAAGCCTGAACAGTGACCCAAAAGGATAGTGCGAATCCGATTAAGATAACGGTTTTCATCATGGTTATACCCCTTCTTTGTGGCTGAGATTCCTTTGACATTATGCAAAGGTCAATGAACACATCTAAATGTTGAAGCCTTTCTTTTCTAAAATTAATGTTTTATATAAAGGGATAATAGTTGCTATATTTTGAAATGTCAAGTTGCACATATAACCTGGGTCTCGAGAAACTGACGGATGATAAAAAGGAGGCCAGGCGAATCCGACAATATTGACATGCTTTATATTGATGCTACAATATATGATCTTGAATCCAGGGAGGATCATGAAAGGATTGCGAATTCTGTCCGGCCACAGAGAACTCCTGCTCCTGGGGAACAAGAATGCATACGCCATTCTGAACCTGCTCAGGGAACAGGAGTACTCCGGTACAGGCATTGCCGAGGTTCTGGGGATCAAGGCACAGCTTGCAACTTATTATCTCAACAAGCTCGAGAAATACGGCCTTGCAGAGATCGTACGAACCGAGCAGGTACGTGGGACTCTGAAGAAGTTCTTTCGAGCAACGGCCGAGCATTTTCTGATCCTTTCTGATATAGGAGAAGAAAATACTGAACTTGATCTTTCTTTCAGCAGTGCTTATCTGGAAAAGCTTCAGTTCACGGAAATGGAAGACAGGATAGACGATTGCATTGACCTCATCGTGGATGATTGCCTGAAAGTCGACCAGAACGATAAGGTACTTCTTAAATACCGGGATAACACCTCGAAATATCTCGAGAAATTCGTAACCAAACTACGCAATATTGGTGCGGAATACCGGTTCGAATTCTTCAGTGGTGATCTTGTCCAGGAATTCTGGTCCTCGCTGCCCACCGACAGGATACAGCTTCATCAGCAATACTTTTCCGAAACGCTCAGGTGGCCGACTGTATATATATTGATCGGAAAGTATCCCAATCCCAGTCTTACGGACATTCCCGAAGCCAGAATCAAGGAAGTATCCGATATTCTTTACAATAATACATATTCATTCAACCGGAATGACAGATTGAGATATGCCCAATTTCAGATTTTTCAATTCGAGGAGGACTTCTTCACGGATTCGAAGATAATGGAAAGGCTGCAGATGTACTGGGATGCTGCATCAATGAAAAGTGGAGATTACACCGTAATGAAGTATACTGCCGATTATCTTCTGGACAATAATTCCCTGAGAATATTAAGCAGCCATCACAACGAGCTCAGCGTCAGGCTGAGCAGAGACAAGTTCGTCATCAATGCCGGGCCATTTTCATCGGCTTCATATGGCAATGAAGGAGCCAATTTCCTCATACCATGCGGTTCGCTTGCAGTGATTCCGGAAGACAACAGCATCAATGGTGATATCTTCTGTGATGCGGCAAATGACGATGGTATAAAGGGAGTAAGACTCAGAATAGAGAACAACATTGTCACTGAGGTAAAGGCTGACAAAGGGCTTGAGGAGCTTCAGTCGAGACTGGACAAGTTCGGTGTTGACGGGAGGACTGTCAGCATGGTCGGATTCGGCCTGAACAGTGGAGTCAAGAACGGAACAATACTGCCGGAGTTGACGAGTGATATGAACGGTTCTTTCTCATTGATCTTCAGTCATAACGAATTTATGGGCGGTAAGATCAAGAATGTACCTCCATGGATTCTGACATGCATATCACCGGAGATACACGCAGAAGGCAGGCTTATCCTGAAGGGGAACGATTACAGCGTTTGACTGAGATACGCTCAGTTCCACCCCTTCCTGACATCTGTGAATCCTCTGATCCATATATAATGTTGTTCAAATGAAGCTCGATCTCCACTACCAAATCGAAGCGAACACCCACCTCGATTGAGACGGGTGTTTCTTATTGCTAAAATTGAATCATGGTGGCAGGACGATGTTCTTGAAATAGAGGTTGGGTAAGTTGTCAGCGATCCGGCTTCAGGGGGCAGTGCGCCATGATGAGGTGCTTCAATTGAAAATCTGCGGGAAGGCATGTTTGACCAGGCTTGTTTCGGGCAGTATGGTCAGT
>JAUVEU010000138.1 GCA_030594645.1 Candidatus Aegiribacteria sp.
GATTCCTCATTCAATCGAAGACGTTATTGAGAGGAAGCTTGACCTGATGTCCGCTGAGGCGAGGAGCCTCATGGAGCATGCTGCGGTAATAGGCCGTGAATTCGATTTCAGTTTCCTGCTGGAAATGACCGGCTGGAATGAGGGGCAGCTCTTTGACATGATGGATGAAGCAAAAGAGATGGGGCTTCTCAAGGAGTACGGCGGAGAGCGGTTTTTCTTTTCCGAGGATATCATAAGGGAAGTTGTTTACAACAGGATAAACAGGGCTAAGCGCGGGCGGCTTCACCTGCTTATTGCCGGAAAAATATATGATTCCCACGCGGAAAAAGTGGAGCAGGCTGTGGAGGATCTGTCACTGCATTTCTTCCTGGGAGGAGATACGGACAGAGCTATAAAATACAGCGTTTCAGCCGGCGATAAGGCAAGAGAATCATATGCATACAGGGAAGCTGTTGAGTATTACAACAGGGCTTTTGAATGCTTTGACAAAAAGGATACGGACTGGAACAGGGAAAAGATAGAATGTCTCATGAACAGAGCGGTGTCACTTGGTATTCTCGGTGAGAATGAACAGGCGATTCTTGATCTCCATGAGGCTATAAGCCGGTCCTGTGAGATACAAGACAAGGAACTTGAAGCTGACGGTCTTCTGAAGATCTGCAGACCGTATCTTGACACTGCCAGATATGACAGAGTCCTGGAAATAGCTGAAGAAGCTGAAACACTCTCAAAAGATATTGAAAATATGGAAAAGGTAGCTGATTCTCTTGATAATTCCGGTCTTGCCTGCTGGTACCTGGGCAGGTATCACGATGCCGTGAACTACTATGAACGAGCAATGAAAATTCGTGAAACGACTGGCGGAACAATACTCAGCCCCGCAACTCTTAACAATATTGGTGCTGTCAACTGGAATCTGGGTGAGTATCACAGGGCCATGGAATTTTTCAAGCGCTCACTGGAAATAGCTGAACGAATAGACGACATGAAAACGCAAGCTGCATGCCTCAACAACTGTGGTCTGATACACTGGGGATTCTGTGAATATAGAGAGGCACTGGATTACTTCATGCGCTCACTTGAGATAACCGAAATTATCGGCAACCGGAAATCAGAGGCCGCCAATCTCAACAATATAGGTAAGGGGCATGAGTACTTCTGTGAATACCATAAAGCACTTGAGTATCTTGCCCGCTCGCTTGCGATCTCAAGAGAGATCGGTGACCGTGGAACCGAGTCCGCTACCCTTGCCAATATGGGTGATATCAACAGATTTCTTGGTGAGAATGAGAAATCTCTGGAATTGCTCAGTGATTCAATGAGTATCAGAGAAGTGACCGGAGACCGCAGAGGAGTATTGGAGTGTCTGATGAGCGAAGGCGATACTCTCCTTATGATGAACAACCTGGAATCTGCGAGAAAATGCTACAGGAAGTCTTCCAAAATCGCAATTGAGATTTGTTCTATAGATCATAAGAAGTCAATAGAATTAAGTATTCTGTCACTTGATCTGAAAGAAGATAAGCTTGCGGGAATAGAGAAAGGAATAAAGAAACTTCTCTCATCCATCGAGGATCCAGTTGGTGTTAACTTCAAAGCCGCTCTTTACAGACTGTCCGGAAGACTTTATTCAAAGAGGCGTAAATGGAGCAGAGCAGCAGATTTTTTTGATAAAGCACTGGTGATTTTCAAAGATCTTGATGATACCTATGAGCTTGCAATCACGCACTATTACAAGGGGCAGATGCTCCAGGAATCAGGTGATAAAGCCGGATCGAAGAAAAGTTTTTCGAAAGCAGGGAAAATTTTCATCAGGATTGGTTCAAGAGGGTGGCTGAAACAAATCAGTGCTTGGGAACAGATGTAAACAGAATGATATAGTGAGGTAATCATTTTGAGCAAATCAAAGGTTCTCAGCAGTAGTAAAATTGAGGAACTTCGTAAAAGAATTTCGGAGCTTGAAAAATCTGAATCCGAGCTGGAAAAATCCAGGGAAACATTTGAACATGCTCTCGAGGATTCGCACCGGCGACAGGTCGAGATAAAAGCTCTGCTTGAATGCAACAAGTCCATACTTCGTGTTCAGAGCTTTGAGGAGACTCTGCGATCAATATTTACATCCTGCAGGAATCTCATCGGCGCGGAAATCGGGTACATCTCCTTCCTGTCAGAAGACCAGACTGAAGAGCAGGAAATCTACCTTGATGACGGGCGGGGACTGGTGGCTCCCTCCAGTCCCAGCAGGCTTTCTGAGAACAAGCTTCAGAGGGCTGCGATAGAATCGGGTGAATCAGTTATTGAAAACGATTATGCAAATACTGAGTGGGCCAGGAATCTACCTTCTGAACATGTAAAGATAAATAGTGTTCTATTTTCGCCACTCAAAATAAATGAAAAATGCATCGGAGTCATTTGTCTGATAAACAAACCCGGGGGATTCGATGAAAATGATATCAGATTGTCTTCCGCGTTCAGTGAATTTGCTGCAATAGCAGCTATCAACAGCAAAACTATTGATTCTCTTGAAAAGAGCGAGGAAAGGTTCAGATCAGTAACGGAAAGCGCGAAGGAAATAATAATAACAGCTGATCTTGAGGGAAACATAAGACAATTGAATAGATCGGCATGTGACAGTTTCTGGTACACTCCCGATGATATTATCGGAAAGAACGTGGAAGCGCTTATTCCGGAACTGATGGAGAACGCCCATTTTCTTGGAATCATAGAACCTGATTCCTCTGAGGACTCCTGGCAGATCGAAAGCAATTTTGAGATTCAGGGTTTCAGAAAAGACGGTTCGGAATTCCCTCTTGACCTGTCGATCTCAATCTGGAAAGCCAGTGAAGGGAAATTCCTTACGGTGATAGGACGGGATATCACCGAGCGGCGGCAGATGGAAGAGGAACTTCTGAAGATCGCGAAACTTGAATCGCTTGGTGTCCTTGCGGGTGGTATTGCACATGATTTCAACAATGTGCTTATGGCGATTATCGCGAATATTTCCCTTGTAAAAATGCATATTCCAAGCGGAGGGAAAGTATATGATCTCCTTCTGGATATGGAAAGAGCGGCTATGGGCGCGAAGAGCCTGACTCAGCAGATGCTGACATTTTCAAAGGGCGGAGCCCCTCTAAAAAAAGTAGTGTCAATAATTGAGCTTCTTGAAATTACAGCTGACTTTGTGCTCAGAGGTTCCAGCATTAAATGCAGTTTCAATATTCAGCCGAATCTCCTTGATGTGAATATCGATGTTGAACAGATTAACCAGGTCATCAGTAATCTTGTTATCAATGCGAAGCAGGCGATGAATAAAGGCGGCGCAATCGAGATTGAAGCTTTGAATATATCTGTCGGCAAATCCGGGGAGGAATCAGGCGAAACACGGCTGGAACGTTTTCTGAAACCGGGACGATATGTTAAGATTTCAGTCAGGGACAACGGATCGGGTATCAGGGAAGAGGAATTGAGCAAAGTATTTGATCCGTTCTATTCCTCAAAGCGGAGTGGAAGCGGTCTTGGTCTGTCAAGTTCCTTCTCAATCATGAGAAAGCACGATGGCTATATTGATGTGGAATCCGTTCTGGGAGAGGGAGCTGTCTTCAATTTTTATCTTCCCGCAGTCACAGCAGAATGCAATATTGGAAAAGAATCCTCCAACGAGCGGGATTGTGCGGGAAGAATACTGATAATGGATGACAGATTAATGATTCTGGACACTGTAAGTGAGCTTCTGGAGGGGTTTGGCTATGAGGTGGAAATTTCTCAGAACGGCAGCGAGGCTGTTGAGAAATACAGTAAAGCAATGGATTCAGGTAATCCGTTCGATGCTGTCATAATGGATCTTATTGTCCCGGGTGAGATGGGAGGACTTGAAGCAACCAGGAATATTCTTAACATTCATCCGGAAGCCAGAGTAATTGTGTCAAGCGGGTATTCTACTGATCCTATCATGGCAAATTACAAAGAGCACGGATTCATCAACATGCTTCCGAAGCCATACAGTATTGCTGAAATGGATGAAGTTCTTAAACAGGCAATTGGAAAAGACAGCGAGAATAGAGCATAACGAAGTAGATGTAACTGTATGCGTCGCTGCAGTAGAACGCTGGTGATATATGCGGATTGATGTCGGAAGAGAGCACATAGATGATCTTACCGGCCTTTACAATCGTCGTTTTCTAAGAGTAAAGTCCGCTGAGCACTTCAGATTAATCGACAAGGAAACTTCTCCCACATCGATTCTCCTTATTGATCTCGATCACTTCAAGAATATTAACGATACTTACGGCCACTCTAAGGGCGACACAGTTCTCAAGGAGTTCTCCTCGTTTCTTGATGGTCTTTTCAGGAGTAACGATTCGGTATTCAGATATGGAGGAGACGAGTTCGTATGCGTT
>JAUVEU010000129.1 GCA_030594645.1 Candidatus Aegiribacteria sp.
AAAGCATCCTCATCCGTTGAGATTACCCGCAGTGTTGAACACGAAGGCTGGATGTTCGCCATACCTGTCGTAGAATACTCTGAATATTCTGAAGAAGCCTTGGTGAAGATCTATGATGTTTCCGGTCGCATGATCTGGAGCGGTCAGGCTGAGTCCGGGAGCGTTCTTCACTGGGATGGTTATACAGATGACAGAACACCTGTTCCCAATGGCGTATACCTTCTTCATTGCAGCATCGGTTCTGAGGTCAGCACCGGCAGTTTTGTCGTGATGAGGGATTAATCAGTAGAGTCGTTAAGAGCCCCGTCCCCCGGAAGGGGGGCGGGGTTCAAGGTCAGCGATTTTACATTGATAGTTCAACCGACCTGGTTCATGGATATCAAACCAGTGTGGATTTTCAGCAGTGTGAACTTACAAGCGGCCTCTACTTCATTGTACTGCGTTCAGGTTCCGACATACTGACGGAAAGGTGTGTGCTGCTCAAGCAGTAGTAGGTAATACTGAATTACTTGTGCTTCCTGTTTGATGCAAGCACTGCTTTGAAGAAAAGCATGTTTGGGAAGTGAGATTCAGTATTTGAAGGAAAACAGCTCGCTGTAAGGCAATAGAGAACCAATAACGGGATTCCACCATAGAATCTCTCCTCCCCTGGAATAGACACGGAACCTGTCCAGTATCGGTGCGGTATTAGGGTCTCCCTCTCCACCGGGTCTGTGCACCTCTCGAACAGCTATGTCATAGTAATCCCGCCAGGTATCTTCTGGAAATCCGTCGAGGTATTCAAGACCGAATGAGATATTCTCAATCGTATCGGTACCGTATACACTGTCTTCAAGAAGCCTTTCCAGCAGGTATCCAATAGCCTCATGACGGGAATCCGCAACTCGCGGTATAAATGATTCTCTTGCCTCTTCAGGGATGTTCATCCAGCTGTTCGGCATCTCTCCGTAGAAATTTCTACACCTGCATCCATACTCAAGAGTACCGCTCCTGATTGCTACCCAGAAATCCATATCTCCCCTTCTGTCACAAGGGTCGGGAAGACTGTGAAGAAGGATGTACTCGCCTGGAGATTCTATTACAGAAACTACCAGCTTCGCGGAATTTTCGCGAATGAAGGCTGATACTCGCTCATATTCACCTTCAGCATCGAACGGTTCCGCGAAACCTCTCAATTCAATAGTTCCGGCGTAGATATCCTCCCACTCATCGATAATCCAGCCGGGAGGAGTTGAGGTAATCTGAACAGGTTGTTCCCATTCTTCTCCATAGCCATGCACCTTCCATTCGGTCTCCCAGCTTTCCGGTACTGTTGACTGATGCATAAAGTCCTGTGTAGGGGGTATCAGACCTGTCAGGTCCGAAAGATTACTTGGTGAAGGAGATGCTGTCATGCGGACGGGATCATCCGAAACCAGTATTGAATAGATATCAGGATACTTCCATAACAGGCAGCATGCCGCGATCGAGGCGTCTTCCTCAGAATCAAATGGACCGTTATAAACAAGCCAGCCCTCGTATCCTGAAAGTGAATTCCAGTCCGGGATCCAGAGGCAGTCTGCATGATCACATCCGCAAGCTGCGAGTTCGTTCAGAAGTGTTTCGGCATCGGTTTCGTTCGTTACAACTTCACAGGCATTTACCCATCCTTTGGTGTCTGTATCCGCAAAAGCATGAACGGTGAGTATCAGAATCAAGACCGGTAAGAAAACTGTCTTCATGTCAGTACCTCCAAATCGATCCTGCTTCTCTCGCAGGTATTTCAGGGCAGTGGAACTATATCCTGATCAATATTGAACATACTGCCTTCAATATTCACGTTTTCCACTTCCTGCCCAAACTCTACTTCAACAAATATCGGTTCTATACTGCCCTTTGCATCGTAACGACTGTAAAATCCGCCTACCCAGACACCGCTGAGTTTCCTGTCCGTCCATGCAAATACAGTATAAGTTCCTGGTTCGCAGACGGTTATCGTATAGGGGATTTCGGCGGTGTAGTCAAAAGAACCTCGAGTATAAACCGCAAATGTACTATTCGTATCTACGTTCCTTGCATAGACATATATGGGAGGAAACCAGTCCGACGGATAACCGGTGATGTGTCCTGATATAGTTGCGGTTGAAGCGGAAGCTTGACCTTCCGATGCTTCAGCAATACCGCTCATAACTGCAAACAGACATATCAGAACCGCGTATAGCACTCTATTCCCGAAGAACATACACCCTCTCCCTTCGAAAATGCATCTATCAGATAGCATATAGAAGACTGATTCCCATCTTCTGTATTAATGACCTTTCAGCCATCCTTCTCCCGGATCAGGCTTTGAATCCCTTTTTGTATACGGTTTTATGTCTATCAGAGGTGTTCCGTCAAGGACACTCAGCCCGGAAGTATAAATCCTGTTTTCCTCAATTCGGAGTATTCTTGCGACATCGAGTCCGATTGGATTCGGCCGATTTGGAGATCTGCTGGCAAACAGGCCCACCTTACCGCCGCTGAGGGAAGGTGGATGAGCAACGTTTGAGCCGTTGTAACCCTTTACTCTGTCCATATGGAAAAGAACGATGATATATTTGAAATACTCAAGGTCTTCGAGTGCTGTTTCGTATTCCGGCAACAGTTCCAGGACGAAGGGACCATTTGGATCATCTTCCTTCGCCTGAAATGGAGCCATATCAGAATAAGGTGTGCGTATTGTTCCAATGGCTCTGTATACAATTTCATTCATATTTTCATCCATCCCGTCATCCCGAATTTCAGTATCGCCTGCTGGAACACATCCGGATGGAATAATCAGACACAGATATTACTCAAGCCATTCCATAGGGAAGTCAGCCGGTATTCTTACCACTTCAAAGAGCGTGGCTATCAGCTCGTTGTTCTCACCCGCCCGATGGGGGTTGTAGAACTCCCAGACTATTTCTCCGTCAGGTGTGACCTCGAAAGCTCTCCCGGACATGGATTCGGTAATAAGGGTGTTTCCATTGGGCAGCCGCTGGCAGGAACCGCTCCCGAGTGAGTAAAACGGTGCTTCATCTGAGCCGCGGTACTTCCAGAGAATTTCTCTGGTTCCAGGCGAGAATTCCAGTACGCTGGAAGCATTCACGTGCCCCTGATTGTCGTATACCAGCATGTTGCCGTTCTCCAGAAGTGTGGGCTGGTGCTGCATCCTCCATAGGTCTGATTCAGCCCAGTAGACCGCCCTGGTATCCAGATCGATAACGCAGACCAGATCAATGGTCCGCATGGAGAGAATGAGAGAATTTTCCCTGAGAGGACCCTGGTAGTCTTCCGGTAGATCCCCCTCCTCGATGAGTTCAATGGTGTTCGTATGAAGGATATCGCCGGCCTGGGGCATCCTCTGGAGGATCGGGGCATACGGGGAGTTCTTGAAGGTATCGAGTATAGAGAAGGTTTCTATCTCATTGCCCATGGAGTCAAGTATACAGACGTAGTCCTCGATGAGCAGTTCGGTGGAGCTGAACTCCGGATTGATGTGTATATTGCGGCTTATCACGTAGATGTTACCGGTGATGTCGCTTACGCAGATGTCGTGGTGAGCCCCGTTGAATTCACTGGTCCACAGAAGATTGGAATTCCAGTCCACCTTCACCACCCCGCCACACTCTACCATTACAATAAGATCGCCATCCTCCTCGAGATGGGTTCTTTTCCAGAAATCCACCGGGATAGTTTTGTCCTGTGCATCGGGCCATATTCCGTAGAGAGAGACCTCAGGGGTATACCATTCGTGTACCTGATTTCCTTCCATGTCGATCATTGTCACCCCGGGACCATGCCCCGAAATGATGATATTATAGCCAGGGCACGCACTTTCCTCGTTCACTGTGACCCCTGCCGCGTAGGGTGCGTCCTCGTATCCCGAGAGGTAACCCAATGATTGTATCCGGTCTACCTGCTCCTGTTGCTCCGGGGTCAGAGGGCTTTCGTCCGAGATGTCCCTGGCAAGCCACCAGCAGCCCGGCGGCATGTCGTCCATCCATGCAAAGGAGTCCGGCAGTGCTGGTTCGTCATCGAAGGAGTGGAGTATGTCGAGCATTTTCAGCCTGATAGCTCCTCTGTATCTGTATCCGAGGAACCCTCCTGCTATTATCATGAGCAGAGCGCAGACGAGTAATACCCTGAATTTTCTACCCCTGCCCGTACCCATGTATGACATTGAATCTCCCATCCGAGAATTGTACGCTGTTTCAGCATCGTCCGGGCACTTTCGACTAAGCTACAATACTACCACAGAGCGGCAGAGTTACAAACCCGGGAATCATAAACAGATTCACAAGCTGTCCAGGCATCATTAGAAGGTGCAGGCATTCAGGACCATCCGCCTTGAGTAATTCAGTCATTCTGTGAACTTACTTTCCGAGACTTGACAATGATTCCCGTGATGTTAAAATTTGTAATTCATATAAGTGCAAGTTCTTTCTGTGTATGCTAAATCGTTGTAATATGAATTGAACAAGAAAGGGGGAACTATGAAAGGTGATGTGATTCTGGATTGCAAGGGGTTGTCGTGCCCTATGCCGATTTTGAAGCTCGCGATGGCCATCAAGAAACTTGAGGCTGGAAAAGTAATCGAAATGTATGGTACTGATCCTGGCTCAAAGGATGATGTGCCAGCCTGGTGCGAGAGGACGGGCAACAGTCTTCTTGAGGTAGTCGAGGTCGAAGACGGGTTTACATTCTTCATCCGTCGCGGAGAATAGGTTCACAATTCATCATGTCCGAGCGGCGTAGAGGGGATCGAATTGCCTCTGAAGACTGCTTGATTATCTAAGGAGATAACAATGAGTGAATCCGGTTCGAAGAAAAAAGGAAGTCTGCGCGAACTGTTCGATATCTTCTTCTCTAAATCATGGCCTATGTGGGTGGGTGGAATACTGCTCGGTGTGGGAAACATCTGCCTCTTCATTGTTCTGAAGCCCTGGGGTGCTTCAGGGGGGATCAAGAACTGGGGGGACAACCTATTCAACCTGCTGGGCATGGAATTCTCCAACATGGGGGCGATTAATCTATTCCCATACTCCGTACTGTGTATTTTATTATTGATGGGTGCGTTTGCCGGAGCTCTCTTTT
>JAUVEU010000110.1 GCA_030594645.1 Candidatus Aegiribacteria sp.
AGATCTGTGAGCCGTAAGTATCTGGCAAGTAAACCTGCTGGTAACCTGAGAATCTCATCTTCAAGTCTTTGGTTGTAATAATTGATTTGCCATTTCATATGCATATAATAACAAATATGTTATCATATGACAAGGCGAGGCTTTTCTTATTGAAAGGTAGAACACAGTGTTTATTGGCTTCACTATTAATACTGCCTGGTCAGATTTATGAGAATAGGGGCTATTCCAGCTTCAGTTTTGTCAGAGTATCTGCTATTGCGTGTTTCAGTTCTAAGATATGGTCTTCCAATAGTCTTACATCAGACATAAATTGCTTCCCGTTCAATGCGCTCCTTCAATAAAGCATTCATTCTGCTCCTGTATCGAACCAGATCCACAGGTGTATGAAGGGCTTCTTCTAGCTGTTCCTTTGCATGGACCATTGCGTAAAGATCTGGAGGCATTTCAACAACAATATCAACATCGCTGTCTTTTTCGGCTTCATTACGAGCCACAGAACCGAAGACACCAAGTCTTATGATCCCAAAACGTTCTTTGAGCAAAGGCTTCAGCTTTCTCAGCACAGCAAGTGTTTTTTCAAGACTCATATCTAATCTCCGTCAGAAGAACATCGGTTTTCCCGAGTATTGGTCAAGAGTTGCAATTTGAGCCTGATTATGGAAAGTGCATCCATCGGTGGAGTGAACCGAAGTTTACTGAAAAGGTCAGTAATACTGTTCTATCGGATTCAGAGTGTGCTGTATGCGTGCAATGAAAGAGGGCAGGAGGCTTTCTCGCCCAAGCGGTTTCTTCATGAGAAATGTGATTGTAATGGGTTGCTTTTTTATTGATTACCTTATGACAGAATTGACAGAACTACGAAATACATGTGCATTTCCATTGGATGGTTGTGTATTCTGAAAATACTAGAGAGAAAAAACGCGGAAAATAGAAGTTCTAGGTGATTACTGGGACGGGCAGCTTATTAGTGAAATAAAGTTGCAGAATAATTAAAGGGGCTACTCAAGCTTCAGCAGTGTATACCTTACACCGGGAAGCTAATTTCTCATCCAGCCTTTATCTCAAGACCGGTGAAGAGTTTCCTGCGATGCAGAAAGTGCAGCCAGAGCATCTTCGGAGCAATCCATACATGAGATACTTCCCAACTACTTCATCGAGGACAGGGCGCAAGTAACCATAGCGTTTAGAGAAGCGTACGTCATACTCCTACATGAATTCATTGAAATGGGTATCCAGCAATCGGAACAAATATGTGTTCTTATGCGCAGTTTTAAGGTGTTTTTAGGTTATTATCCTGTTGACATGGGATTGTTTCGTTGGGTATAGTCAGTTTCAGTTAGGAATCGTTGGTCAAATATGGAAAGATGAAGTGGTGCCGTGAAAGTGGACAGGTATATGTGTTAGAATTAGGTATGTCTTCAGAGAGGAGAAGCCATGCCGAAGAAGCGACACAGTGCCTCATTCAAGGCCAAAGTAGCACTTGCAGCGCTCAAGGGCGAAAAGACCCTTGCAGAGTTATCCAGCATTTTCGGGGTACACCCAAATCAGATCAGCAGATGGAAGCGAGAGTTTTTAGAGGGAGCTTCGGAGGTGTTTTCCAAGGGTTCATCCAGGGACAGGGAATCGGAGCTTCAGCGGGAGCTTGATGAAGCTCACCGTCAGTTGGGCCAGACCAGGGTTGAGCTTGAGTGGTTGAAAAAAAAAGCTGATGCCATCCTCGGTACGAGCAAAAAGAGCGATCGTAGATGAAAGTCATCCCGATCTCAGTATTGTTCGGCAATGCACGCTGCTTGGTCTTAACCGATCCAGCTACTACCGTAAGCCCTTACGGAAGCGAAAAGAGAATACAGTGATACTGATGTCCGCTATAGATGAGATTTACACTGCCCATCCCTTCTTCGGAGCCCGCCGCATCAAAGATGAGTTGCGAGAAAGGGGATTATGCACCAGCCGTCGTCGGATCCGCCGGTTGATGGGGATGATGGGCCTTGAGACACTGAGTCCTCGACCAAATACCAGTAAACCGGGGAAGGATCATGTACATTATCCTTATCTTCTCAGAGGGAAGTCGATCAGTCGGCCGAATCAGGTCTGGGCTTCGGATATAACCTATTTACGAATGCCCAGAGGCTGGTGTTACCTGACGGTGATCATGGACTGGTACAGTCGTAAGGTACTCTCCTGGCGCCTGTCCAACACCCTTGATTCGTCCTTCTGTGTGGAGGCTCTCAGAGAAGCTATAACGCTGTATGGGAAGCCCGAGATCTTCAACACTGACCAGGGCAGTCAGTATACCGGGAAGGAGTTTATTGGAGTGCTTCAGGAGGCAAATATCCGTATCAGCATGAACGGCAGGGGCAGGGCTCTGGACAATGTCATGGTGGAACGTCTCTGGAGAACGGTCAAATATGAGGAGGTTTATTTGAAAAGCTATGTTGATATGGTGGAGGCGCGTAGAGAGTTGAACGAGTACCTGAACTGGTACAACGAGAAAAGGAAACACTCATCTCTGGGTAAGTTAACCCCGGATGATGTATACTTCAATAGAGAAAAAGAAACCGATGAAGCAGCCTGAGTCTAACACAAAACCAGATCAAGCTGTCCACAAAAACGAGGCCACTTCAATGAAGTGATCATGAAGAGGATATTTGCTTATGTATATCCTGTATCCGGGTGTTATCACAAACCGTGATTTTTACTAGTACACCGATTCCTTTTACTGAATTATCTACAGAAATGGGAATCGTATTCCTGACGTGGGTAAGGGTTACTATCCATCGTTATGATCAATGATCATCATGAAGGGTTAGCTTATGAAACTAATATCGGTTGGGTTTTTACTTCTGCTCGCAACATCAGTACAATCGGCGCCACTTGAAATCATTTCGGAGTATTTATGTCCTTTAGAAATGGATAGCTGGAACCCTGTCAATATCGACAGTTTTCAGTTTATAGAATCCGGGGAAATGAGAATTTTAGCAAGCCGTGATTTTTCATTCATCCGTTATCCAATAAAATCCTGGACGATTGTAATCGATTCGACCGGACGTCCGATATCATGTGACGAGAACATACCTGATAACCGACTCTTCCTGAGTACTTCCCAGCTTGGAGGATTGAGAGAAAAGTCTTTGATCGTCCGAACAGAGCAACATGACACTCTATGGACATGCTTTCTCGAAGGAACGAACGAATATCACTGCATTCCGCAAGCAACGGAGCTACCGGATGGCGGATATCTGATATACAACCCCCCAGACTGCTACGACATCTACGTGGAAATTCACAGAATATCATCCGCTGGCAGGATGATATGCCACTACTCTCTGGGAACAGATTACCTGCTGGACCTGCCCGAGCCTGTCGGCGAAGAACATCCGCAGGTCTGGTCACTCAGGAATACATCCAGCGGTGATATTCTTGTCGGTGGAAGCGTCTTTCATTCGTATACCGACCCAAATACCTGGTTTGTGTGCCTTCTGGATGGTAATACCGGCAATCCGTTGTGGAAGACAACAGGCTGCGCCCTCGGATATGCCACCGTTCACGATGTCATCGAGACATCTTCGGGTCTGATAGTCGCCGTAGGTTCTACGGCAACGATTATGGATTCAGAAGGTTTTGATTCCCCATTCCGGGGGCAACGCATGCCGTTCATCGCCGCTTTGAATGATACGGGAGACCTTCAGAAACTGGTAATACTCGAAACCGATCTGGCAAATATGTTCTATAACATCATAGAGACAAATCCGCTGGAGTGCGAGTTTCTGATTGCCGGTAATGATAGAGTATCGAATGAACTGGTGCTTCTCAGGACAATCATCCCCACCGATCCGGAAGAGTGGTAAAGGGGTACTGATGAAATCTTTGATCATTTTTGCCATAACAATTCAAGGAGATCAAATATGATGAGAAGAGTATTTATTACAGCACTTCTGTTCATTGTATCTATCGCCTGGAGTCAGATTGAATATCAGCCGATTACCGGTGAGTTACTGGAGCATTGGAATACGGCTTATTTATGTGACTTGCCAAAAGTGTACTATTACGATTCGGGCAACCTGCCGGATGACATCTACGAACTTCAGATTACTGGTATTGAAGTTGAGATTGACTCATTGGATATTTTTCTTCTGGGAATATCTGCTGATACCGATATTCCCTTTCTACTCGCAACAGGTGGTTACAGAGGAGAATACAATTTCGCAAAATCATTTTCTAAGTATGTTGAAGATGATGATGAAATTCATCTCCAATTCCAGATGCCTGGCTCTGCGAGATACTGCATAGGCTGTTATCGATGGAATATCGAGGAGAAATCACTTGATTTTCTACGATACTATTCAAGAGATCCATCTCTGGAGGCGATGGAGAGAGTAGACAGCCTTCTGACTGAAGGGAATATCAAGGAAGCAATAGATGAACTGAACAATATGTTCTATCCCGGTAACTATTACGGTTCAGATGAAATGATCGCCCGATTGCTTAGAAACATCAACAGGACTGCCGGGGATGCCGAGGTTGAGGGTAATTACGAGGAAGCTGTGAGTCTCTTCGGGGATCTTGCCGAGTTTATTCATACTGATAGGGAATGGTTTACTGCATTCACGGACAGTCTGGACTATGTTGGATGTAATTATGCGAATTACATGGGTTTGGGCGAGTATGCAATGATAATGAATAACTACGCGTACTACCTTGAACAGACAGATGATCTCGACAATTCCCTGATCGTTCTAAGAAAGGTTCTTGATCTGAAACCGGAACGGATGGTTGCTCATATCAACATAGCAGATGTCCTATGGGCGCTTGGTGAAACTGTCGAGTCGGGAGAGCACTACAGCATCTATCGGGAGATGATGATCGACCGGGAATTGACACATCAGATTCCAGATTACGTTCATGAAAGATTGGCTCAGCTGCCTGAGATATCAGAGATCACGATTAACATTGAAGCAGTAGAAGTTTCTTCGGGATCTGTTGAAGAAATGGAATTCGCGCATATCCCTTCAGGATGGTTTCTGATGGGTACCCCTTCCTCGGAGGCTGGTCGACGCATTGATGAAGGACCTCAGCACAGAGTTGAGATCAGCGCATTCGAGCTGATGACCACGGAGGTTACACAGGGGATGTGGCTCGAAGTTATGGGAACTGATCTCAGGCACATTCGGGATATGGCAAATCCCGAATGGAGTCTGAGCGGAGAGGGATACTATTATCCGATGTACTTAGTATCATGGGATGATTGTCAGAGATTCGCTGCAGCTATGAATGTTCTGGATCCGGCTTACATTTATCGTCTTCCCTCGGAAGCGGAATGGGAATCCGCATGCCGCGCAGGAACAACAACCGCCTACTACTGGGGAGATTCGTCATCTCCCAATGTAATCAGCAAATACTGCTGGTACGAAGATAACTCTAATGATATTGCTCACCCTGTGGCTCAGAAGGAACCAAACCAATGGGGATTGTATGACATAAGCGGCAACCTTTCGGAATGGTGCGAAGATACCTATCATGACAGTTATTCCGGCGCGCCGTCAGACGGCAGCGCCTGGGTTAGCAGAAGGGATTCCATAAGGGTTGACCGTTGTGGTTGCGTGACTTTCATCGCCCTCCACTGCCGATCGGCAGATCGGAACTATAGCGTTTTCAGAAATCGTTTCAGCAACGTGGGCTTCCGCCTTGCGAGAGTATTGAGAACACCGGAGATGGTAGTGAAGAATTACGTGGACGCGTGCAATAATGCGAACGGACATTTGTTCATCACCTGTGCGCCGAATGAGGGGTTTGAAGAGCTCCTGGGTCTTCTTGTGCTTCATGAGTGGAATCCTGATCTTACGGTAGACATATTTGCTGAAATGGGAGTTGATATCACTGCAGAAGAGGTTGAGTGTATGACAGCTGGTGACATCTTATCGGTATACCTCAGGTTCGATACTGAATTACCAGACTTCAGCTCAGCTACGATAGAGATAGGCGATGCGATTATTGACGGTGAGACAGCAGTTGTGCCGGTTACCATTGATGGCAGTGTGTATAATATTGAACTCTTTATCGAGGGTGGCTGCTGGAAGCTTGTCAATTATTTCGATGACATGTTGTAGGAGAGGAGGAATCACCATCGAAATTTACTCCTGCACAAGTAACTCTTTTCTGTAGAATACGAAAAACCTAAGTGAGATTTCTGTAAACATCCCTGCGATGACCAACCTTAACTATAAGAATGACCAATCTAGCTGAATGTATCTCATAGATAATTCGATAATCTCCAGAGCGAACTCTATGAAAAGAATTCTTCCCTCTCATTTTGGTTATTTTCGAGTCAGGCAGATTATTTCCAAGCTTCTCAATTCTCTTCCTGATTCGAACTAAGTCACGTTTTGGAAACCGTTTAAGATTTTTCAGAGCAGCAGGTCTGAATTCAATGGAATACGTCACTGATCAGATACCTAGAGTTTTCCACACTTCTTCAGCTGAGATATTTTCGCCAGGCTCAGCTAAAGCCGCTTTAGCATCTTCAACATCCAGATGTTCTTCGATCCTTTGAAGTAACTCAAGTTCAGCAATGGAAACAATCGCAGCAATGCTCTTACCTCTTCGAGTCAATACGATTGGTTCATTACCGTAAGCAACCTTATTTATGATATCCGAAAAATTCATTCTTGCATCGGCAGTCGAAATAGTTTCAGGCATTTGTTCCTTCCTTTCGCCATCTGTACGTAATGTACATTATGTACGTATCATTGTCAAATTGCGAATTCTGTTACTCTAGAACTTCAAGAGACTAGCTCACACTGATCAATATAAGTGTCGCAAGTGACG
>JAUVEU010000072.1 GCA_030594645.1 Candidatus Aegiribacteria sp.
CCGCCAGTTTCAATGTTACACCATTTTGATTTGGACCCTCGAACATGAAGGGTGAATTTACCCTGAGCGAGCGGTAGCGAGTCGAAGGGAATCCCTCCCTCTCCGCCAGATCACCAGATTCCCGGAAAGATCTACAAAGGATTGAATTCATTGATAGAATCGAGTCTCAGGCAGCATGAATGGAAACCCTGGAAGGAACGCTCATACACAACTCTTGACAGTACCTCTTTAAGTCGATATGATTTTTTCTAAAGTTATAAGTGTGGATTGTTGTGGACATATGGATATATGGGCTGTTAAATGATTTGTATAGTCAATTATATTATTGCTTTGATATGTATTATAAAAGGAGGCTGACCGGCAGCGATTTTCTACTGCTGCAAATTACCGTGGCAGTAAAAGCAAAAGGGGAGTTGCCATGAACAATAGTAAAAGGTTCTTTATCTATCTCTTCTCTCTCACAGCATCTCTGTTATTCTCTTCGGTTGATACTCTTCCCGGAACATTTACGCTCGTATCCTCAGTATCAGCGGATACAATTCCAGGTGGTGATGTATCCGGTACCTGGTATCAGGCAAACTCTCCATATTATATCACAGGGGATATCACGGTACAATCGAGTGACACCCTGATCATCGAGCCGGGTGTAGAGGTGTATTTTATGATCTTTACTTTCACGGTAAATGGCTTGCTCGAGGCAATAGGTACGGAATCCGATTCTATTTATCTTGACCATGATACCAGTGTAACAGGTTGGTACGGGCTTAGATTCGATAACGCTCAGGATTGCAGCCACCTGGACTACTGCTCTTTCGGTAATACTGCCTGGATCTTCAGTCAGATCTACTGCATGTATAACTCGGATCCAGTGATCTCCCATTGCAGGATTGCCGGTGATCAATGGGGTCCGAACATTCGGGTATATGATAGCAGTAATCCATCTATTTCAGATTGCCTTATAACAGGTGGAAGAATGGGGATCTGGTGGAGCAGCACCGCTAATTGTACCATAAATGGCTGCACTCTCAGCAATTTCAACGGAGGAAACGGGATTTGGAAGGATAAGGGCAACCTTACAATGACCGACTGCACGATCAGTGATGTCTGGACAGATGACTACTGTGGTGCAGGAATCCGGTCAGATGAAGGGGATATTACCCTCATCAATTGCACGATCAGTAACTGCTTATCCTATGGTGCGGGAGGAGGGATTTACTGCTATAACGGATCGCATACTCTGACCAATTGTACGTTCAATGGCGATACATCATATTGCAACTTTGCCCCTATCATTGGGGGGGCTGGAGTTTGTTTTGATGGCGGGAACGCGAGTCTTTCCTATTGCACTTTTTACGATAACTTCAGCGATCCGGGTGGTGGAGCCATCACTATCAACGGAACGGGCAGCCTGACTATCGATCACTGCACAATCGATCGTAACACTGCCTGGAACGGTTCCTCAAACGCGATTTGGCTTAAGGGCAACCCTATAACCAACATTAATAACACAATTGTTTCCAACAATTATGGTACTGATGGCAGTATCTACAATCAGGGCACTCTTACGGTTGAATACTCCGATTTCTACAACAATGATGGCAGTCCTATAGTTGGTAATGTGCCAGCCGGTTTCGGCGTGCTCGACAGGGTAAACTACAACGCAGATTCCTGTGATTGCTACTACAACATCTTCATGGACCCGATGTATGTTGACACCTTGAACAACGATTTCCACCTTACCGCAGGCTCACCCTGTATTGACGCTGGCGACCCAGCTTTCCCGTACGATCCGGACGGGACAATCACAGACATGGGGGTGTATTACTTCAGTCAGACCCCTGTTGAGGAGCACTCATCAGTCGCTGTCGCAGATGGAATCCTCAAAATTTCTCCCATTCCATGCGCAGGCTTGCTGACTATCTCCTTCAATGTTACTTGCGATACAAGAGCTGAGATCAGGATATACGATCTTCAAGGCAGGCTTCTCGAAGAGATACCTATCGTTACCGGTATCGGTGAAATGCAATACGACACATCGGATCTCGCAGCAGGCATCTACTTCTGCAGGCTGAAGTCAGGTGATCGTTCAGAGACACGCACCTTCGTGGTAAGGAGATAAAACAGGATCACCGACCCACGGGGATTCTCCGGCACTCCTCACATGCTTCATCAGCGATAATAGAAGAGCCAGGTTTTACCTGCATAAATCACCAGCTTTTTGCTGCAGCACCGGATATGCCGGTGTCTGCCTCGAGATGCTCATGAGGTGATAGACATGATTCTTTTGCCTGTCTCCGTAGCCCTCAGCGAGACAGCCCCAGTTAACGTCTTCGAGGAGTATCGTCGGGAGGGACAGCTTTTCGGAGTATTGCTCGGCGAACGGGAGAAAACCACGGTCGTCCAGCAGGCCGAGCTTCAGAAAGGGCAAGAATTCCGCGGAGCGGAGGTGGAGAGCAGCTTTTAACCGAAATCTCCAGAAGATCACTCATTCTCACGATATTCCGGCACAAAGAAGGTTATCACCCAATTCAAAATTCTCCGCCATTATCAAATACACATAGACGGATTTGGATCCTCGAACCTGTAGGGTGAATTTATCCTGAGCGAGCGGCAGCGAGTCGAAGGAAATCCCTCCCTCTCCGCCAGTTGATCAAATTCCTTTCGCTTTGAAGCCTAAATCGTCACGCAGTGAGTGACGAATCTCGTTTTGCTTATCAATCAGTATTTTGCATAAAGGATGTTTTGTCTAATTGGAGTGAAACATCCTCATATCTTTAAGAGTTCTGCACCATATTTACGAATGGAAAATGAAGATTCACCACATTCAATGTGGCGAATAGACATCTATGCAAATACACCACAAACCTTGTGGTGTTTTGAAATGAGTATGCTTTGAGAAAGAGACAAGAATTATCACATCTCTTTTAAATAACAAACATTTGAATCATAATATTGATACCCCATTTCTACTGCCATTTCAACTTCTTCTTTATCTTCTGTATAAAGTATTAGCCTATTAGTTTTGATTTTATCACACACATAAGTCAGTGCATTTAAAAGAGAACGTTTTACATTTGATGTTTCAGACAGTATAGCGAATATTTCAACCGAATTATCCTTATAAATCTGTGCATATAATGCACCCTTTATGCCTGAATCAAAGTATCCCAAGACTATAAATTTTGATAGATTTTTACTTAGTCTTTCAATATTCCAATATGTATCTTCAGTTATAACAGTCTCTAAATAATTAAAAATCGAGTCTCTGTTTCCATTATTGATTTCTTCAATTTCACCAATCATACGACCATCAGAAAAATCATAGAGATCATATAACACTGCATCTTCAAGCATCTCAAATTTATTCATATTATAAAATTCCAGTGATTTCTTATGTTCCTTTGCTGTATTAATATATAATTTGTAACCTTTGAATTTGCTTTTCAGATAATCCATAAATCCATCAGCAATGTTGAAGTAGTCTCCTTCTGCAAATATTCCTCTTGAAATTGAAAGGTATTTATCTTCAACCATCCAGTAGACACCAGTAACACCCACTAATTTATCATTTTCATATTGTAGTAAAACTTCATGATACTCTCTATTAATACAATTTTCGTATGACTCTTCAATTTGCTCTAATGTTTCAGTCAATGAAAATGGTCTGCATCTATATGCTTCAAACTTATTTCTAGCGTAAGCAAACTCCGAAGCTTCTCTCAGCCTTTCCAAAGTACATTCTATAATTCTCATAAAATTACTCTCTTCTGATAAAAAATATGAATTTAACTATTTCGGAAAACACAACCACTTACGGTACAGTTCTCCTTCTTACATCTCATATATCTTAACACAAAATGTAGTCTACATTAATGTCTTACTATTATTATGATCCGTCTACTGCAAAATATAAAAAAGCAATAGGACAATGGATTTTCCGGAATCCCATGACTTCCTCTTCGAGCAGGACGGGTAGAACCCTCTGCACTTGCAGGAAAAGGCCCTCAGATACTCAGCGCCGCAGTCTTTGCATCTGATTCTTGCAAAACCGTAGTGAGGATCTCCACACCTGAGATACTTCTCTACAACTTCATCGGTGACGGGGCGCCAGTATCCATAGCGCTTCGTGAATCGCGTGTCGTATATATCCCTGAACTCTTCGTAATGGCAATCCAGCAGTCGGAATAATGGAGTGTTCTTCGGCTGTCTGGGTTTGTATTCGTCCGGGTATACGCAGAAACCAGCGCAGCCAGAAGCCTTGTGGTCCTGGGGAAATCCACAGAAAGCGCCCACCAATCACCTCCCGGTGAAAGGTGAAGCGCCTGACAGCCCAACCTCTGGTCAGGTGCTGTACCAATCATGATCCGTTATTCACATAAGATGAAGCATACATTCATGACCGGATCACCATGATTCTTACGTGATGTGTGGGGCGACCGACAGAACCGGAGCGGAGTGGTTGGCGGAGTTTATGAGCATAGCATAAGTTGTGATAACCGCAGAGCGGAGGTGGAGAGCAGCGCACCACAATCGGAAGAACCTCAGCGGTGCGCTGCGGTCGTGCTTTTACCGAAATCTCCTGGAATTCACTCATTCTCACGATATTCCGGTACGAAGAAGGTTATCACCCGGTTCAAAATTCTCCGCCAGTTGATCAAATTCTCAGAAATTCCGGCATTCTCAGAAAATGACTGCAGACATTCGTCGTGTTTGCCAATTGAAATCCCCATGTCATATAATAGAAGTTAGCTTAAAAGGAACAGGTAATATGAACAGTCAAAGGGTTTCTGTATACCAGGTTGCATGCCTGCTTGTATTAGTGTTGCCGGTCTACGCATTTCCGTACCACTGGGAACAGATGGGACCGCAGGGGGGGTACTTCAAGGATTTTATTGTTCATCCACAGGATCCTCAGGTGATTTATGCTGGGAGTGACGACTCCGGGGGTTTATGGAAAACCACTGACGGGGGACAGACATGGAATCTTATGACTGCGGATTGGCCGGACATGACGGCATGGCACATCGAGCTGGATCCCTCTAATCCTGACATGGTTTATATCTGCGATCCATACGGAAGATACGGTATTCTGAAATCCGAAGATGGTGGTCAGAACTGGCAGCAGATCACTGAAGGTCTTGTAACGCAGGCTTCCAGAATGGTGTCCAGGCTGGTTATTGCTTCACCGGATGGGGATTCGCTTTATATCAGCACCGGGCTGGACAGGTATGGAGACCCGCCGAAGCCGGGTGACGGGATATACAAATCGGTTAATGGAGGTCTAACATGGGCAGCAAGTGGTCTGCAGGGGTTTACCGCTCTTACTATGTGCAGATGTGATGATGGATCACTGCTTGCCGGACTGGCGGAACAGGGCCTGTACCGATCCTTGGACGGAACCACCTGGACACAGGTATCGAGTATTCCGACCGATGGATATATCTGGCAGCTGGAGAGTATGGCCAATGTGGTGGTTGCAGCAGTCAATCCCTACGGCATCTATCTCAGCCAGGATTACGGAGCAAGTTTTGAATTTAGCTATTCCTCTTACTACACCGCAGATTTGTCCATAGCCCGCGTGTCTCCCGATATGGAAATCTATGCCTGTGACTTTCCCGGATTCATTAAATACACAGCCTCCTCCGGAGAATGGGTTGATGTGGTGTCACCGCCCCTTCCCAATGACTTGATGATAATGGGAGTTACCGCCGAAGAAGATTTGATATACTGTGGCGCGTTTGCCAACAGTCCGATCTTTGTATCTGAGAACGCCGCACAGAGCTGGTCTGAATTACCATCGTCTCCTCAGTCGGGTTATTTCTGCGGTCTGGCAGTTGATTCATCGGATCCGGATCGCATATTCGCCGCCAATCTGGGTAGTTACACGCAAATTATGAATTTACCTTCTCTTTCCAGAACCACTGACGGAGGTCAAACCTGGAGCAGGCTGGGGCCTGAAGCTCACTGCCTTTTTGTCCACTTCAGTCCAGGCAGTTCCGATATTATGTACTGCGGTACTTTCCGCAAAGGCGCGTACAGATCAGATGACGGTTTCTCTACATGGCAAGCCATCAGAGAGGGAGACAAGATCGTTTTTGATCTGGCAGTGAATGACGACGATCCATCGGTTCTTCTGCTTTCCGAGTGGGATATTGAGCAGTCTACACTGGGTGTTTACCGGAGTACTGACAGTGGGGGGAGTTTCGAGCTGGTACTGCCGGAGGTCTGTCCACGGTTACTGCATGTTACGCAGTCGGATACTTTTTACGCAGCCTCAACTCAGGGTCTCTATATCAGTACTGATCAGGGGCAATCATGGAGCCTCAGGGGTTTGTCGTCTTATAACCTGATGTCCCTTGAATGGAATGAGGGTGACTTGTTCACCGGAACCGAAACCGGAGAGATCTTCCGGGTAACAGCTACTTCCATTGAAGACATCTCGGGCAACTGGGAGAGGCCGGTCAATGTGGCTGATCTTCTTTTCGTCGGTGATGTTTTATACGCAGGGCTGAATGGTGCGGAAGTTGATACAACATTTGTAATGCATGGTGGAGTATGGCAAACTCCCGATCTTGGAAATACCTGGGAAGACATTACCGGTAATCTTCCTGTAGACAATGTATACGGTAACTCTCCAATGGCTCTCTGTGGATCTGCCTTACTTACCTCGACTTATGGCGGTGGAATTCATAGACTGGATGACTTCCAGCAAATTGAGTCGCCTGATTCAGGTGCTGGCTCGGTGGTGTCAGGGCTGTCTGTATCTCCCAACCCTTCCTTTGGAAGTGTAGAAATCATCTTCACCATCTCTGTGAATTCCAGAACAAATTTCAATGTTTACGACATTTCCGGCAGGGTTCTCAACAGATCAAGCAGAAATTACAATCGGGGTCAACACAGCCTTTTTCTCAATGGTCTTCAACCGGGACTCTACTTTGTTCGAGTGCTGTCTCCAGACTTTGTGACAGTAAGTCGATTTGTTGTGTTGTAGGATATTGGATATTTTGGATATTCCCACGCCGGGCATAACTTACTTTTTCTTCTCAACCAAACACTAATTAAATAGAGATTTTATCCTGCCGAAAGTTGTGTGTTCGAGGGAAACCGGCACATACTCCAACACCAGCTCCGGACTGATCGTACCCTCCTTCGTTCTCATAGAAAATCCTGCATAGTCTGTATCGTCCTGATATATTTGAAAACCGTAGTTAGGATCGGTCCCATCCACGATATTCTGAACCCAACCCGTTACATCGATTTCCCACCAGTCTAAGATTGACGGTGCGGTTATGGGGGTATACTCAGCAAAACCAGGTTTGTTATTCCAGGTTACAATCAACTCGTCCCAATCAGCGTCATTCCGGGCAATATAGATTTCATCCGTCGGGAAATCACCATATGAGGCAAAAACCGTTAACCGTATAGTAGCGTTATTGATAGTTACCCCGGAATAGGCGGACAGGTCGAATTTAATAAGAACATTTCGCCAATCTTCAGTTGAAATGCAACCGACCTGGAAATTTTGTTCAGTGCCTCTATTAGCATCGGGAGTGTCCTGCCATACATCGGCGTCATCAGACGGGTAGAGCGTATCCTGGTCAGCAATTGCAATGCTTGCGAATATGACCAGAATGAAAACTGTCAAAACTGTTTTCTTCAACATGATATCATACCTCCAGAATGTGTTAAGCAATAGGAAATTCGATTTCCTGCCATGCTCCAATTCGCTCCCAGGCTGTCTTTCATTCTCCTAATCTCTCAATATTTGTGCCTGAAAATAATCATACTGACCGAAACACACGCAGTCAAACATCGCTCCACGCCGGGCATAACTTACTTAACTAATTCATTCACATTATTGTGCAAAATAGTATAAAATCCTAATAAATGGCGCCGAATGTTAAGATGTTAGCCCCGGCACCAGAATACCGGAATAGTGCAGATCACATACGCTCAATAATTGAGTTCCCGAAGTTTGAACAGGATACCTCGGTAACATCCTCTCTGCCTTCCCTCTTCATCAGTCGAGCAAGATCGTATGTAACAAAACCGTCAATTATCGATCTCTCCATTCCGCGCTTTATCATGTTCGCAGCTTCTCCCCAGCCCATATACTCAAGCATCATAACTGCTGATAACAGCAATGAACCGGGATTGACCTTATCCATACCCGTATATTTTGGTGCGGTCCCGTGAGTAGCTTCAAAAAGAGCGATATCATCCGACATGTTCGCTCCAGGACCAAGTCCTAATCCACCGACAAGAGCTATCGATGCATCAGATAAATAGTCACCGTTCAGGTTCGGAAGAGCAAGTACAGAATATTCCTCCGGACGGGTCTGGATCTGCTGGAAGATCGAATCGGCAATCCTGTCCTTTATCAGGATTTTTCCTTCGGGCATTTCTCCATTGAATTCATCCCAGAGTTCTTTCTCAGTAATGGTAACATCACCGAATTCCCGCTTTGCGAGTTCATAACCCCATTTGCAGAATGAACCTTCCGTGAATTTCATGATATTGCCCTTATGGACCAGAGTGACCGATGGAAGATCATGGTCAACTGCCCATTGTATCGCTTTCCGTACAAGCCTTTCCGTACCAAAGACGGAAATCGGTTTCACACCGATACCGGAATCGGTGCGGATCTGTCTGCCCGTCTTTTCTTTGATGAGTTCAATGATCGCAAGCGCGGTATCACTCCCGCGTTCAAAATCAAACCCTGCATAAACATCTTCGGTGTTTTCGCGGAAAAGCATGAAATCAACTTTATCTGCATATTTGTTCGGAGATGGGACTCCTTTGAAATATCTGACAGGACGGACGCATGCAAAAAGATCAAGATGCTGGCGAAAGCGAACATTGATGGAACGGAACCGCTCGCAAACACCATCATCTTTCCCGCATTTATCACATTTTCCGGGATGATACTGCTGGTGAGCGCAATACAGACAAACATGAGTTTCTTCACCTATCGGAGTCGTATAGGGACCTTTAATTGCAACCTTCAGATGTCTGATGGCCTCTACTGTCTCATCCGGAAATTCACTTCCATAGTGTTGAAGTCCCTGTAGTCCCGCATACAGCGGACACCAGGCAATCTTCCTTGTTCCGTCATAGGCTATATTCACAGCCTTATCAACAACATTCTGCATAACCGGTGTGATATCAAGACCGATTCCATCACCCCTGAGATACCCGATGATCGGATGATCACCGATGACCGGTTTACCGTTCTTTATCTCTATGAGATCACCTTCTGGAATATTCACTTTTCTGAATTTGGACACTTTGGACCTCCTTGTTTTCTGAATAATCAATATTATAATGAATTGTCAATATCTGATTTAAGCTTGATACTAAGGAGGAGCGAATGGCAAATTTGAGAAATATTCTTCGCAGAAAGATCCCTGCGTGGCGTGAAGAAGCTCGCGAAACTGTTGCCGAACACGGTGATCATATTGTCTCTGACGTGAAGCTGAGTCAGGTATATGGCGGACTCCGCGGAATTAAAGGTTTGCTCTGTAATACATCTTTCGTTGACCCTGATAGTGGCCTCATTGTTCGCGGAATACCCATTCTTGAACTGACCGACAGGATACCCGAGGAAATATTCTTCCTTCTCATAACGGGCGAACTGCCCGATGAAGCAGCTCTCGCCAAACTGCAGGAGGAATACAATGAAAGGTCTGAAGTACCGGCTTATGTCTGGAATGTTCTTGAAGCAATGCCAAAGAACTCACATCCCATGGCAATGCTCAGCCTTGCTATTCTCTCAATGCAGAGGGAATCCAGATTCAAAATAGCGTATGATTCAGGCGTTAAGAAGCCCAATTACTGGGAATCAACACTTGAAGACGCTCTTATCATCCTGGCAAGAATTCCGGAAATAGCTGCGGGTATCTACCGTATGAGATTTGACAAAGGACCGCGCATTCCCAGAAATTCCAAACTTGACTGGGGCGGTAACTTCGCACACATGCTTGGCTTAAGTGAAAATGATTCTGTTTTTGAGGATATGATGCGACTCTACCTTGTCCTTCATTGTGACCATGAGGGTGGAAACGTAAGTGCTTTTACCTGCCATGTGGTCAACTCCGCACTGTCAGACCTGTACTATTCTGTTTCGGCAGGTTTGAACGGTCTGGCAGGACCACTTCATGGACTAGCCAATCAGGAATGTTTAAAGTTCGTCCTCTGGATTCTCGACAGGTTCAGCGGTGTACCCGATGATGAGCAGATAAAGGAAGAGTGCTGGGAAACTCTCGAGTCAGGAAGAGTTATCCCCGGCTACGGTCATGCCGTTCTCAGAGTCACCGACCCACGCTTCACCGCAGTCTGTGAATTCGGTATGAAACACTTTGAGGAAGATGAGGTTCTTCAACTCGTTCACAGGCTTTTCCAAATTGTCCCTGATGTACTGAAAGAACATGGAAAAGCAAAGAGCCCCTGGCCCAATGTCGACGCAGGATCCGGAGCATTGCTCTATCATTATGGTATGAGCGAATTCGAATACTACACCGTCCTTTTCGCAGTCTCAAGGACTATGGGAATGTGTGCACAGGCAGTGATCTCCCGTGCCATGATGGAACCTATCACAAGACCGAAATCTGTTGAGACAAGCTGGCTTAAAGAACAGGTTTCCAGCGGTTGATCGCAGAATCGATGTAATTGCATAGTCCCGGCAGAAACCGGATCTTTGTATGTACAGACTAGTCTGGAGGAAATAATGGGGCTCACAGTATCTGAAAAGATCATCAGAGAACACATTGTTGAAGGCAAACCTGAGCCCGGAGAAAGGGTTGCCATAAGAATCGATCAGACTCTGACACAGGATGCTACAGGTACTATGGCTTTTCTCCAGTTTGAAGCAATGGGTGTAGACAAATGCAGAACGGAATTGTCTCTCTCATATGTTGACCATAATATGGTTCAGATGGGTTTTGAGAATGCGGATGACCACAGGTATCTTCAGTCCATCGCTAAAAAGTATGGCGTTAAATTCTCCAGGGCTGGCAACGGCATCTGTCATCAGGTTCACTTCGAACGGTTCGCGGTTCCGGGTAAAACACTTCTAGGGTCGGACAGCCACACACCTACCGCCGGTGGTATGGGTATGTTCGCGATGGGGGCGGGAGGACTTGATGTTGCCAGTGCAATGGCAGGAGAACCTTTCTGGATCACCTGCCCCATAGTAACAGGTATAAAACTAATTGGAAAACTTCAGGATTTCGTATCAGCGAAAGATATAATCCTCAAAGTTCTTTCCATCCTCTCCACAAAGGGGAATGTTGGCACAGTAATTGAATATTTTGGAGATGGCTTATCGAATCTGACCGCTCAGGACAGAGCGACAATCACGAATATGGGTGCAGAAACCGGCGCAACAACATCAATATTCCCCTCGGATGAGATCACACGTGAATTTTTAATTGCCCAGGGACGCGGTGAAGCATGGAAACCGCTGAAAGCTGACCCGGATTGTATTTATGACAGAGTAATTGAAATCGACCTTTCTGAAATTGAACCCATGGCTGCAACTCCGTATTCTCCAGGGAATGTGACAACCGTATCTGAACTTGCAGGAATTACAGTTGATCAGGTATGCATAGGTTCATGCACGAATTCTTCTTTCAGAGATCTTGCTATGGCTGCAGAGATACTGCGCGGCAGAACTGTAGCTGAGAATACAAGTCTTGTCATCGGGCCGGGTTCAAGACAGGTGCTTTCCATGATTGCGGATTCGGGTCACCTTGCTTCACTCATTGCTTCAGGTGCTCGGGTGGCTGAAGCTACCTGTGGATTCTGCATCGGCAACGGAATGGCTCCCGGGACGGATGCTGTATCACTTAGAACCATCAACAGGAACTTTGAAGGCAGATCCGGAACTGCAAGCGCACAGGTTTATCTCGTAAGTCCGGAAGCAGCAGCCGCATCTGCGATAACCGGAGAGTTCACTGATCCGAGAACACTTGGGATTTCGTATCCCTCCATATCGATCCCGGATACCTTCCCTGATGATGACAGTATGGTCATAGATGAGTATGACCCTGAAACCGAACCGGTCAGGGGTCCTAATATCGGGCCACCTCCCATCAACGACCCTCTCCCGGAAAAACTGACCGGATTAATTCAGATCAAGGTTGGAGATAAGATAACCACAGACCATATCATGCCTGCCGGAAAGCGGCTTATCTATCGCTCTAACATCGAAAAGTATTCTGATTTCGTTTTTGAAGGCATCGATCCGACATTCCCCGAGAGGTGCAGGAAGAATCTCAGCGTTAATTTGTATAACTTTATAGTTGCCGGCTCCAGCTATGGACAGGGTTCAAGTCGTGAGCATGCGGCAATCTGCCCGATGCACCTCGGAGTTAAAGCTGTTTTCGCTCTTTCCTTCGAACGAATCCACTCTGACAACCTGGTCAACTTCGGCATACTTCCCCTCCTCTTTCAAAGTAGAAATGATTATGACAACCTTGAAACCGGGCATGAGATTGAAGTACTGAACTCTCGCTTCGGTCTTGCGGAAGGAAAACCGCTGACAGTTAAGGATCATACTTCGGGAAACAGCTTTCAGGTTACCCATGACCTTTCAGAGCGAGATATTGAAATGATACTTGCCGGCGGCTTCCTGAACTGGTACCGTCACGCCGGGCATAACTTACTTAACTAATTCATTTACTTTAAT